>NZ_JAHUTS010000037.1:0-27848 GCF_019209835.1 Enterovibrio paralichthyis | reverse complement strand
GCTTGGCGACCATAGCGTTATGGACCCACCTGACTCCATGCCGAACTCAGTAGTGAAACGTAACAGCGCCGATGGTAGTGTGGGGTCTCCCCATGTGAGAGTAGGACATCGCCAGGCTTCCAATTTAGAAAAAGCCCTGACCATCTGGTCAGGGCTTTTTCGCATCTGCGTTATTCATACTTAGATCCATCCCGGAATTTAATTTCTGACTGAGGTGCTCCCCCAAACAAGTCAGCTTGCTCTTGGTAATATGCATTTGGCGGGGGTGTTGTTTTCTACATATAAAAAAACCACCGCGGTAAGACGGTGGTGTTTGTGTGGAATTCAATGTTTCCTGTTAAGCATTGAACTGTTCTAGCTTTTCAATAACATGAATGCCGGCATCCTGCATTTCAGCACAAGCACTTAGTGTGGTGTCCTCTGCAATGCCCCGGCTCGCTTCCAAGTTAACCCAAACATCAAAACCGCCTTGCTGTTTAAGTTGTAGGGCTGTCGTTTTAACACAGTAGTCTGTGGCGAGCCCGCCGACTAATACTGTTTTTACCCCTTTGGCTTTCAGCCATTCAATCAACCCGGTACTCAGCTTTTCCTGAATGTCGTGGAAGCAAGCGCCATAGGGGTGTAAATCGGGCTCAACCCCTTTCCAGATAACATGGTCGTAATCTGTCACGGCAGGCAAATCTGGCACCGTTTCAAAGCCTTCTGTGCCTGGTACTGCATGTGATACCCATGTAAGGTCTGTGTTGGGGTAACCCAGTGGCGCTAACATCTTATCGTGACTGTCGACCACCCAAACGGCGTTGGCTGGATGTGCGTCTTTGGTTAGTACACGAAATGACGCTAAGTCAGCCTGTGCATTAAGCGCAGGACCGATTTTGTCGCCACCGCTAACCGGCAACTCGCCAGGACAGATTGGGGTGAAGGTTTTTTGTGGGTCGACATCGATAGATGCAATCACGTCCGTCTCCTTACAGGATCTGATTGAGCAGGTGATCTGCTTTCACACGTTTAATGCGCTTAAGCAGTTTTTTCACTGGTGCCGGATATACGTCCAGCTTTTCAATCTGCTTATAACTGCCAATCTGCTGAGTGTGCTCAAGGATCTTATCAATCTCTTTCTGGGCTTGGACTTCCAGCAGGCGATGTTTGTCATGGAGCAGGATGGCATTCTCTAAATCCAGCTTCCATGCACGTGGATTAAGGTTGTTCCCCGTGAGTAGCATATAGCTACGGTCTACCCAAATGCCTTTCAAATGAAAACTGTTGTCGTCATGCTTCCAGAGATAAATCTTGAGCTGCCGTTTTGCAATCGCGGCTTCATTACGACGTGCAAAGTTGCGCAGGTTCATCTCATATAGATAAGGCAAACCTGAGATCGTCTTGAAGGGCTCTTCAGGTGGAATGTAGAAGTCGTTAGCCGTCTTATCGCCGACGATAATCGACACCTGAACACCGCGCCTCAGAGCGCGACGGATCTCGCGCGTCACACTGCGTGGTGGGTTGAAATAAGGGGTACAGATTGTCAGTTCATCTTTGGCGCTGGCGATAAGACGACAAATCTGGGTATTGAGGAAATTCTTACGCTTTCCTAGACCTACCATCGGCGTCAGGCCAATCTGGTCGTCGTTGATATGCTGCGAGATAAACTGATAGCTGGCGTTTTGTAGGCGCGTTCGTAAATCGCGGATCGCAGGTTTCAGCACCTTTGTATCAGGGCGGTTAGGTTGTGCCAGACAGGTTACGGCCTCACTGGCAACCAAAGTGCTGCCAATAAACTGCGCCATACAGTCTGCCAGCGCTTTGCTATTGATGACATGGTAGCGGTCATAACGGTATCGGTCATGCTGGGCCAGATAGACATCGTTCAGGCTGGCACCGCTGTAAATAACTGTATCGTCAAAAACGAAGCCTTTGAGGTGCAGAACACCAAACACTTCACGGTTTCTGACTGGTACACCCAGCACATCAATTTTGTGAGGGAATTTTTCTGCATATTCGCGGTATAACGCGGCATTGCCATCGGATTTTACCGCACCGATAAGGCCACGCTGAGCGCGGTGCCAATCAACCAATACCTTGATGTCCAGCGTAGGATTCTTCTGCTTGGCATCGTAGAGCGCATTTAGAATGGTACGGCCTGCCTCATCGTCTTGTAGGTAAAGCGCGACAAGATAAATACGGTATTTTGCATGTGCAATTTCATGCAGCAGGCGCTCTCTAAAAGATGCCGCCTCGAGCAGCGTTTCTAGCTGTTCTGGGCGATGCGCAATTTTGGGGAGCTGGTCGATCAACTGCTTATTGGCAGTAGCTGAATCCATTATTGCCTCATTGTCTTCGACACTATGGTCGTGTTAACGCAAATTAAACCCTGTATTGTACCAGAATTTGTGTAATTTCCAGCGATCTTGCTGTGCCGGATATCCCGAATTAACACTGTTCCCGGGAAGCGAACATCATGGGAACCAAATCTTTCCCGCCATTGCAGTAACTGATGTAACGACCCTTTAGTGACGCCGGCAGCGCCTGCACGTCAATAACATTAAACCCTGCTTGTTGATACAAAGGAACGAGATGCCTGAATGCGAGACAATAACAGGGAACCAGGTCAATCTGCTCCTGTACAGCTTCCAGTAGTGCGACGCCAAGCTTTTGTCTGCGTAGCTCCGGGGCAATAAGCATTCCGGTAAGTAGCTGAAATCTATCCGTATCGAACTGGCGGAACCTGACTGCACCACACAGGCCTTTTTCACCTTCTGCTGTCCATATCACCTCATCTTTGCGTGGAGCGCCGGATGGGTAGTGGGTTTTATAAAAGCGGGCAACAAGGGGAAATCTCAATGGGTTTAACCGCTCGAATCGGTAAGGCGTCATAGGTATCAAATCACTGTGAATTCAAGGTGGATGGGGTAGTATACACGGCAACGACATTTGCAAAACGAAACGCGAGCTCATGAAGATCCTCTCCAATACATCGCTCAAACCCTATCACACCTTTGGAATTGATGTTTCTGCCAACACGCTCATTGAAGCTTATTCAGCGAGCGACTTTACGCAGATCTGGCAAGACTATGCATCCGTGCCAAAACTCATTGTCGGTGAAGGCAGTAATCTGCTTTTTTGTGAAGACTTTGCCGGTGTGGTGGTATTGAACCGCATTAAGGGAATAGAGGTAGAGGAAACGGCAAGCCATTGGCACCTTCATGTTGCGGGCGGCGAGAACTGGCATGAACTGGTTAGCTGGACTGTAGAGCAGGGGATGGCAGGCCTGGAAAATCTTGCGCTTATCCCTGGTCTTGTCGGCTCAGCACCTATTCAGAATATCGGTGCTTATGGCGTGGAAGTGAATGAGCGCTGTGACTATGTAGATGTACTAATGCTTGAAACTGGTGAAGTTGTTCGCATGGGCGCAGGGGCGTGTGAGTTTGGTTACCGTGACTCGATTTTCAAACGGGAGCTCAAAGAGAAAGCCATCATTGTAGCGGTTGGCCTGAGTTTGCCTAAAGTCTGGGTACCGGTGACTGGTTACGGAGCCTTGGCTGATCTCAATGCACTCAGCGAACTGACTGCTAAGGACGTTTTTGAGAAAGTATGCGAGATCCGCCGAGAGAAACTGCCCGATCCGGCGCTAGTCGGCAATGCAGGAAGTTTTTTCAAAAACCCGGTCGTGACAAAATCAGTCGCTGAAAAAATAGAAGCTTCATTTGGCGAATGTCCTTCATATGCAATCAATGACGATGAAGTGAAACTGGCGGCAGGTTGGCTTATCGACCAATCTGGACTGAAAGGGTACTGTGTTGGCGGCGCGGCAGTGCACGAGAAACAGGCGTTGGTGTTGGTGAATCTAGGTGATGCAACTGCTGCTGATGTCGTGATGTTGGCCCAGCATGTGGTTGATACGGTATACAGACGTTATGGCGTCAAGCTTGAGCATGAAGTGCGCTTCATGGCGAAAGATGCTGAAACATCCCTGGAGGCACTATGCCAGCATTAGACAACACACCACGTCTGGCATTGATCAAATATCTCGCTGACGGGCAATTTCACTCCGGGGAAAAACTGGGTGAATCACTAGGCATGAGCCGTGCGGCAATCAGTAAGCATGTCAAAGTCCTACAGCAATGGGGTGTGGATGTGTTCCGAGTGCAGGGGAAGGGTTACTGCTTACCTGCACCGCTGGACTTGCTGGATGAGCAAGCACTGACGGAAAAGCTGCAGGTACCGGCGTTTACCCTGATGCCAGTGATTGATTCCACCAACCAATACCTTCTCGATCGTGTGGGTCAGCTTATTTCAGGGGCTGCGTGTCTGGCAGAGTATCAACAGGCAGGGCGTGGCCGTCGCGGACGGGTGTGGAAATCCCCGTATGGTTCCAATCTTTACCTTTCTCTCTACTGGCGTCTTGACGCTGGTATGGCTGCAGCGATGGGATTGAGTCTGGTTGTAGGGGTTTCCATGGCGGAAACGCTGCAAAAGCTGGGAGCCTCTGGCGTGCGGGTGAAATGGCCGAACGATTTGTATTGGCAAGACAGAAAGCTGGCCGGTATTTTGGTGGAAATGACCGGACAGGCCGGGGATGCCGCGCATCTTGTGATCGGTATGGGGCTGAATATCGCCATGCCCGAAACACAGGAAGTGGATCAGCGCTGGGCGAATCTCAAGGATGCATGTCCTTCAATGCCAGACAAAAACACGTTAGCAGCTGCACTAATTAACGGCGTCATAAAGGCGCTGAAACAGTATGAAGAAACCGGGATGACGGGATTTGTCGAACGCTGGAAGCAGTTTGATAATTTCTACGGGCGTCCGGTGAAGCTGCTATTGGGAGAGCGTGTGGTCATGGGTATCGCACGAGGGATCAACGAGCAAGGGGCATTACTGTTAGAAACCGAGGCAGGTATTACGCCGTACCTCGGTGGCGAGATCAGTCTTAGGGCTGCAGACTAAGGGTTATTTTCGAACCTTAACAGTTTGTACTGCGTGGTTGTTGCCTTTTTGCAAGATTAACCCTGCACGCTCACGGGTGGGGAGAATATTCTCCACCAGGTTCTTTCCGTTGATCTCTTCCCAAATTCCGGCCGCTGTATTCCGGGCCTCTTGCTCAGAGAGCAGAGTATAGTGGTGGAAATAGGACGACGGATTCTGGAAGGCGCCGCGACGGAATGCCATAAATCGTTCTATATACCAAGTTTTCAACAATTCTCCCTCGGCATCGACATAGATGGAGAAGTCGAGGAAGTCAGAAATAAACACACGGTGAGGATCGTGCGGATAATCCATTCCGCTTTGTAACACATTCAAACCTTCAACGATAAGAATGTCAGGTTGCTCGACCTCTTTGACCTCATCCGTGATGTCATACACCAAGTGTGAGTATACGGGGGCTTCGACCCGTGGCTTGCCGGATTTCACGTCTGAGACAAACTCAACCAAGCGGCGGATGTCGTAAGACTCTGGGAACCCTTTTTTCTTCATGAGATTACGCTTGTTCAGCACCTCATTGGGATGAAGAAATCCGTCAGTAGTAATAAGTTCGACTTTCGGGTGCTCAGGCCAGCGTTCCAGCAGGGCTTTAAGTAGACGTGCTGTGGTGCTTTTCCCAACCGCAACGCTGCCAGCAATACCAATCACATAGGGCACATTGCCATTTTTTTCACCCAGAAAGTGTTCCAGCACCTGGGTGCGTCCTTTTCGGGCTTTTACATATAGGTTCAGCAGACGTGACAGTGGCAGATAGATATCCTGAACCTCATCCATAGTCAGATGCTCGTTGATACCACGCAGCTTTTCGAGATCAGCCTCGTCAAGTGTCATGGGTACAGCGTCGCGCAATTCCGACCATTTCTTACGATCGAAAGAGAGATAAGGCGTTAATAAATCACTCATGCTGTCGATGAATCTGTTGCAGATAAGGAAAGCGACAATACCTTATCGACACGCATTGTGGAAGCATGACACTCAGGTAACGTCACGGCATCTTGATAAAAAAAGGGGGAAATTGGCGAATTATTGCGCCATGAGAACTGATTTGGTGGAATTTTTTAAATTACCTATTGCAACGCCAAAAATCATTGCATAGAATGCGCAGCACTTGTCGCCGGCTTAGCTCAGTTGGTAGAGCAACTGACTTGTAATCAGTAGGTCGCCAGTTCGATTCCGGCAGCCGGCACCATAAAGACAAAACAAGACAATTTGGTGGGATTCCCGAGTGGCCAAAGGGATCAGACTGTAAATCTGACGGCTCAGCCTTCGAAGGTTCGAATCCTTCTCCCACCACCATATTTCAAATTGTTTGAATAGCTCTACGAGAAACTGAAAGCGGGCATCGTATAATGGCTATTACCTCAGCCTTCCAAGCTGATGATGCGGGTTCGATTCCCGCTGCCCGCTCCAATCTTATAGTGCTGATATAGCTCAGTTGGTAGAGCGCACCCTTGGTAAGGGTGAGGTCCCCAGTTCAAATCTGGGTATCAGCACCATCTCTCTTCAAAGTTACTTCAAGCCGTTTGTCATATACTCAACAATCCATTTGTTGTATGCGTGGTCGTTAAGCCACCAAAATACCGTGCTTAGAGGGACTGTCATGTCTAAAGAAAAATTTGAACGTACGAAACCGCACGTTAACGTTGGTACTATCGGCCACGTTGACCACGGTAAAACCACTCTGACTGCAGCTATCTGTACTGTACTGGCGAAAACCTACGGCGGTGCAGCGCGTGACTTCGCATCTATCGATAACGCGCCAGAAGAGCGTGAGCGTGGTATCACCATCTCTACTTCACACGTAGAGTACGATACTCCTTCACGCCACTACGCACACGTAGACTGTCCAGGACACGCTGACTATGTTAAAAACATGATCACCGGTGCTGCACAGATGGACGGCGGTATCCTGGTTGTTGCGGCAACTGACGGTCCTATGCCACAAACTCGTGAGCACATCCTGCTGGGTCGCCAGGTTGGTATCCCTTACATCATCGTATTCATGAACAAATGTGACATGGTTGATGATGAAGAGCTGCTGGAACTGGTTGAGATGGAAGTTCGTGAACTGCTGTCTGAATACGATTTCCCAGGCGACGACTGCCCAGTAATTCAAGGTTCTGCACTGGGTGCACTGAACGGCGAAGCACAGTGGGAAGCGAAAGTAATCGAACTGGCTGAAGCACTGGATTCTTACATCCCAGAGCCAGAGCGTGCGATCGACCGTCCGTTCATCCTGCCAATCGAAGACGTATTCTCAATCCAAGGCCGTGGTACTGTTGTAACTGGTCGTGTTGAGCAAGGTATCGTTCGCGTAGGTGACGAAGTAGAAATCGTTGGTATCAAAGAAACCATCAAGACTACTTGTACTGGCGTTGAAATGTTCCGTAAGCTTCTGGACGAAGGCCGTGCAGGTGAGAACGTTGGTGTTCTGCTGCGTGGTACTAAGCGTGACGAAGTTGAGCGTGGTCAAGTACTGGCTAAGCCTGGTTCAATCACTCCACACACTACTTTCACTTCAGAAATCTACGTTCTGTCGAAAGACGAAGGCGGCCGTCATACTCCGTTCTTCAAAGGCTACCGTCCACAGTTCTACTTCCGTACTACTGACGTGACCGGTACTATCGAACTGCCAGAAGGCGTTGAGATGGTAATGCCAGGCGACAACGTATCTATGACTGTTACTCTGATCGCGCCAATCGCGATGGACGAAGGTCTGCGCTTCGCAATCCGTGAAGGTGGCCGTACTGTAGGTGCGGGTGTTGTTGCTAAAATCATCGAATAAGATTTGACGACACACTAGCAAAAAGGGCATCATTTGATGCCCTTTTTCTGCACCAAAACTTCGGATTGAACTTTTTTTCGCCGATTGGTCGCAGTGATATACGTTTTGGGATAAGAAAATAGACGCCCATTGACGGCGCGTTATTGTTTTCCTATTCATTTCACCTCGCGGACGCGAGGTTGTTGTCGTCTATGAAATAGACTAGTTACAGGTAGAATGTATGAAAGCGAATGCTGAAGCCCAAACCGGGTCAATGGACGCCCTGAAGTGGGTGGTGGTCTTTGCCTTACTGGCCACTGCGGTAGTGGGAAATAGCCTGTACAGTGATATGTCTGTTGTGCTACGAGCTGCAGCTGTCGTCGTGCTGGTTGCTGCTGCCGGTGGTGTTGCTGCACTGACTGCAAAAGGTAAAGCAGCGATCACCTTTGCACGTGAATCGCGTATGGAAGTGCGTAAAGTTGTCTGGCCAACCCGCCAGGAAACTTTACAGACCACTTTCATCGTTCTGGCTGTCACTGTCGTCATGGCGCTCATCCTGTGGGGCATCGACGGTATTATGGTCCGTCTGGTCCGCCTAATCACTGGCGTGTGAGGTTAACTACATGAGCGAAGCTCCTAAAAAACGTTGGTATGTTGTTCAGGCTTTCTCTGGCTTTGAAGGCCGTGTGGCGAAGTCGCTGAAAGAACATATCAAGATGCACGAGATGGAAGACTACTTCGGTGAGGTTTTGGTACCGACCGAAGAAGTGGTTGAAATGCGCGCAGGACAGCGTCGCAAGAGCGAGCGTAAATTCTTCCCAGGTTACGTTCTGGTTCAAATGCTGATGAATGATGAATCATGGCACCTGGTACGTAGCGTACCGCGTGTGATGGGCTTTATCGGCGGCACACCAGATCGTCCAGCACCGATTTCTGATAAAGAAGCCGATGCAATCCTGAACCGTCTGGAAAAAGCGAGCGAATCACCAGTACACAAAACTGTGTATGAAGCAGGTGAAGTTATCCGTGTTACTGAAGGTCCATTTGCGGACTTCAATGGCGTGGTTGAAGAAGTGGATTACGAGAAGAGCCGCCTGAAGGTTTCTGTATCTATCTTCGGCCGTGCAACACCGGTAGAGCTGGAATTCAGCCAAGTAGAAAAAAGCTGATCGTTTTTTGCTCGTTAACAGTTGCGAGGGGCGCGAAATTTGAATACAATTTCGCGCCCTTTTGTTAAACGGGGAGTCTGTTTTCATAAAACAGACGTTTGAACCCAAATTTAGGTATTTAGTAATGGCTAAAAAAGTAGAAGCTTACATCAAGCTGCAAGTTGCAGCTGGTATGGCTAACCCAAGTCCACCAGTTGGTCCAGCTCTGGGTCAGCACGGCGTTAACATCATGGAATTCTGTAAAGCGTTCAACGCACGTACAGAATCTTTTGAGAAAGGCCTGCCAACTCCAGTAGTTATCTCTGTATACAGCGACCGTTCTTTCACTTTCGAACTGAAGACTCCACCTGCAGCAGTTCTGCTGAAAAAAGCAGCTGGCATCAAGTCTGGTTCAGGCCGTCCTAACACTGAGAAAGTTGGTACTGTTACTGACGCTCAGATCCAGGAAATCGCGGAAACTAAAGCGAAAGACATGACTGGTGCAGACATTGAAGCGATGAAACGCTCAATCGCTGGTACCGCTCGTTCAATGGGTCTGGTAGTAGAGGGTTAAGACAATGGCAAAACTGACTAAGCGCATGCGCGTAATCCGCGAAAAAGTTGATGCGACTCGCGAGTACGACATCAACGAAGCTGTTGCTCTTCTGAAAGAACTGGCTACTGCTAAATTCGTTGAAAGTGTAGACGTTGCTGTAAACCTGGGCATCGATGCACGTAAATCAGACCAAAACGTTCGTGGCGCAACTGTACTGCCACACGGTACTGGCCGTGACATCCGCGTAGCGGTATTCACTCAAGGTGCGAACGCTGAAGCTGCTAAAGCTGCTGGTGCTGACATCGTTGGTATGGAAGATCTGGCTGACCAAGTTAAGAAAGGCGAGATGAACTTCGACGTAGTTATCGCATCTCCAGATGCAATGCGCGTTGTAGGTCAACTGGGTACTATCCTGGGTCCTCGCGGTCTGATGCCAAACCCGAAAGTTGGTACTGTAACTCCTAACGTTGCTGAAGCGGTTCAAAACGCGAAAGCTGGTCAGGTTCGTTACCGTAACGACAAGAACGGTATCATCCACACTACCATCGGTAAGGTTGACTTCGACGCTGACAAGCTGAAAGGTAACCTGGAAGCGCTGCTGGTAGCTCTGAAGAAAGCGAAGCCTTCTTCAGCGAAAGGTACTTTCATCAAGAAAGTAAGCATCTCTACCACTATGGGTGCAGGTGTAGCGGTTGACCAGAACACTCTGGACGCAAACGCAAACTAATTGCTTGGGGCGGCGGGTTGCTGTATAATTCGTCGCTTCAAAAATATGGCTAAGTCTGCTTGTCAGACTTCGTCCAAGACCGTAGGTGTCAAGTTCTTCGGAACGGAGACTTAATTACTACCTACGTAGACGGTGCCAGAACATGATAGATATTTTTCTTTCTTGGATCTGCGCCGTAATTACTCTCCTGCTGTGAAGCAGCGAGTGGTGTAAAAACAATCCAGGAGCAAATCCAAATGGCATTAAATCTTCAAGACAAAAAAGCAATTGTTGCTGAAGTCAACGAAGCTGCCAGCGGTGCCCTGTCTGCAGTTGTAGCTGATTCTCGCGGTGTAACAGTTGGCGCGATGACTAATCTACGTAAACAAGCGCGTGAAGCGGGTGTTTACATGAAAGTCGTTCGTAACACACTGGCACGTCGCGCAGTGGAAGGTACTGACTACGAATGTCTTCAAGACATTTTTGTTGGCCCAACACTGATTGCGTTCTCTAACGAGCACCCTGGTGCTGCAGCGCGTCTTTTCAAAGACTTCGCTAAAGAGAACAAAAACTTCGAAATCAAAGCTGCTGCATTCGAAGGTTCACTGACTGACGCTGACGTACTGGCAACACTGCCAACTTACGACGAAGCTATCGCACGTCTGATGATGTGCATGAAAGAAGCGTCTGCTGGCAAGCTGGTTCGCACTATCGCGGCTGTTCGCGATCAGAAAGAAGCTGCGTAATTCGCATTGCTTTTTACTGGTTGCTATTTAAACTAATTGTTGACTTTAAAGAGAATTGTTATGTCTATCACTAACGAGCAAATCCTAGACGCAATTGCAGAAATGTCTGTAATGCAAGTTGTTGAACTGATCGAAGCAATGGAAGAGAAGTTCGGTGTTACTGCTGCTGCTGCAGTTGTAGCGGGCGGCGCTGTAGCTGAAGCTGCAGAAGAGAAGACCGAATTCGACGTAATCCTGACTGCTGCTGGTGCAAACAAAGTTGCAGTAATCAAAGCAGTTCGCGGCGCAACTGGTCTGGGCCTGAAAGAAGCGAAAGCAGTTGTTGACGGCGCTCCAGCACCTCTGAAAGAAGCTGTTTCTAAAGAAGAAGCAGAAGCTCTGAAGAAAGAACTGGAAGAAGCTGGTGCTTCTGTTGAAGTTAAGTAATTTATACTTAATTTCCTAGCCTGAATGGGCTAATGGCTGGTGGCTAAATAGCCACCGGCCTTTTTGCGCTGTAGGGCAGTAGTGAATTTTGCACCCCGTTTAGTCACTGCTGGCCATGCAAAAACATCGGAATTAACCCTCTGATGTTCCTACAGTAAACGGTTGGTTATTAGTTACTGTCCCATCAGTCTGGACAGTTGGGTCACTTATCAGCGAGCTGAGGAACCCTATGGTTTACTCTTATACCGAGAAAAAGCGTATCCGTAAGGATTTTGGTAAGCGTCCTCAAGTTCTGGACGTGCCATACTTGCTGTCTATCCAGCTTGATTCTTTCGAGAAATTTATCGAGCAGGATCCAGAAGGGCAATACGGTCTTGAAGCTGCCTTTCGCTCTGTCTTTCCGATTCAGAGCTACAACGGCAATTCCGAGCTGCAATACGTTAGCTATCGTCTCGGTGAGCCAGTTTTCGATGTTAAAGAATGTCAGATCCGTGGCGTAACTTACTCCGCACCACTGCGCGTTAAACTGCGCCTGGTGATGTTTGACAAAGATGCACCTGCTGGCACCGTAAAAGACATCAAAGAGCAAGAAGTCTACATGGGTGAAATTCCACTCATGACAGACAATGGTACCTTTGTTATCAACGGTACTGAGAGGGTTATCGTATCCCAGCTGCATCGTAGCCCGGGCGTCTTCTTCGACAGCGATAAGGGTAAAACCCATTCCTCAGGTAAAGTGCTGTATAACGCACGCATCATTCCATACCGTGGTTCATGGTTGGACTTTGAATTCGATCCTAAGGATCTGCTGTACGTACGTATTGACCGTCGTCGTAAGCTGCCTGCATCGATCATCCTGCGTGCACTTGAGTACACTACTGAGCAAATCCTTGATCTGTTCTTCGACAAGATTGTTTTCGAAGTACAAGGCAAGTCGCTAGTCATGGAGCTGGTGCCTGATCGCCTGCGCGGTGAAACTGCAAGTTTCGATATCGAAGCTGACGGTAAAGTTTACATCGAGCAAGGTCGTCGTATTACTGCGCGCCACATCCGCCAGCTTGAAAAAGACGGCATCAAACAAATTGAAGTTCCTGTTGAGTACATCGTGGGCAAAATTGCTGCACGTGATTACATCAACGAGGAAACCGGTGAGATCATTGCGGCTGCTAACCAAGAGCTGAGCCTGGAAACTCTGGCGCTTCTGTCTCAGGCAGGCCACAAGAAGATCGAAACCCTGTTCACCAATGACCTGGATCACGGCCCGTACATGTCCGATACCCTGCGTATCGACAGCACGACTGACCGTTTGACTGCGTTGGTTGAAATCTACCGCATGATGCGTCCTGGTGAGCCACCAACGCGCGAAGCAGCAGAGCAGCTTTTCGAAAGCCTGTTCTTCTCAGAAGATCGTTACGATCTGTCTGCGGTAGGTCGCATGAAGTTCAACAGCTCACTGAACCGTGAAGAGATGACCGGTCCAGGCGTACTGAGCCACGACGACATCATTGAAGTGATGCGCAAGCTGATCGATATCCGTAACGGTATCGGTGAGGTGGACGATATCGACCACCTGGGCAACCGTCGTATCCGCTCTGTGGGCGAAATGGCTGAGAACCAGTTCCGTGTTGGTCTGGTACGTGTTGAGCGTGCGGTTAAAGAGCGTCTGAGCCTTGGCGATCTCGACAACGTGATGCCACAGGATCTGATCAACGCTAAGCCTATTTCTGCGGCGGTGAAAGAGTTCTTCGGTTCTTCTCAGCTGTCTCAGTTTATGGACCAGAACAACCCGTTGTCAGAAGTGACGCACAAGCGTCGTATCTCTGCACTGGGTCCAGGCGGTCTGACGCGTGAGCGCGCGGGCTTTGAAGTTCGAGACGTACACGCAACCCACTACGGTCGCCTGTGTCCAATCGAAACGCCTGAAGGTCCAAACATCGGTCTGATCAACTCACTTTCAGCGTTTGCGCGTACTAACCCGTACGGCTTCCTGGAAACACCTTACCGTAAAGTGATTGACGGTAAAGTGACCGACGAGATCGACTACCTGTCTGCGATCGAAGAAGGTCAATTCGTTATCGCGCAGGCTAACGCCGCGCTGAACGAAGACGGTTCTTTCGCTGACGAACTGATTACTGCTCGCCAGAAAGGTGAATCAGGTCTGCACCCACGTGACCATGTTCAGTACATGGACGTTGCAACCAACCAGGTTGTATCGGTGGCGGCATCTCTGATCCCGTTCCTTGAGCACGACGATGCTAACCGTGCACTGATGGGTGCGAACATGCAACGTCAGGCCGTTCCAACCCTGCGCTCTGATAAGCCACTGGTTGGTACTGGTATTGAACGTGCAGTAGCGGTTGACTCGGGTGTAACTGCTGTTGCGAAACGCGGCGGTATGGTTCAGTCCGTAGACGCATCACGCATCGTTATTAAGGTTAATGAAGATGAGCTGGTACCAGGCGAAGCCGGTATCGACATCTACAACCTGACGAAGTACACCCGTTCTAACCAGAACACCTGTATCAACCAGCGTCCATGTGTGATGCCAGGCGAGCCTGTCATGCGCGGCGATGTTCTGGCTGACGGTCCTTCAACGGACCTGGGTGAACTGGCACTTGGCCAGAACATGCGTATCGCGTTCATGCCTTGGAACGGTTACAACTTCGAGGACTCCATCCTTGTATCTGAGCGTGTAGTACAGGAAGACCGCCTGACTACCATCCACATCCAAGAACTGTCTTGTGTGGCGCGTGATACTAAACTGGGTAGCGAAGAAATCACTGCTGACATCCCTAACGTGGGTGAAGCTGCGCTGTCTAAACTGGACGAATCTGGTGTTGTATACATCGGTGCGGAAGTGAAAGGCGGCGACATTCTGGTAGGTAAAGTGACGCCTAAAGGCGAAACCCAACTGACCCCAGAAGAAAAACTTCTACGTGCAATCTTCGGTGAGAAAGCGTCTGACGTGAAAGACTCTTCTCTGCGTGTTCCAAACGGCGTATCTGGTACGGTTATCGACGTACAAGTATTTACCCGTGATGGTGTAGAGAAAGACAAACGTGCGCTTGAAATCGAAGAAATGCAGCTGAAAGAAGCCAAGAAAGACCTGACAGAAGAGTTCTCTATTCTGGAAGGTGGTCTGGTAGCACGTGTTCGTGGCGTACTGGCGCAAGCGGGTTACAGCCAAGACAAACTGGCGAACATGGATCGTCAGTCAATGCTGACTCAGACCCTTGACGACGAAGCACTGCAAACTCAGCTGGAACAACTGGCTGAGCAGTACGACGAGCTGAAAGCAGACTTCGATAAGAAGTTTGACACCAAGCGCCGTAAGATCACCCAAGGTGACGATCTGGCACCGGGCGTCCTTAAGATTGTTAAGGTATACCTGGCTGTTAAGCGTCGTATTCAGCCTGGTGATAAGATGGCGGGTCGTCACGGTAACAAGGGTGTTATCTCTAAGATCAACCCTGTTGAAGACATGCCGTACGATGAAAACGGTGAGCCAGTAGATATCGTACTGAACCCACTGGGTGTACCGTCTCGTATGAACATCGGTCAGATCCTGGAAACCCACCTTGGCCTTGCGGCGAAAGGTATCGGTAACAAGATCAACAAGATGATCAAAGAGCAGCAAGAACTGGCGAAATTCCGTGAGTTCCTGCAGAAGGTTTACGACCTGGGCGATACCCGTCAGAAAGTAGACATTTCTACCCTGACTGACGAAGAAGTACGTACTCTGATCGAAAACCTGCGCGGCGGTCTACCAATCGCAACCCCTGTGTTCGATGGTGCACCAGAGCCAGCAATCAAAGAGCTGTTGAAACTGGGTGATCTGCCAGAATCTGGCCAGCTGACCCTGTTTGATGGCCGTACCGGTGACAAGTTTGAGCGTCCAGTAACTGTCGGTTACATGTACATGCTGAAACTGAACCACTTGGTTGACGATAAGATGCACGCCCGTTCTACCGGTTCTTACAGCCTGGTTACTCAGCAGCCGCTGGGTGGTAAGGCTCAGTTCGGTGGTCAGCGTTTCGGTGAGATGGAAGTGTGGGCGCTGGAAGCATACGGCGCAGCATACACCCTGCAGGAAATGCTGACTGTTAAGTCGGATGACGTGAACGGTCGTACGAAGATGTATAAGAACATCGTCGACGGCGATCACCGCATGGAACCGGGTATGCCGGAATCTTTCAACGTACTGCTGAAAGAAATCCGCTCGTTGGGTATCAACATCGAGCTGGAAGACGAATAAGCCCCGACTTATTGCGCTTCCCAAAAAGCATTGGCAGTGCGGCCTGGCCGCATTGCCAATCGCGAAATGGAAATTTCCGGTATCAATATGAAGTCGCTGATATCCAGCGTCTTTATGGGTCAACTCCTCACAGGAGCCGAATGTGAAAGACTTACTTAAGTTTCTGAAAGCACAGCATAAGACCGAAGAATTTGATGCAATCAAAATCGGTCTGGCTTCACCAGATATGATCCGTTCGTGGTCATTCGGTGAAGTGAAAAAGCCAGAAACCATTAACTACCGTACCTTTAAGCCTGAGCGTGACGGTCTGTTCTGTGCACGTATCTTTGGCCCGGTAAAAGACTACGAATGTCTTTGTGGTAAATACAAGCGCCTGAAGCACCGTGGCGTGATCTGTGAAAAATGTGGTGTTGAAGTTACTCAGACCAAAGTACGTCGTGAGCGTATGGGTCACATTGAGCTGGCTTCTCCAGTTGCCCACATCTGGTTCCTGAAATCACTGCCAAGCCGTATCGGTCTGCTGATGGACATGCCTCTGCGTGACATCGAGCGTGTTCTGTACTTCGAATCATACGTTGTGATCGAGCCAGGCATGACCGATCTTGAGCGTAGCCAAATGCTGTCTGAAGAGCAGTACCTGGACGCGCTGGAGCAATGGGGTGATGAATTCGACGCTCGTATGGGTGCCGAAGCTGTTAAAGCACTGCTGGCAAACATGAACCTGGTTGCTGAAGCAGAGCTAATGCGCGAAGAGTTGAACGAAACCAACTCTGAAACCAAGCGCAAGAAAATCACCAAGCGCCTGAAGCTTGTTGAAGCATTTGTACAATCAGGAAACAACCCTGAGTGGATGATCCTGACTGTTCTTCCAGTTCTGCCACCGGACCTGCGTCCTCTGGTACCACTGGATGGCGGTCGTTTCGCGACGTCAGATCTGAACGATCTGTACCGTCGTGTTATCAACCGTAACAACCGTCTGAAGCGCCTGCTTGACCTGGCTGCACCTGACATCATCGTACGTAACGAAAAACGTATGCTGCAAGAGTCAGTTGATGCCCTGCTGGACAACGGTCGTCGTGGTCGTGCTATCACTGGCTCGAACAAGCGTCCTCTGAAGTCTCTGGCAGACATGATCAAAGGTAAACAAGGTCGTTTCCGTCAGAACCTGCTTGGTAAGCGTGTAGACTACTCTGGTCGTTCGGTAATCACCGTTGGTCCATACCTGCGTCTGCACCAGTGTGGTCTTCCTAAGAAGATGGCACTTGAGCTGTTCAAACCATTTATCTACGGCAAGCTGGAAGCACGTGGTCTGGCGACTACGATCAAAGCTGCTAAGAAAATGGTTGAGCGCGAAGAAGCGGTGGTTTGGGATATCCTGGATGAAGTTATCCGCGAACACCCAGTCCTGCTGAACCGTGCACCGACACTTCACCGTCTGGGTATTCAGGCGTTTGAACCAGTGCTGATCGAAGGTAAAGCAATCCAACTGCACCCACTCGTTTGTGCGGCATACAACGCCGACTTCGATGGTGACCAGATGGCTGTTCACGTACCTCTGACACTGGAAGCACAGCTTGAAGCACGTGCTCTGATGATGTCGACTAACAACATCCTGTCTCCTGCGTCCGGTGATCCAATCATCGTACCTTCTCAGGACGTTGTATTGGGTCTGTACTACATGACCCGCGAAAAGATCAATGCGAAGGGTGAAGGTCTGTACCTGTCTGGTCCTGCGGAAGCTGAAAAAGCATACCGTACAGGCAACGCAGAGCTGCACGCGCGCGTTAAAGTTCGCATTCGCGAAGTACTGGTTGATGAGATGGGCAACCGCACCGAGAACGTCGGTCTGGTTGATACCACTGTTGGCCGTGCAATGCTGTGGAAGATCGTGCCACTAGGCCTGCCATACAGCATCGTGAACCAGGCGCTGGGTAAGAAGCAGATCTCTAACCTGCTGAACACCTGTTACCGTACACTGGGTCTGAAAGACACCGTTATCTTCGCTGACCAAATCATGTACACCGGTTTCGCATACGCGGCACTGTCTGGTGTATCTGTTGGTATCGACGATATGGTGATCCCACAGGCGAAATACGACCTGATCGAAGCAGCGGAAGCAGAAGTTGCTGAAATTCAGGAGCAGTTCCAGTCTGGTCTGGTTACCGCGGGCGAACGTTACAACAAAGTAATCGATATCTGGGCAGCCGCTAACGAACAAGTTGCGAAAGCGATGATGGATAACCTGTCTTTTGACACTGTTATCAACCGTGACGGCGAAGAAGAAGCTCAGAAATCATTCAACAGCGTATACATGATGGCCGACTCAGGTGCTCGTGGTTCGGCTGCTCAGATCCGTCAGCTGGCGGGTATGCGTGGTCTGATGGCGAAACCAGATGGTTCGATCATCGAAACGCCAATCACCGCGAACTTCCGTGAAGGTCTGAACGTACTCCAGTACTTCATCTCAACCCACGGTGCTCGTAAGGGTCTGGCGGATACCGCACTGAAGACTGCGAACTCCGGTTACCTGACTCGTCGTCTGGTAGACGTAGCGCAAGACGTGGTTGTAACCGAAACAGATTGTGGTACCACCGAAGGTATCAACATGATGGCGGTTATCGAAGGTGGTGACGTTAAAGAAGCACTGCGTGAGCGTGTTCTGGGCCGTGTGGTTGCAGAAGACGTGATGAAGCCGGGTACTGATGAAGTGCTGGCGCCGCGCAACACCCTGCTCGACGAGAAGTGGTGTGAAATCCTGGAGAAAAACTCTGTTGACCAGGTGAAAGTGCGTTCTGTTGTAACCTGTGAAACTGATTTCGGTTGTTGTGCGAACTGTTACGGTCGTGACTTGGCTCGTGGTCACCTGGTTAACCACGGTGAATCTGTGGGCGTTATCGCTGCACAGTCAATCGGTGAGCCTGGTACACAGCTGACAATGCGTACGTTCCACATCGGTGGTGCGGCATCGCGTGCGGCTGCTGAAAGCAGCATTCAGGTGAAGAACAACGGTTCTCTGCACCTGCACAACGCGAAGTTCGTTACCAACAATGCGGGCAAACTGGTGATCACATCTCGTGCATCAGAGCTGACTATCGTTGATGAATTCGGCCGTACTAAGGAAAGCTACAAGCTGCCTTACGGTTGTGTACTGAGCAAGCTGGATGGTGATGCAGTTAAAGCGGGCGAGACCGTTGCTAACTGGGACCCACACACAATGCCAATCATCACCGAAGTAGAAGGTCGTATCGAGTTCGTTGACATGGTGGACGGTGTGACTGTTCAACGTCAAACGGATGAACTGACCGGTCTGTCTTCAATGGTTGTTCTGGATGCGGCTGAGCGTACCTCTGCGGGTAAAGACATGCGTCCTACCGTGCGTCTGCTTGATGCATCTGGTAACGCTGTGATGATCCCTGGTACAGACATGCCTGCACAGTACTTCCTGCCTGGTAAAGCAATTGTCCAGCTGGAAGACGGTGCAAACGTAGGCGTGGGTGATACCCTTTCTCGTATTCCTCAGGAATCTGGCGGTACGAAAGATATCACCGGTGGTCTGCCACGCGTAGCGGACCTGTTCGAAGCACGTAAGCCTAAAGAGCCTGCAATTCTGGCAGAGATCACGGGTGCTGTTTCCTTCGGTAAAGAAACCAAAGGTAAACGCCGCCTGATCATCACGCCAACTGAAGGCCAGCCATACGAGGAAATGATTCCTAAGTGGCGTCAGCTGAACGTATTCGAAGGTGAAAAAGTTGAGCGTGGTGACGTTATTGCCGACGGTCCAGAATCTCCACACGACATTCTGCGTCTGCGTGGCGTGCGTGCGGTAACTGAGTACATCACTAACGAAGTACAAGACGTTTACCGTCTGCAAGGCGTTAAGATCAACGACAAGCACATCGAGACTATCGTTCGTCAGATGCTGCGCAAGGTAACTATCACGTCTTCAGGTGACTCTGAGTTCCTGGAAGGCGAGCAGGTAGAATACTCTCGCGTAACCATCGCGAACCGTAAGCTGGAATCTGAAGGCAAACTGCCTGCAGGCTTCGAGCGCGATCTGCTGGGTATCACTAAAGCGTCTCTGGCAACTGAATCGTTCATCTCTGCGGCATCGTTCCAGGAAACGACTCGCGTACTGACCGAAGCAGCTGTATCTGGCAAGCGCGACGAACTGCGCGGTCTGAAAGAGAACGTAATCGTTGGTCGTCTGATCCCTGCGGGTACTGGTTTTGCTTACCACAAGTCGCGCCAAGCGCGTCGCAACGTGGCAGAAGAGCCAGTAGCGCCTCAGATTGATGCTGAACAAGCATCTCAGGATCTGGCAGCACTGCTGAACGCAGGTCTGAGCGACGAAAACTAATCTTCGCTGACTTGATACTAAAAAGGCATCCTCCGGGATGCCTTTTTGTTTTTTGGCGCCGAGGAAACGTTATATATCCTGATGACCCAGAAATTGGCGGAAGTTAGATTCGGCTGCGGTTAAAGGGGACAAATGTCCTCCCTGTTTTCTTTCGCGCATCTCTACCATAGCGTCAATCCCTCTGTTAAGGCGTTAACATGAATCTTTTAGCCCTGTTTGATATCAATAATACCCTGGTACATATCCCGCTTGGTGCGGGTGGTTATGCCATGTCCTGGATTGAAGCTGTTGCTGCGGTTTTTGGTTTGCTGTGTATCTGGTATGCCAGTAAAGAAAAGACCATCAACTATCTGTTTGGCCTTATCAACGTGACGTTGTTTGCCATTATCTTCTATCAAATCCAGCTGTATGCGTTGCTGCTCCTTCAGGTGTTTTTCTTCTGCGCCAATATCTATGGCTGGTATGCGTGGACGCACCCGACATCAAGCGGAGAAACACTCCGTGTGCGTTGGTTGGAGAAAAACAAACTCGGTGCAACTGCGTTGGTGAGTGTGGTTGGTATCGCACTGATGACCTTTTACATTGACCCAATATTTTTCGCGTTGGCCAATATCACTGTGGATGGCCTGAACATGTTTGGCGCAGGGCTTGCGCGCCCTGAATTACAGCCGGACGCATTCCCATTCTGGGATTCAGCGGTAACTGTGTTGTGTGTTGTGGCTCAGATCCTGATGACGCGTAAATACGTGGAAAACTGGATGCTGTGGGTTGTTATCAACATCATCAGTGTTGGGTTGTATGCCGCACAGGGCGTGTACGTGTTGTCATTCCAGTACGCTATCCTGCTTTTCATTGCAGCGAACGGCACCCGCGAATGGATGCAGTTGGCGAAGCCGAAAGCGGCGGCCAACTTCACTGCGAAAGAGGCCTGATTGCCATGAAACAACCGCATATCGGTGTTGATAACACCCAGGTGACTGAGCGGGTTGTCCTTTGCGGCGACCCGGCACGCAGTGAGCGTATTGCCAGCCTGATGGACAATGTCGAGTTTCTGGCAGAGAACCGCGAATACCGTCTCTACCGCGGTGAATTTAACGGCGTGCCCGTCACTGTCAGCAGTTGTGGCATTGGCAGTCCGTCGCTGGTGATTGCACTGGAAGAGCTGCGTCTTTGTGGTGCAACGCAGTTTATCCGCGTCGGTTCTTGCGGCGCCCTGCAACACAATATTGGCCTTGGAGCGTTGATTATCGCCGAAGGTGCTGTGCGTGATGAAGGGGCTTCCCATGCTTACGTCAGCTCCAACTATCCGGCTTTTGCAAGCTTTACGCTGGTGGCCGGAATGGCGGAGTACCTGAGTGCCGAGGGCGTGGAATACCACACGGGTGTGGTGCGTTCCCACGATTCGTTCTACCGTGACGATGAACTCGACATCTGCCGTCAGTGGCATACCAAAGGGGTGCTGGGATGTGACATGGAAACATCCGCCCTGTTTACCGTTGGACGCCTGCGCGGAGTGCAAGTGGCGGCGGTGCTCAACAATGTGGTGAGGTATGAAGCCGATGTATCAGAAGGCGTCGCTCACTATGCTGAAAGTGAAGGCGCACTGATGGCCGGTGAAAAGCGTGCTGCTCTTGCCGCTTTGCACGCCCTGACATCCCGCTGATCCCCTGCAACGAAGCCTGCCGATTGCCGTTGCAATCAGGCAGGTTTCTCTCTAGCGTTACCGCTACCCGTCATTACCTTTGCATACCCGATGAAGTTATCGCCATACTCTTATGGACGTTTCCGCCGCACACTCAGCGCGGAGACACTGCAGCTTCGCCAGTTGATGAAAGCCTGCGTTTCCCACTCGTGCTATTTTCAGGAAGGAGAAGCCATTCTCAGGCAGGGTGAAGAGCTTGAGTTCCTTTATATCGTCCCAGTCGGCAATGTCTCCATGAGCATCATTGCGCAAAACGGACGCCGGTTTCAGTTGGGCAGGGCGCATTGTGATGACCATATTTTCGGTGAAATAGAGTTTTTCACCCGCCAGCCTTGCCAATGGAATGTGACCGCGGATGAGGCACTGAACGCAGAAGCGGTCTGTTTGCAAAAGTTGAAAGAGCAACTGCTTGCCCATCCCTTATTGTTGCTGCATTTTGCGTCAGCGCTGGCGGCGGATTATCAGGATTCACTGGCGATTTATACCTCCAGGCTAATGCACAGTATCGCGCATAACATTGCCAGTGATTTGCTGCAAGAGAAGGAAACAACTGCGTATTTAGTCGGTTTTGATAAAGTCACGCAGGAAGCGGAGCGATTTGGTACCAGTGCAAGGGTCTACCGCCGTGCTGTGAATGAACTGATTGAACTGGGACTGGTTAAGCGAGAGGCAGGTAAGCTGGAAATTGAAAACGAGTATGGACTGCGAGCGTTTTTAGACAGCCATACATGACTGCCAGTCAGATGAATTTGCAAAAACGAGCCGACTGGTTATCACCAGCCGGAACTTGCACCAGGATTGCCTTAAGCGCCGGGTGGGATCGCCAGGCTGTCCGCAATCAATTGGATGAGCATGTCTTCCTTCTCAAAGCGCGACTCCATAATTTCGCCCACACTTGAGATGTCCTCATCAAAATCCGCTGAGTTGTCTTCATCCAGCTCGAAGTTGCTGTATTTGTCGTTGAAGTTCAACAAAGGTTCTGTGGTTTCAATGATATGGAAGTAGAGATTGTCTATCTCTTCATTGGTGGAAAAGCCGGTTGCTTTCCAGCGCGCCATTACCATGTCATAGATTTTGAAATGGCCGGCAGAAATGTAATCCACCAAGGTTTCACAGAAGCGGTTCAGTTCTGCCTCTGTTGGCAAACAGTGTTTTTTGGTGCCAGACAAGCCTGCTACCTTGCAATACTCCACCAGAAGCTCTTGTCTCAGCGTCAGCCAGTAGTCAATTACATCGCTGTAACCGCCCCACTGCTGTTGGGTCTTTTCGAGTCTATTCAGCATGACCACGTTCCTCATGATCAGCGCACCTGAGCGCTTTTATCGGATTACAGCCATATCAATCAGGCCATCATTTGTCTAACATCAGGTTACTGAAAGTAGATTGCCCCAATTTTTCCGGCTAAGCAAGGATCGAAGTTTCGTTATGTCTGATCAAAAAGATCTTGTCTATCTGTGTTGTGTAACGGAAGGGAAGTTGTGGTTGCCTGATCGCAACCTGCCATTGATACCCAGAATGCAACTGACACACTGGGTTGGTGAGAGTTTTGTCATCGGCCACTGCGATGGTTATGAGATCCGATACGCCTTCTCATCGAAATCAGCAGCGATGCGGGAGGACTTTGACTCCCTGCGCTCGCTTCTGCACTTGCCGCCAGAATTGTTCAATCTCGCTGGCCGGGCTATCCAGCTTGATAATATGCGCCTTACCCAGCGTTATTGCTGCGCTTGTGGTGGGGAAAATGTCTTTGACGCTTCTCATCCGGCGATGGTTTGCAATAACTGCCAGGCTGTGCACTATCCGCGGGTGTCACCGTGCGTGATTGTGGCCGTGAAGAAAGACGGGCAGATCCTGCTGGCACATCATCCACGCCATAAAAACGGCATGTACACAGTGATCGCCGGTTTTGTGGAAGCAGGGGAAACACTGGAGCAGTGCGTGGCGAGGGAAGTCAAAGAAGAGACGGGAATTGATGTTTGCAATATCCGTTACTTTGACAGCCAGCCATGGGCGTTTCCGTCAAACCTGATGATGGGTTTCATTGCGGACTATGCTGGCGGCGAGCTAGACCCCGACTACGAAGAACTCACGGATGCACAGTGGTTTGAAATCGATGACCTGCCGCTGGTGGCGCCAAAGGGCACAATTGCACGGCGTTTGATTGAGGCCTGTCAGGTGTAAATATGTAAAAAAAACCCGCCGTAGGGAGGCGGGGTAAGATGCGATTATGGGTTGTGTCTTTCAGACATTTTGTTATTTGAGCGATTTTTTAACATGTGCTTAAACATCTCGCAAATAACTTGTAGCGCGGATGATAATAATTATGATCGTATCCACAAAGGGTGCCTTTTGTTGTCCTGCGACGATGGTACAATAGCGCCACTTTATTTTCGGGATGTGGACAATGACAGAATTAAAGAATGACCGCTATTTGCGCGCGCTGTTAAAAGAGCCGGTTGATTACACACCGGTATGGATGATGCGTCAGGCTGGCCGCTATCTGCCTGAGTACAAGGCGACTCGCGCCGAAGCCGGCGACTTTATGTCATTGTGCAAAAATGCTGAACTGGCGTGTGAAGTCACCCTTCAGCCACTGCGCCGCTACGATCTGGATGCCGCTATCCTGTTCTCGGACATTCTGACCATTCCTGATGCTATGGGACTTGGCCTGTACTTCGAAACTGGCGAAGGCCCGAAGTTCGAACGACCAATCACCTGTAAAGCGGATGTGGAAAAAATTGGCTTGCCGGATCCGGAAGGTGAATTGCAGTACGTGATGAATGCCGTGCGCACCATCCGTAAGGGACTGGAAGGCAAGGTCCCGTTGATCGGCTTCTCCGGCAGCCCGTGGACACTGGCAACCTACATGGTTGAAGGCGGCAGCTCTAAAGCGTTCACCAAAATCAAAAAAATGATGTATGCCGAGCCACAAACCCTGCACCTGCTGCTGGATAAACTGGCCGATAGCGTCATTGAATACCTGAATGCGCAGATCAAAGCGGGCGCACAGTCGGTGATGGTATTTGACACTTGGGGTGGCGTGCTGACTCCGCGTGATTACAACGAATTCTCCCTGCGTTACATGCACAAAATTGTGGATGGCCTGATCCGTGAAAACGAAGGCCGCCGCGTGCCAGTGACCCTGTTCACCAAAAACGGCGGTATGTGGCTGGAGCAAATTGCAGCAACCGGCTGTGATGGCGTGGGTCTGGACTGGACCATTGATATGGCGGAAGCCAAGCGTCGCATCGGCGACAAAGTGGCGCTGCAGGGCAACATGGATCCATCTATGCTGTACGCATCACCGGAGCGAATCCGCCAGGAAGTGGCAACGATTCTGGAAGGATTCGGTAATGGCTCTGGCCACGTGTTCAACCTCGGCCATGGTATCCACCTGGACGTTCCGCCTGAAAATGCGGGTGTGTTTGTGGATGCAGTGCATGAGCTTTCCAAGCCTTACCACAAGTAACCGAATTCCCGGAATTACAGGCCAGCATTCGCTGGCCTTTTTCTGTCTGTCACTTTGTGCAGGGTTCACCGGGAATTTTCCTTAGAAAGCTGTACGTGTGCATTTTTGTTTTATAAAACAATGAATTATATAAGGCACGATGTTAAGGTTAACATTGTGTACAGGAAAAAGCTGATTGACAGGTAAAATGCTGATCAAAATTCTTCGGCTTGTGTCTTACCGCTTATTTTCCCGAAATTACACCTGTCAGGTTCGTCGGGAAAATTTATGGGAAAGCTGTACATTATGAATAAGTTGAGATAAATCAGAGTATTACAGAGTTCTCTTTTCTCTGTTAGATATGGCGTTCAGGAAAAAGCTGTTTGTCATAAGAAAAGCTGATCAATCTTTTCTCTCAACATGGGCAGGATCTCCGTTTCAAACCACGGATTCTTTCTGAGCCACAAATTGTTGCGTGGTGATGGGTGGGGAAGGGCAATAACGTCCGGCGCCCAGTTGGCATTCATCTTCACAGTATCGGTGAGGTTTTTTGGCTTTTCACGCAGGTAGTAACGCTGTGCGTAGTCGCCGATAAGTAGCGTCAATGCAATGTCCGGAAGCTGGCTTTTGATCTTTGCATGCCAGGCTGGCGCGCACTCTGGCCTGGGTGGCAGATCGCCGGATTGGCCTTTACCCGGGTAGCAAAACCCCATCGGCATAATGGCGACCTGCGTAGGGTCATAAAATCGCGGTTTATCCATCTGAAGCCACTCCCTGAGCCTGTCACCGCTCGGGTCATTCCACGGAATGCCGCTTTCATGCACCCGCGTGCCAGGAGCCTGTCCGATGATTAACAGCCTCGCGGTTGATGCTGCCTGAACGACCGGGCGTGGCCCCAGAGGTAAATGCTCCTGACACAGGCAGCACCGGCGCACTTCCTCCAGCAGCATGATCAGATTGTCGTCCGACATTAATACCCCCTGGAAAAATCCATCACAAAGTTGAGCGGTTTCCCGTCCCTCCAGCGCCGGTAGTTTTCGGCGAAAATCTCAAATACCTGCTCTGGAAAACTTTCAGCAGAGATATGTGGCGTCACTGTAATTGCTGGGTGGCGCCAGAAAGGGTGGCTTGTGTCGAGTGGCTCATGGGTGAAGACATCAAGCACGGCATGGGCGATGTGTCCTTGTTCGATGAGCTTTGGTAGGTCTGCTTCAACCAGCGCGGAGCCTCGGCCGACATTAAACAGGATTGCCTGCTGGCAATGGGATAGGGTTTCATGGCTCAGAATACCGGATGTTTCAGGGGTCGATGGCAATACAGATACCACCACGTGTGCGCCCCCCAAGGCGTGATGCAGTTCAGCGGTGGTTACCACGCGGTCAAAACCTTCTACTTCTTCACCACTGCGGCTAACCCCGGTTACCTGCATGCCGAAATGCCGCCCTGTCGCAGCCAAGTGGGCACCGATAGACCCAGTACCGAGGATGACCAGGTGTTTCCCATGCAGCCCCTGATAGGGCTTGGGCTGCCAACGCTTTTCGGACTGCATGGCACGGTAATGTGGCAGATGGCGGGTCAGGGTCAGCAGTTGCCCAAATACGTATTCGGACATCAGCGGGCCAAAGATGCCGCGTACATTGGTTAGCTGATAATTTTTTTTTGGTTTGGCCAACAGGGCATCTGCACCGGCAAACGTCGATTGCAGCCAGGCCAGCTGGGTTGCCTGCTCCAGTTGTTTGGCAAAGCGGGGAGGGTCGGCGAGGACAATATTGGCCTGCTCCAGTGAATCGGTCAGGGCGAGTCCGGGCAGTGCTGCGGTTTCAAACATGGTGCGGTATTGCGCGTCATTAACTGAGCAAATATAAAGTCGGTTCACTGTGTCTCCTTCCCTTTCTTTTCCTTCCTGTGTGCCCTGACAGCTTTCCTCTTGCTTGAGGTTTTGAGTATATAAAGTAAACTTGCCCCACATTCCTTGCAGGCCAGCAGTTGCTGCGCCTTATGTAGACGGCAGACCATGTTACAGAACCCGATCCAGCTGCGACTCGAAAAACTCGACACCTGGCAGCATATCACCTTTATGGCAGCGCTGGTGGAGCGCATGTACCCTAACTACGCGGTGTTTTGCCAGCAAACCGGTTTTGCTGAGCCTCAACCATTCCGCCAACTGCTGGATGCGGTATGGGAAATCCTGACGGTAAAAAATGCCAAAATCGACTTCGAGCGCCAACTGGAGAAGCTTGAAGAGATGATCCCGACCACCGAAGAGTTTGATATCTACCTGGTGTACCCGGCGATCGATGCCTGTGTCGCGATGTCGACCCTGCTTCACACCTTGCTAGACCGTGACCTGATGATGGAATCTGTGCTGAAAATCAGCCAGCAGTCAGTGGCAACTGTCGCGCAGCTGGAAGAGGCGCAATCTGGCGTTGAAGTGACCAACGATAACCAGAAAGAGATTGAAACGGTGTGCGCGGAGTGGGATGTGCAGTGGGAAATTTTCCGTGCGCTGAAAGAAGCGCAAGAGCGTGATATCGAAATGATCCGCGGTATCCGTACTGAACTGCGGGAAGATGGCGTCAGCAACCTGGGGTTGTCGCTTTAAGCCTTTCTCTGCAATAAAAAACGGGCCAGATGGCTAATGCCAGTCAGTTAAGCTGACTGGCTTTCTTTTTATTGGGGTATTTCTTTGCCTTAGGCTTCACGGCTCTCGGGTATATTCGATCTTCTCGCTTAATGGGCAACACATGATGTATCGCCTCC
>NZ_JAHUTS010000036.1:0-28657 GCF_019209835.1 Enterovibrio paralichthyis | reverse complement strand
TTCATAATCATCATCCTTTCGGGTAGTTGCCCTGTCGGGCTTAATGGTCGGGTTCGTTAACTTCCCCTTATTAAAATATAGACAATATGGCCTAATTCCGCCAATAAAAAATAGATAAAATGGCCTAATATTTTTGCTCTTATCCCGAAGGGATGCGAGGCCAAAACCACGGAACGCGAAACAACCAGGTAATGCAAATTCAACGCTGAACCAGGGAAAACCGATAACCCCCTTTCCTTCCTGCTAGACCTTTGCGAACCGGATAAAACCGCCCCCGATAGGTAGTGTGCCTGGGACACAAAACAACCTCACAACGCGAACGCCGGAGGCTGCTTTTTTAATCTCTTTGCGCGATCATGTACGGGCAACTGTCATCATGTGCTATCCGTTTAATCGCTGCGCTGATCGGTGGCCTTACCGGAAAAATCGTTTTAGAACAGTAACGACAAGAGACTGTCGTTTGGCCTGCGGAGTTATGACGGATTGAAACCGCACTTTTTAAAACGGCCTCTTTCAAGATCTCAATATCTGCTGTGTTCATGTTCTTCCCCTTCATTTAGATAGGTTTTAAACCTATCTTTTTAAGCCACTTGAAGAAACGGCGCGAGTGTGTGGAATACTTGGAATTTTTCAACCAGTAACCAGGCTTCAATACCATCTTTATTCTGTTTATTCATTGCCCTATCAATGACCCAACCAAAGCATAATGATTCGTCGTATCGATCACAGCTAACTTGCAGTTTTGAAAAGTGATTACCTTGTGATAACTGTTTGTACATCATCGTGTAAGCCACGAAATTTTCACTGTCACAAGCAATACACTCGATTAGGTGGCGGCGTTGTATGCGATACCAACGGCGCTCAATCTCGTAGTTTTCGCGGGTCAATGATTTGATTTCATCCAGGTTAAAACGTTTCATAATCATCATCCTTTCGGGTAGTTGCCCTGTCGGGCTTAATGGTCGGGTTCGTTAACTTCCCCTTATTAAAATATAGACAATATGGCCTAATTCCGCCAATAAAAAATAGATAAAATGGCCTAATATTTTTGCTCTTATCCCGAAGGGATGCGAGGCCAAAACCACGGAACGCGAAACAACCAGGTAATGCAAATTCAACGCTGAACCAGGGAAAACCGATAACCCCCTTTCCTTCCTGCTAGACCTTTGCGAACCGGATAAAACTACCCCCGATAGGTACTGTGCCTGGGACACAAAACAGCCTCACAACGCGAACGCCGGAGGCTGCTTTTTTTTGCAGATCTGCAAAATATCACCGTCAATACTACTTACTTTTTATTTGGATATTTTTAAAACCTATCTATTAGGTATGCAATGTTAATGCGTATTCGCAATTCAAATCGTTGAGCGTAACAAAGCAAACATCCGGCTCTTGCACCAGGTTTTCAATGCCTCGCCGTTTTGCATTTTCCAGCAATTTTTTAGCCGAACTTGATTCGACCCGCCCCCCAATAAATACAGAAACGGCCTCTGTATTTTTCAGCAGATTTTCTAACGCTTTGATTTCGTCTTGATTGCATTTCATGGCATAGCCCTCTTTGTGGTAGTGAGGCTGGCGAACCAGCCCGAACGTTAAAACAAACGGTTTTGTCTGTTTTGCTGCATATAGCGTTTCATTTCACAACCGAACCAATGAGCAACAGGCACACTCACGCCGTTCCCAATTTGTTTGTAAGCGTCGGTTTGGCTAACCGGAAAATGAAAGCTATCCGGTAAACCCTGAATTCTGGCGTACTCTCTGACGCTGTAAGGTCTGACACCCAAAGGGTAACGCTTATCAGCGAGTAACCTTGTGCTCTTGTCTTTTGCGTAGTGAGCCACGGCACAGGGCGCTATATCGCCCCGGTTTGGGTCACTAATGATTGGTAAATCCCGATATTCGCCATTCATCCGGGCGGCAATGGCTTTGGGTAAAGTGATCTGCGGTTCATCCTCCACAATCTCTTTAAGAGACACCGGGCGCGTGTGCTGTGGTGGCCTAACGTCGAAAGGGCGCTTGGTTCCAATGATGATCAAGCGTGAGCGGCGCTGTGGTAAAAACTGCTCAGTCTCTACCGGGCAAAACACATTGATGTAGTAATCCGGCATTTTCGTCATAGCTTCCATGACGACCGGAAACGCTCTCATGCCCGGCACGTTTTCAACGATATAAAACTCGGGTCTTGCGACTGCTAGGTGACGCAATGCATGTAAAAATAAATCATCCCCGCTTCGCGTTCCGTGAATGTCTGCGATGGCGCTGTATTTGGTGCAAGGGTAGGTAAAAACCATGCCGTCACAGTCACACTGCGGCAAAACAAGCTCCTGAGACAAATCACATTGTTTTATATGGTCGCCAATATTGGCACGGTATGTTTCACAAGCTGCCGCATCAAGCTCGAATGCTTGGTTAACGGTGATACCTGCCGAAAGCAGCCCCCAATCCGCTAACCCTGCGCCTGAAAAATATGAATTTACGGTCACGTTCATAACACTCACCTTAAATGGATAATTTAAAAACCTATCTATTACTTTAAAGGATTCCAACTGCGCCACATTTGAGTTAAACGCTTGGCATTTTCACGCCAGTAGTGCGGTTTGGCGGTAGCGTGTGCGCGATAATTGATGCGGGTGTGAATATCACACGGACGGTGGCGGCAAAGCAGCGATTCATAACGCATAAATTGGTGAGTTCGCTTATAACCAAAACGGCTTACAACATGCGGATCAAGCGTGGGAATGATTGAAGCATCACGATAGATTTGACGCTTATAAGCGCGGAATTGCTGCATAAATGTTTGAGTTTTCATAATCATCATCCTTTCGGGTAGTTGCCCTGTCGGGCTTAATGGTCGGGTTCGTTAACTTCCCCTTATTAAAATATAGACAATATGGCCTAATTCCGCCAATAAAAAATAGATAAAATGGCCTAATATTTTTGCTCTTATCCCGAAGGGATGCGAGGCCAAAACCACGGAACGCGAAACAACCAGGTAATGCAAATTCAACGCTGAACCAGGGAAAACCGATAACCCCCTTTCCTTCCTGCTAGACCTTTGCGAACCGGATAAAACTACCCCCGATAGGTAGTGTGCCTGGGACACAAAACAGCCTCACAACGCGAACGCCGGAGGCTGCTTTTAACGTCTCCTTTAATGCTTGTATATTGGCAACGCTGTGAAAATAAACATGTCTACTTTGTGGACATATCCCGCCTTATTGAATTTTGATAATATGCTTTAAACCTATCTATAAAGGGCGAGAAAATGGAACGCGACCTATGGAAACAGTATTTCCATGCTGAACAGCAATTGTTTTCATTTTTGAATGATGCAACAGCGGTCTACACAAACAAACCTGCGGTGTATTCTGAGCAACCAGAAACCGGGTTCATGATCGCGCCGCATTCTGTTTCGACCATCATTCAGCTTAATGATAAAGCCGACACCCCCGAGTTTTTGCAACTCAAGTCACTGACAGACACGGCTTACCAACAAGCAAAAGGGAAGGCGTTCAAACGTTTTAATTTCCGTCATGCGCGGTACGTTGAGAACGTGGAGCAAATCAACATCGCTCACAATGACGCCTATCGCTCAAAAGCCTTTTTGCCAACCGGGAGTTTTTCAATGATGTACAGCAACCACGAAAGTGATGTGCTGGAACGCGATAAAAACCGCCTGGATGAATTAGCTATTAGTTACAAGGTCACGCATAGGTTAGGGACTGTGTATCTCGAAATTCAAAATCAGGATCTCTTTGCGTATTGGGGTAATCCTGGCGCGGTGCAAATGAGACTGCACACCGGAAAACACACCATTGCCAGGATAAGAAAAACCGGGGAAACCAAATCGGACAAATACCCGTGCGGCCTGATTGTTGTCGATGCAGAATCCACGTTTTCACTGTATCACGCCACGCCGCAAGCGACCCGACCTCACACCCTGGAGCGTAACGCGCCAATGTTGGCATTCCCACTCGACACACAACACCAGTTCTTCGATAAAACCGCCCTTTGATTAAAGCGCCCTGCGGGGCGCTGTGCGCTCTTATGTGCGAAGCACATGCAAAGCCAATACTCACCACAAGATAATTCAACCACGGGATTTTGAGCGCCAAATGCAACGCTTTAAACCTCAACCCCCTTGCCTTCCTGCTAGACCTTTGCGAACCGGATAAAGCCGCCCACGATAGGTAGTGTGGCAGTGCGTTTGGTTTTTCTCTGTTGGTGTTCGCCGGAGGCCAGGGGCGGCGCTTCGCTTGATAAAGCGAAGCTGCAAAGCCCCGCCGAGCGCTTGCGCGAGTCATCACCAGAAACCCTTTTGAGGGTTTACTAAGTTCTCTATCTTTAGATAGCTAAGGAGATCTTTTCGTAAGAAAAGAGCTAAAGAACCCACTCTGTTTTTAGTCCCTACTGCTAAGACCTATTTTAAATAAGACATCAACAGGGTTATGCACAAAAACGGGGGATAAGAGTCACAGCAGGGAGAAAATAGCCGGGCTAGGGGGTGTTTTGGGTCTGCATTACGTGGCACGGGTGGAAAGGCCAGGGGAAAACCGGGGAAAATAAGGCTATCAGGCACACTGAACCCGCCGCTGTGCGGTGTTCGTGTCTTGGGTGTAGGGTTGGTCAGTGTATCAGGCTTTTGTCGTAGTCAATGGGGATAGGCGTCTGTCCGGTGTCATTGGTCAGGCGCTTCGTAAAGCTCTTATAACCAATCCAGATATTAGACAGCCCTTTTCGAATGCGATCAGCAATGCCGCGCTGAATGGATTGCATCACGTCTTTTTTCATCGTCAGGCCAAAAGCCGCAAGGCAGGTCAGGGTAAAAGTTTTCATGGCGGCGATTGAATAGATGCGCTCGTTTATCTCGCCGTTCTCGTCCGGCTCACTGTCCAGGCAATAACAGGCGTCCACATCGAGCCACTTCGCTTTCTTGAGAATTTTAATCATGCGATCCCAACGGGATTTATGAATGGTTTCACCCCATAGCTTTTCGTAAGTGCTTCTCAATGAAGCGTGGGTGACGCCTTCCATGTCGGATTCTTTACATACGCCGACCTGATAACGTTCCCCCTCGGTGAAATACATCAGGGCGGAAAACACTTTCACCAGGGCGAGACGCTGGCGCTTTTGAAGCGGTTTAACGCTGCTGTTTACATGATGCAGTTCAATAAAACACTTATTGTAACAATATGGGTTATCAATGAAGGCAGACAGCTTGTGAATATGGCGCATGTGCCAATGCTGTAATTTCTGCTTTTTAGTGGCAAGGCGTTGATATTGTTCAATCCTTGCTTTTAGGCTGGCGGTGTCGTTGGCTGCGAGTATCGCATCAACGTCAAAGGTCTGTGGGGTCGTTTTTCTCATTATTTGTCCTGTTTATTTACGAAATTCGCACAGGAACATTTGAGAAACCGACTTTCTTTCTGTAATATTGAAAGTGAAGTCGCCGCTGTCCTGTAGCGATTTCCATGCCCAAGGTGTTGCTGCACCGTTGGGAATCTTTATGAAAGGGCACTCTTGGCGGGGTGCCCTTTTGTCTTTCTACGTTACTGTAAACGCTGTGATTAGGCAACTTAAAAGCACCATTGGTCACAAATTGATCGCATCAATCACGTTATCCAGTACCGCCCCGAGTGTCGCGGGTACTTTGAGGCCGTGCCTCGTCAAAGTCGCCGTGACGCAATTATCATCAAGCAATTTGCATTCATCGCGCAAAATCCACACCGCGCACCATACATCATCATCATCAACGATCTGCCAGCCACGGCTAACCGCCAATTCGAGCGCGGCTTGTTGCGCCCACTTCGGCACAGTAAACCCCTGAATCCAGCGATAGATAATGCTCGTCTCTATCTGCGTTTTGTCCGTCCAGCCATGCTCAGTAGCAACCGCAATCAAATCACTGGCGAGTTTTTGCGTGGTGTAGTTGCCCGAGCGGTACTCGGGCAGGTTCACCAGGTATTTAAAACAGGGAATGCCAAAACGTTTTGGGTTTTTCATTCGCCCTCTCTAAGCTCTTTGAGCACATCTTCTGTCAGCCACACCATGTGTGAGCCACAATCGAGCGTGACCATTCCACTTTTACGGATCACTGCTTTTGCGGTTAAAAGCGGTGTGCCGCCAACAGGTTGTTCTTCTCGTTCAGCGCTTGGCTCAATGTCTTTGTAAAAATCATCAATGGTGATTTCTTCATCGTCCGAGGCTGTGCCGGCGACAGCGTTATCGTCGCCGCTCAGGGTGAGGTCGGTGTCATCGCCTGCAACCGTTTTTTCGTTGCCGGCGACGACATCATTTTCACCATCAGGGGAAAACAGGTCGTGTTGTTCTAGCGGGTTGAGGGAGCCTTCTTCCGCGATCCCTGGCTGTTTGCCTGCGTTGTAGTCGGCTAACAGCTTTTGCGCTTTCTTCTCATTCAACGCACCGCTTTTAACCTGGCTTACCAGCTTGGCAAACTCTGACGCCGAGACAAATTTTTGCAGATCTGCAAGAGCAGTCAGCAAATTGAGTGATTTGGTGTAATTGGCGGCTTCGTGTACCAACTCACCCGCCGTGTGCAATTTCAACAGGCGGCTGATATGGGAACCCGTTACCCCGAGCGATTTCGCCAGAACGCCTTTTTTAATCGGCGCGTCCGGGTCGTTAACCAGCAAATAGACCGATGCCGCTTCATCGAGATAGTGCATTTTATAACGCGCCATGTTCGCAATCGTCTGTTCAAGGCGAACGTCTGACGGCTGCACCATGTCTTTTCTTCCAATCAGCGCGTTGATGTCAGTCAAGGCGATTTCGCCTTGCTCAAGGCCGCGACAGTGCGCTGTCCAGCGTCCCTCACCATCAACCACCATAAAACGGTCTGGATTGTCCGGGTGAATGCGCACACGGATAGGCTGGCGACAACCTTTCGTAGCGATCACCGAATCGGTCAGTGATTCGAGTTCGCCCTCGTTCCACTCGCGGCGCGGCTGATTGGGATCAGGGTCAATCTTGGCAATCGGCAAGCGCACCAGTTCATAGTCTGGGGCGGTCATTTCTACCACGTCAGCCACGGACTTTTTAACCGCGACGGATTTTGCGAAAAAATCAGGTTTAGCCATTGGTTAACCCTCCATGCTCAGATTTGCCAGCACCGCTTTAGCCAGCTTTTTAAAATCCTGCGCCACATTGGAGCGCGGGGCGTATTGGCAAACGCTCTGCATCATTCCCTCAGCTTGGGGAACAACCGTCGCATCACGGATGGTGACGCCAAGGTAAGGCGTTTCTAACTGACCAGATTTCAGCAACGCCAAACACTGCGCGGAAAGCACGGTGTTGCGCTGATAACTCATTAAAAACGTGAATGCCTTTCCTTTGCCCTCTACGGCTTTATTGATAATCGGGTCAAAGGTGATGGTTTTGCGGATAGAAAGCGGTGTGGGTTCAACCGGGATAAGCACAAGGTCTGACACCGAAACGGCTTTGGAGTTAACCAGGGTTTGAAGGTTTTCCGAAGTCGTGGAAAGCGTGAGGTTATTACCTGCGGTGTCTACAATAACCAAGTCGTGTTTTTTTGCCAGGGCTTCAATCGTTTGTGTAATGGTTCTGCTGTAGCCCTCGAAAACGTGCAGATTCTTTACCCCTGCATCGTTCCAATCAATCGTCGTACCGTGTTCCTCTGCATCAACCAACGCCACGCTAAAGCCTTTTAGCGCGAAATCGGCGGCGAGATTAGTAGCTGTGGTGGATTTTCCGACCCCGCCTTTGGGCGAGATAATAGAGATGATTTTCGCGGTCATGGTGATGATTCCTTATCGGTTTGAGGCTGATAGCCGCCCCTCGCTTTACTCTTTCAGTATGACCCAAGATAAATAAAAAAACAAAAATAAAATGTTTATTTTTTAAATATTGCGTCTATTATTTTTGTCAGGTAGCCACCAAAAGGAGACACGACAAATGGCAAATAGCGCAGAGAAAAAAGTAAGAATCCCTGAACGTTATCACAGTGAAGCGGTACTCGCTGTGCTGCCATTGGCTATTAATAAACTCGCCTTCCAACAACAATCGCTGTCCAGCGAATCCATCAAACCTTTTGAAACCGATCTGAAAATGGCGCGTGTCCCGATGGATGAAAACGCGCTGCAATCATTGGCTTTTTTAAAGGGCAAACACAAGCTGACCGACCAATCAATTTTCACGGCTGCGGCAATCGAAGTCACGGAAAACCAATCACTTTACGGCATTACCCAGGATAAGGAGGGGAACAATGAAGCATGTTAACGCATTTATACGCTGGCTCACCGTCTGCGTGGCGATGTACAGCGCACAAGCGCTTGCAACGGCTGAGGACGTTCTAGAGCCAATTAATGAAAAGGCTGAATCAATTATCGACCCACTGACCATGTTCGGTGGCACACTCGCAGTGCTTGGCATGGTTATCGTTGCTGTGATGTTTATGTTCGGCAAGGTTCCAAAGTTCCTGGCGGGTTGTATTGTCGCGGGTTGCGCCGTTCTGCTGACCGCCAGCCTTATCGGAAATTTCTTACTGGCATGAAGAAATCACACCTTTTCCGCTGCATTACCTTCCCTGATCTGGTGGCAGGTCTACCAAAGAAATATGCAGCAATAATGCTGGTCGCCTCCCTGGGGGGCGGCTGGGTGGTTGCAATCCCTGTCATGGCGGTGTTCTCAAAACCCAATATTGGTTGGTTGCTTATCATCGCCCCGTTAATCGCGGTGGTGATGTGGGCGTTTGGGTTTATCAAAACCTCTAACGATCCTGAGTGGTTTGATGTGTGGGTGCGTCGAACGTTCGGCATAGGCCAAAGCGTCGTCACGGGAGATCGCCATTACGAACCGTAGCCCTTATGGGGCTACTTTTTTTTGCAGATCTGCAAAAAGGAGGGAACCGATGTCATATAAAAAAGCGCTGTACGAGCGAATCAAAAGCAACAAACAAGTCGCTGAAATGCTGCCTCTGATGTTCATGAAAAACGATAACGTGATTGTCTGCAAAGACGGTTCAAAAGTTGCGGTTGTCAAAGTGGTGGGGCGCGATTACTCCGGTATGTCACAAGATCTGTATGATTTGGCGTACCGGGAACGTAAAGCCTTGCTGGAAAAAGAAAGTGACTTTCTGAGTATTGATGTCATTTCAGTGAAACGGAAAGTGCCAGTGAACAACCAGATTGGCAATGCGACAGACAACATTTCCGAGGCGATTAACAGCGTGTGGCTGGATAACTTCAAAGAGGTTTTCCGCACCACGCATTACCTGGTAGTCACCAGTAAAAAGGGCGGGTTTAAACAGGCCGTTGGTAAAGTGCTCGATCATCATTACGATGTCGATTTAGAGGATGAAATCAACAAAACCTGTCAGGAGTTCATTTCCCGCATGGCGGATTACAACGCCACCCAACTGACCGGATCAGAGCTAAAAACGTTTTGGGCGACGTTACTTAATGGGCGCACCACTCACGCGCACGGAAAGAACTTTAACGACTGCCTCGCTAATCAACGCCTTTCCTTTCCTAAAAACAAAAATTACTGCGTCTATGGCTTTGGCAATGAGGCGGTATATAGCGCCTGGTTATCCATCAAAGACTATCCCGGCGAACCACAGCAAAGCACATTGGAGGGCATCTTTTCTTTGCCCGTTGAGTTTATCGTCTATCAGTCATTTCATGGCATGAGCCAACGCAGGGGGCAACGCCTCTTGCAAGCAACCAAAACGCATTACGCTAACTTTTCCAAAGACGATGACGACATACAGGCGGAAATAAAAGACCTGAGCAACCGCTACAGCAACCAAGAATTCACCCTGGCGGATCACTACTTTTGTGTGGAAGTCTTGAGCGATGATTTGGATAAGCTGGATGATGACACCGACGCTATCAAAAACCGTCTTGAGCGTGGTGAAGCGCTGATTTACCGTGAATCGGTCAACATTGAAGCGCTGTTTTGGTCGCGCTTTCCAACCATGCAGCATTTCAACTTGCGCAGCCGCCCGATCACCTCTGAGAACATCGCCCACTATGCGACATTCAATTCAATAGGTGAGGGTTACGACACTTGCCGTTTCGGTTCCCGACCTGTGACTATGTTTCCCACAGTGCAACGCAGTCAGTATGCGTTTACCTTCCATAACACCCCACAGACAGACGGTGAACCGCTCGGCCACACCGCTGTGTTTGGTGGTACAAACTCGGGTAAAACGACCCTGATAGCCTTTCTCTTGCAACAGTCCAAATCGTTTGAGGATATTAAGCAGTTTTGCTTTGACAGCCTGCATGGGTTGGAGGTTTACACCAACATGTTTGGCGGGACATATTTTGATTTTGCGGAAAAGGTAGATATTAATCCGCTGCTGCTGGATGACACCCCCGCAAACCGTCGCTTTCTGGATAGCTGGCTGACCGACAGACTGAAAGTGACCGACAGTGAAACCGCCTACAAAGACCAGATAGCAAAGGCGGTCAAAATGAATTATGACCTGCCTAAAGAGCACCGCAACTTAACCGAGTTGGAAGATATATTCGGCCGAAAAGGTGACGAACTGAGAAACCGCCTTGCGCCCTGGCTCCCCGAGGGGAAATATGGCGCGTTCTTTAATGCCAGCCGCAACGGGTTTGACTTTAAAGACACCATCACCACGTTTGACGCCACACTCATTCTCGACCCGAGCATGAGCGAGGTATTACCCGCTGTGACCGATTTGATGTTTAATCAAATCATCACCAGGCTCACCACCACCCCGACCCCTAATATCGTGTTCTTTGATGAAGCACAGCGCTATTTCAAAGACCCGATTTTCCTTAATAAAGCCTTGCAGTACGCCAAAGAGATCAGAAAGCTGCTCGGCGTGTTAATCCTGGCGTTCCAGAATGCCAGGGCATTAAACACCCTGCCGGGCAGTGGTGGGCGTGAGATCATCGAATCAATGGCAAATTTGCTGATCTACCCCGAACCCAACGCCACACCGGAAGATTACATAGATTTACTCGGCCTGACTGACCGTGAATATGAGTGGGTCAAAACCACTAAACCGCACAGCCGGGAAGTGCTGTTTAAGCGCCGCCACAGTGGGGAAAGTGTGGTGTTGAATGTGGATCTCTCCACATTAACCACCCCGCATTCCAATTACCTCAACTGTTTTTCCAGTGGGGCGACGGCGGTAGACCGTATGCGCACCCTCAAAAAACAACACCCTGATCACTGGCGAATGCTGTACCTGATGAACACGTAAAAACCCCCGACAAAGCCTGCCTAAAAACTAGACAGATCCCCGATATGGTTTATATTTTAAATGTTATTTATAAATCATCGGGGGTCTTGTTATGCAAAAAATTACCTTTCTGTTTTTCATCACGCTGCTGTCCGGTTGTGTCAACGCACCGCATGAAAATATCGACACCAAAAACAGCCCTTGCGCCTGTTTTTATAACGGTGAGCAACTGACAACCCCAACCAATGATGCGCAATGGTTTGAAATCGCAACCGAGCAAAAAGGGTGGAGTTAATGAAGATTGAAAACGACAACAGCGAAGGTTTGCCGTTTGATGTGTGGAACACGTCAAAGACAGCCATTATCGCGTTAAGCGTGGTGTGTGTGCTTTTTCTGATTTCTTTGTTGGTGCTTGGCGGTTATACCGCGATGCTCTACGCACAAAAACAAAAGGTCGAAGCGATATTTTACCAGGTGGACACCGCCGCCCGTCATATCGTCAGGATTGAACACAACAACCGCGACACCGATCAGGTCGCTTTAGTGCGCTCTCACACCTTGCGTGAATACGTGCTAAACCGCGAAGTCGTTAATCATATTGACGAAAAAGACCGTTACAAGCGCGTAAAACTCGCATCCTCAAACAAGGTGTATCAGGAGTTTTACCGCCTGATAGATAAGAAAACCAACCCAGATTCATTGGTATTTCAAAAAGACGTTACCCGCGCAATCGACATCATCACCGATTATCCCATTTCCTCGTCCAACCCCGGACAGTTCGTTCACCGCATCGAATTTGAAACCACCGATACCGTGCGCGGAAAAAAACTCCCTACACAGCGTTGGGTCGCTGTTATCGAGTACGTCAAATCTGACAAGTACGTGAGCTATTCAGACCGCTACCTCAACCTGGCAGGGATTGAGGTTGTGAATTACCGCATCAACCGAGTGTAAGGGGGAAACCATGACACGAATTGCACTTTTGATTATCTCAATCCTTCCGCTGTCCGTGCTTGCTGCTGACGGCGGCGTAATGGGTGGCGGGGTCAAGATAGTGGCAGACAAACAAAGTGCCGGGGGCATTGAAGATCTGAACGCTGACCGCACCAATCAGGAAATGGTGATCACCACGTTGAACGCCACTCAAGCGGTGTTTGATAAATCCAAGGCCACCGCGAACACGCTCAAAATGCCTTATGCCGATAACGTGACCTACAAAATCAGGGCGCGGGAATTCATGGGAACCATGATTGTGTTACCGGAGGGCGATTCCATCCAATCACACAAGCTCGGGGATGAAATCAATTTTGCATTTAAGACCAACTCAGACCCGCTGGATGAAAACCTGCCCCGTACCGGGTCGGTGGATGTCAACATGCCAGGGGCTGACACCGTGCTTAACATCATCGGTTCCAGTGGCAACATTTACACGTTCTACGTGAGGGGCGATACCTGGGACTCACCGTATGACCCGACCCTGAAAATCTACATCACCGATGAACACTTGCGCCAAAAGCTCGAAGCCAAAGAGCGCCGCGCTAAAGCTATCGAAGAAGCGGAAACCCGCGCACAAGAGGAAATGGAAGCGGTCAACGTCAAAGCGGTAAAAGAGAACATGCAAGATGACTACTTGGAAACCGTGGCCTTTAATCCTGACAACCTCGATTTCGGTTATCGCATCATTGGCGGTGATGAAAGCATCCGGCCTTTCATGGTCTACGATGACAGCACTTTTACCTATTTCCGCTTTGCAAGGCACAATACCACCTCGGCGGTTAACTCCATGCCTGCCGTCTACCGGGTCGCTGACGGTTCGGACGTGCCAACCAATGCCAGCGCCAATAAAGCCACCTTGCGTGTCGAAGGGGTCGCCAACCGCTGGACGTTGCGCCTGGGTGAAAAATGGATTTGCATTGAGCGCATGATTCAGTTGCCGTCGAATGACAGCAGCATGAATGAGGTGATTGATACCGTCGCCACAGACACTACAGGGGGTCTGTGATGGATTTCACCTTGCAAGCATCAGGCGCAAAAATCGCGCTTGCCGTGCTCGGCGGGGCGGTATTTACCGGGGCGGTAATTGGCGGGGTTGTGCTGATTGCCAACGCCAGGGAAGCCGCGCCGACAAAAGAAATGGCAGTCGTTAACGGTCACGTTCCCGTCGATTACATGACCTTGCCGAGAGACGATATTTTTTTACTGTCATCTGAACGTGATGAATTTGACAGTGGGGAATCATCCGAGCCAGCGCTCGGCACTTTATCGCCCTACACCGAACAAAGCCAAACGGAAAGCTACGCGATGGGGCAATATCAAGCCCCAAAAGCGCCACCACCACAACGCACCAGTACCGACACCCTTACCCCGGCGAACACCTTCGTTTATCCAGCCGCCCCGAGTCAGGCTGAATTAATTGCTATGCGCCGCGCACAGATAAACGCCAAACGTCGCGGGTCTCCGGATTGGAAGCACCCCGAAAACATGCCTGTTATTGTCGCCAAACGTGAGCGTTTGCCAGCGCCAAAAGACAAGGACTTTTCCGCCCACGAACTCGACAAAGACGAAACCACCTACCCGGTGGATTTAGACCGTGTGATCACGTCTGACCGCTACATTGATTGCGTCTTGAAAGACCAAATTAACAGCCAGTTAGAAGGCCGGGCAACATGCCAAATCGAACGGAATGTTTACGGCTATCACGGGCGTAAAATCCTGATCCCTGCCGGGTCGGTCGCCGTTGGCAAGCACGGGACATTAAAGAAGGTGGGCGACGAACGTTTCAATATTGCCTGGTCGCGCATCATCCGACCTGACGGCGTAAACATCAAGCTCACTGACGGTTACACCGCAGACCGTATCGGCGCAACCGGAATCGAGGGGATAGTCGATAACCGCAATTGGGATAAGTACGGCGGGGCGCTGCTTACCTCCACCATATCTGCGATTGCACAAGTCTCTGTGCCAACCGAAGGAACCACTGTCACCAACTCAGTGATCCAAAGCTACGGCACGGACATCGGGCAAGTCACCGCTGCAATGCTCAATGAGGGTTTGAACATCAAACCGTTCTCCATTGTACCAGCCGGGACGCGCATCAAAATCATTCCAACCACCGACATTTGGCTAAAAGACATTGGCAAAACTGGCGGTCTTTTCGCCCCAACAAAGGAGTAACACGATGAAACGGATCATAGCTTTTATCGCCCTGGCAATGACCGCATTAGTGGTCAAGGCCGCAGACGACTTTGTAAACGTGAAAACGCTGACAGCGTTTGAAACCAAACACCCGGAAACCATCAGTGCCAACCTCACCAACCTGTCACCGCAAGCAATTGAACTCGGTTTGCGTGACGCTGAAATCCTGGCTGACTTTTCGTATGACGAAAAGACCCGTGTTGTGGAAATCGAGTGGCACTCCATATCAAAGGAGATTAAGGGAACCAAACTGTCAGAAACCTTTAATGTGCCGCTGACCAGTAAGGTAAAACTGAGCGAAGAAAGCCAGGGGGTCAATGCGGGTCAAAAACTGGTGGCAGTCGGTGACGGCGCGGAAATCGTGGACGCCTACAACCGCTTACTCGCACAAGCCAAAGAAGAAATCGACATCGACAACAGCAAATCCATGCTGAACGCTGAGGACAGCAACACCAACGGCGGTTCTGGCAGCATGGGCGGTGGGTCAGGTTACTTATCGGATTCTGGCGTCGGTGGCGACAGTTCCGAAAATCCGGCGTTTGAGGATGTCGAAGTCAATACCGACCCTATCATTTCCAACGTGCAAGAATGCCCGATGCGCGTCGATCTCTCGGGCATGGTGGTGTATGAGCAAGAGCGCACCATTAAAACGTCAACCGAAACGGGCGACATTGTGGAAGCAACCCCATGTGAGCAGGCAGGCGAACAATACCCAATCCGCAAAGACTTTGAGGCGGGGTGTACGGTCAAACTCAATGAAAGCACCGGGGAATATGTCAAAGGCTACAAGCTCTATGCCTTCATCAATGGGTCACGTTATGACATTTCAGAATGTGAGTGGTCACAAGAAGATGCAATCGCATACAAGGTCGTTAAAGACTTTGAGGCTTGTCCTATCTCCCAGGGCGTTATTGTGGAGCCGGAAAGACTCTTTATGCCTGCTTACGTGCAATACACCCAAGTCGAGGGCAAACGTTACGATCTGACTCAGTGCACCACCAGTAATGACACCACCCGTGACTTAAAAGTGATTGTCGAACGGTGCGAACCGTTAATGGTGATCGCAGACAGTAAAGCCTATGAGCGCAAAAGGGAGGTGACTATTCATCCAGACGGCAAAACCCGCCTGAGAGAATACACCTGTCAAAGCACCGGGGAAGAATACGCGCTGCAAAAAGACATTGACGCCCAGGGCTGTAATGCGCTGCCGGATTACAAAAACATGAAACTGTTTCGCGGCCTGCGCTACTACATCAATGAAGCGGGTGAAAAAAGCTACCTGAGTAACTGCACCACCTCACCGGACGTGTACCACGATTTATCACTCGTTATTGGCAACTGTGAGGCCGGGATCAACCTGACCGACAGCAAAGCCACCATCCGCAAAAAGTACATCTACGAGGCAGATAATGGCAGCATAGAAGAATACACCGAGTGCGTGGACACCGAAGAAACCTACCCAATAGCTGACACGCAAGAAAGCTGTATGCCGCAACTTGTACCAGGGACAAACAAGGTGGTGATTTTCATGCGCAAAGCATGGAATGATGCGTTTGGAGAAGTGCATTTTGTCAGTGATTGCCGCGCTACATCCGGCGAAATTGAAGTGCAAAAAGAGTTTTGCGAGAACCCGCGCTATGAGCATGATTTAGCAGGCGGGGCAAGCTATTACCGCTCACGCGATTACTACTTCTACAACAACGATAAGTTCTACATTAATGCGTGTTCGCGTGATACTGCACAATCTTTCTCACACACCATCACCACATCCGGTTGCGGTATCTCACATGAAGATGCTTACAAGCGCTCCCGCCAGTACGCCAAAACCATTTTGAACACCCCAAAAGACACCGGATTGGTACTCAAAAACTGTTCACCTTATGCCTCCTATGTCCCTTACGTGCTGGCGCAAACCAAGCGCGCAACTGGCTCGGGTAGTGATTGTTCAAAGACAATGCCTGACCTGAACGCATACAAATCAACGCTGTTACAAAAATACCCCGGCGCTAGCTTCTCGGCTGGCGGTTGGGGTGGTGACGGCGAGTGTGGCACGGACAGGCACACCAAAATGCAATGGGTAATCAATTGGACGATGACCCAAAACATCTGGCGTCGTGTGGACAATAGCTACATGACCGAAGCCCCTTACATTCAATTCCACTAAGGGGGCAGGGATGAAAGCAAACGCGGTACTGACTAAGACAATGGCGCTTTTAGCGCCATACCTTAAACGCTCTGACATCACCGAAATCGTGGTTAACCGACCCGGTGAGGTGGGGCTAGAACGTGACGATGGAACCTGGGAATTTATCAAGGACAAGGCATTCAGCCTGACCAATATTGAACACCTCGGCGCGGCGCTTGCCGCCGACGCCAATCAACTGTTCAACACCAAAACACCAATCTACGCCGGGCGGTTGCCGCAGTATGGACACCGCATCCAGCTTTGTATGGGAAACATGGTAGAAAGCGGCGTGGCAATGGCTATCCGGGTCAGTAAAGGCAAAGACTATCCGATGGAAGCCTTTATGAGTGAACCGGAAGCGAAGGCGTTACAGCGCATGATCAGAGACGGCAAAACCATTTTGATTTGTGCCGGAACCGGAACCGGGAAAACCACGTTGATGAATGCCATGATCCAACATATCCCGATGGAGGAAAGAATCATCACCCTGGAAGATACCCGCGAACTGAAAATCCCACACCACAACACGGTCAATTTCACCAACTCCAAAACCGGAACCGATCTCGCCGGGTTGGAATTTAAAGACTTCATCAACTCCATGATGCGCATGAACCCGAGCCGTATTTTGCTCGGGGAGATCGACACCCAAAACACATTGGCATTTTTAAACCTGGCGAACTCCGGTCACAGCGGGTCAATTTCAACGATTCACGCAAGCTCACCCGCCGAAGCAATCAACCGCATGAGCGGTAACGCGCAAATGGCCGGAGCCAGGGCAGATAAACGCGACATCGAGGCGTATGCCTGCGAAGCAATAGACGTGTTTGTCATGATCACCAAAACCTTTCAGGACGGCAAAAAGGTTTTTAACGCTGAATTTACGTTAGCTAAATAAGGGGGTGAACGATGGAATGGGAATTTGAATTCAAGTGGTACAAGGTTGTATTTAACACACTGTTAGCCGTGGCGCTCACCTGGTTAACCTGGATAGTGTGTCTCACGCTGTTTGTGGACTCCACCGCTTTTCGCAATCCACTATCCCCGATCCGTTACCTGCCATTTTTTGCAGATCTGCAAATTTTGTATCTCACCCCGGCGGCGGTGTTCTTTACCTTAACCACAGTTGCACTGGTTGTAACAAGCCGGGTTGACGGCGAGTATGGCAACGCCAGAATCGCAACCAAAAGCGACATTAAAGAAATGGGGATGCACGCTGATAAGGGTGCTATCTATGGCAGGGCGGCGGGTAAATACCTTCGCAGTGATGAAAACCTCTCCACCTTATTGATCGCACCGCCTAACACCGGGAAAACTGCGGCGGTTATCATTCCGACCCTGTTTAGTTGCTCCTATTCCATGTTTGTGAATGACGTGAAAGGGGAGTTGTGGAACAAAACCAGCGCCTATCGCGCCAGCTTTGGTCGTGTCGGTATCTTTGCCCCCACTATCGACCATCCCGATTCACTGGGTTTCAATCCGCTTTCAAACCGCTGTTTGCCGCAAGATATGGACTCAGCCATTGATTACATTGACCGTCTCGCTGAGGTGCTATGGCCGACTGTCGATGTGGACGACACCACCAAACACTTTAACGGTGAAGCCAAAGAAGTGTTTGTGTTCTGGGCGCTTTACCTTCTGGTTAAAAACCGCGAATACGATACGGATGAAGCCTCATTACCTGGGGTGTATGACGTATCGCTGTGCTCCGGTGACATGCAAATGGCAGTCATGCACGTAATGGAAAACGAGCGCAGTATCATTCCCGACATCATGGAAAAAATCGGCTTTGGTATCATCAACAAAGACAGCCGCGAATTCTCCAACACGGCGACCACATTTAAACAGGCGATCACGCCGTTTGCGCGTCCGTCTGTGCGTAAACACTTCATGCGCTGTGACTTTGATTACAAAGATTTTCGCCAACCAACGCCCTTCACGCTGTACCTTTGCGTTCCTGCACGGGACATGGATAGAATCGCACCGATGATCAGGATGATGTCCATTTATCTGGTGGGGGAAATGCTCTCTGAGCCGGAGGCAAGCATCGTCCAGCCTGTATACTTCCTGTTAGATGAATTCCCGCGCCTTGGCAAAATGCCTGCGGTAGTGAATGCGCCAGAAGTAGGGCGCTCTTACAAGCTGCGCTTTATGTTTGTTGCACAATCAGTGCAACAGTTACAGGCGCTTTATGGTAAAGCTGGCGTGGACGCTTTAACGCGCATGATGGACACCTGCGCATATAACGTCATCTTTACCCAAAACGACGACAAGGCCGCTGAAAAACTGTCAAACACCATCGGTAAACATACCCGGAAAAAACACAGTAGTTCACGCAAGGACTTGGATTTATCCGGCACAACATCTGAATCAAAAGAAGGCCATGCACTGATCACGGCACAAGATTTGCTCAACCTAGGAAAGAACGATCTTGTGATGACGGTACAGGGTCACAAAAAGCATCCGATCAAAGCCAAAAAAACATGGTGGTTCCAAGATACAAACATGAAAGGTCTTGCGGGTGCGTATAATAATCAGATAATTGAGGCCGAAATTAATGAATGAATTAGACTTTAATATGGCTCAACATCCAAAACATAAGACAGTGATTGAGAATAATCGCAGAAAACTTGAAATCGCGTTGAAAGATTGGACGCCAAAAGAGTTGGAAAGCCTGCTTTCTAAATTGCAAAGCGTTTTAGAAAGCAAGCGCGACATTCTTGATGAAACCAAAGAAAAGCGGCAGCGCATTGAAGCGTTACTGGCGGAAAATGGCATTACCGAAGATGATTTAATCGAGGTCTATTTTTCCGCTAAAGAGCCTAAATTTGTCCGTCCGGCAAAATACCGTTATCAAGACCCTGCTAACGGGGAATGGCATTCCTGGGCAGGTGTAGGACGTACTCCAATCGTTCTTCAACGCTTACTGGATGAAGGCGCAGACATTGACGACTTCTTGATTGATAAAGAAGACAGTTAACGCCCTGCCTCTTTTTCTGCCTAAAATATCAGCATATTACTATACTTACTCTCAATAACCCGACAAGTGACACAAAGGTGAAAGGAGTAAGAATGACCATCAATCAGGGTTATCACCTCAGCCACTCAAACGATGACCGCCGCATCGTCGAGGTGGCGCTAACTGACGGAAACAGCACAGAGATTGAGGAAATCATTTCCGTGCTGGAAAGTCTTTTAGACGCAAAACGCGACATGCAGTTCACAGAACAACAGGCCGGATAGCCAACAGAGAAACGCCTCAGAAAGAGGTGTTTTTTTTGTCTAAAAAGCCAGCATGGTATAAAATATAAATGTTTTATATAAACATTTAAGGGAGTACCAGCCATGCGAAAACTCACCGCTATAACCCTCCTTGCTGTCACGATTCCCATTCACACTCACGCCGTCATGGGCGTGGGTGACATTGTGAGTGACCCCGGCGCTTACGCCTATTATGCCGATCAAATCGCGGTGGCTCAGGATGCACTGGACACCGCCAGGGAAACGCTACAGCCCGTGGTCGAAACCAAGGATTTTGTCTTTGGCGTAAAACGGAATCTAGAGGGCACTTACCGCCGCGCCCAACGCGCCCTGGCGGAATTTGACCGTTTGAAGAAGTACGCCGAAGATGACCCGCTTGCTTTTGGTGAGGGAATAATCCGCGATGATGACGATATCACCGATTATCTCGACAAGGCGGGGCGCAAGGTCACAAACGTGATGCGCCCGATTGGTCGCTCAATGGATGAACTCAACCGCCTGGTTGGGGATGAAGAAGAACCCGCCGACTTTTCCTCAAATTGGGTCGGGGTAAGGCAGGCACAAAACGCATTCCGCGCAAAACAACTGGAAAAAACGTTGGTGAATGCGGAAAAGGCCAACGCCATGATTGGGTTACAACTGGACGATTTGGATGAACTGGCGAATTGGGCGAACACAGCGGAAACCCAAAAAGACGCAACGGACGTTCAAAACGCCATTTTGTTAAAGATGAATGCCAACCTGCAAACCATCATTGAATTGCTGGCAGATATGAACCGCAGTTACTCCCTGGTGAACTACGACACGGACGCCGCCAATATAGGCAATCGGTCTGACGTGTTTAAGTCGCTCTATGATCGTCTCGACGACAGGGACTCAGGCCGGGGCGGGTATCAACCCAACGGCAATGAAGGCTTGTTTAATCCCTTTGGTAACACCAATCCATTTGAATAAGAAGGGGGTTAAACATGCGAAGTGTTGATGAAATGCCAACCGTGGGTGACGCCCTGATTTACTACTTTAATGAAGTGATAGGGCTTGCCATTGAGGGAAAAGTCGCGTCATTGAATGACGCGCTTTTCTATTTAATGGCGACCTTGTTGGTCGTCTCTATGATTGTCTACGGCATCTTGTTTATGTTCGGGAAAATACAAGGCAACCTCGAACAACTGATCATAACCGTGGTTTGGATTCTGATCGCTATCCCGCTCACCTACCCAGAAAACTATTACCACTTTATCGCGGAACCCGTGTTAACCGTACCGGACAGACTAGCGGCCTTTTTCACGCAAGGTGAATACACCAACCAAACAACCTTTCAGGCAGTCAACCACACCTTTGTTCTGATTTTCGATTTGTGTTGGGCGCTGATCGCGGCGGCGGATTGGACAGACATAATGAGTATCGCCTGTGCGGGGTTGTTGATGCTGGTCTTTGGCCTGCAATACTGCATGTTTTTAATCATCGTCATGTATTCAAAATTCGCGCTCACTGTGCTGTTTATGCTCGGCACTGTCATCATTCAACTATCAGCATTTAAGGTGATGCGCGGTAGCTTGAAACAGTGGGTGCAAGCGTTGGCGAAATATGGCCTGGTTGTCGTTGTGGCAACGTTAATCATCTATATCTCGTCTGTGCTGTCTGAAATAGCACTGAGGGCATTGATAGAGAAAAACGCCTTGGGCGGCGGCGCTGACGCGATGGAACAGGCGATGGAAAGCACCGATCTCTTTGGCTTTTATTATGCGCTTTTGCTGCTCTGTGGCGTTATCGGCACTTACCTTTTGATGAAATCCATTGAATTGACGTATGAAATAACAGGCGGTGTTGCGTCGGATATGGGCGGCGCGATGACCGCATCAGCCGGATCAGCGTACCTGTCTGCAAAAGGCGCGATGACCATCATGCGGGGTGTATCAAAACCATCAAAATTTGCCGGGGGTTAGAATGATCATAAAAAGCGGCAAGGAGGCCGAGAACATCAATGCACTGTACGAGAATATTGAAGCATCAGGCCACAATGACGGCTACCGGGGGCGACTCAAAGACAATCCCTATCAAGAGGGAACCTGGCAACATGACGCTTATCAGCGCGGATTTATGTCAGGTCTGAGGCAATATGCCAACGAGATAGACCGGAAACGGTTTCCTTGGACATACAATTAACCGCCGCGAGGCGGTTTTTTATGGCTTGGCATCCGGGGGAACATCGGGAATGGTAAAAACGGACTGCTCAAAAATGGCGTGTTCTGAGAGTAAAAACAACTTACCGCCATACTCAAGAAGCGGAAAGGGCGCTGTTAAGTGAGTCTGGTGTTTACAGTGCGAACAACGATGTGCCCACTGCTTCGGGGCGGTATGTAAAACGGGGGCACATTTATCGACGCGATAAACCCCCTTGCCACATTGTGAACAAGGGAATTCATGCTTTATCACGCCGGAAACTGCTTTGCTTTGCCAACTCACCGTGACCATCCTCTATTTTGTCCAAACGCTTTTTCCATCTGCTCAATGTTACGTCTCACATTGAGTTGCTGCGATGCTGAACCCGCCAGGGGTAAATCTGCTCTGACCCGTTTTGCCAGCTTGTCGAAATCCCTATCAAGGCTTTCAAGTTCACGGCGGCGATGCATCACCGCCATAGGGCTTTGGTCTTGCTGCTTGGAAAGCGAAACGGCTTTATCACTCAGTTCACGCATCTGTTTTAAATTCTGCTCAAACTCGACCCGGCGCAATTCCAGTTTATCACTGGCCTGATTTACCTGATCACGAATTGTGCTGCGGGTCTGCCGTTTCTGGTTGGGATTAAAGTCACTGCGGTTAATCTCTTTTTGCGTGTCTTTGGCAAGCGTGATCACCTTGCTCAAATCTTCGACTCGGGATCTGTCCATTTGGTTAATCTCCTTCATGGTCGTGACATTGCGTGTTATGCCGTGGGATACATTACGCTGTTTCATCAGGTGGGTAATATTAACCCCCCGCTTGGTCAACGCTTTTTCCATCCGGGCAAAGTCAGGCGCTAACGTGGCTTTTTGATCAGCCGTCAAACTGACGGCATCAGCTTTCAGGTGAAGGTAGCTCTTACCGATTGCAAATAGCTGTCTGTCGGCTTCCTTCTCTTTACCAGCCGCCCGTTTAACATCCACTTGATTGATGTTATTAAGCTGCCGTTGCAGCGACCCAGACACCTTATCGCGTCCACTAAACGTGATTTTGTCGATGGTGGCTTGTCGGTCATCCAATCCGCGCCCCATTTGGATTTGGTCTTTACGTGACAGGGCAACGTCTTTGATTTTCTCCCTGGCAGCAATAACCCGCTTTTGTGCCAGTTCTGGATTAAGGCGACTCTCTTTCAGGGAAATTTGCAGATCTGCAATTTCATCTTTGAGGTGGCGCTGTGCCTGCCACCGGGTTTCCAGTTGTTTAACGTCCACGCCTTTTTGTTCATAGGCAGTCAGAATATGGCGCACCCTTTCATCGACCAACGCTTTTTCATTGACGGGCAAATCCTTTGCTTTATGGGTTTCATCAAAAAGCCGGTAAAGTTGTTTTTCAGCGTTAGCGCCGTCAAACTTAACCGCTTTGATGACCTTTTCCTCTTTTCGCAAAATACCGCTGTATTTGGCATATTCTGGCGACATGGTTTTGGTGCGTAACATCTGCTTTTTCATTTCACCAAAATCAATATCCGTGTGCTTACCGATGGTTTTCTGCCGCTCTTTAATATCGGATAACAGCTTTTTCCGCTCCCCGGTTTCAAAACCTGAACTCAGTTCAACGGCAATTTCAGATCGCACCAGGTCACGCGCTGTTTGCTGAATATCTCTATCCGTCAACGCAGCAATCCGAGAATGGTCTTTGGAGTCTTTTAATTGCTTGGCAGTAATACCCGAACGCTTCAACACATCAGCCACCTGATAATTCGCCTCTGTGCGGTTCGCATACTGATCATAATCGAGCATGGCGGCGCGGGTTTGTTGGAGACTCGCCCGAAAGTTTGCCGCTTCTTCCTGACTGTGAGGCGCTGCCTCAAAAGCCTGTCTTGCTTTTCTGAGTGCTTTTCGATGGGTAAGGATTAACTCAAAGTGCTTGTCGTTCTCGCTGACCGATTTCAGCTTGGCATCAAACCAGTTATTGACCGCCTTCAATTCGTTTTCCGTATCAAGGCGCATCCGGTCTAAGTGCTTGCGGTCTTTTCTCAACGTCGCTTCATATTCAAAGCCGTGCTGCTGCAAATGCTCTTTTGCCATTAACCGGGTTTCAAAAAACCACTGCTTATCCATCCTTAATTTGCGGTCACGCTCCCGGTTAAAGTTATTTACCATGATGTGCGCGTGAGTGCGCTCGGTGTCGTTATGGATCACGAACGCATACCGATAACCGTCATCACCAAAACGCTCTCTTAAAAAATCGCGGGTCGCGGCCTCAAAGTCGCGCAGTTTTTTATCCGCCAGCTTTTCATCTATCGACAACACATAGTGCGTCATGACCCGTGCGTTTTTTCGGGTTTCATGGCTGAATTCATCTTTCCAGTTTTGCGCCAATTCCCGCGCTTCTTCACGGTCTAATTTTTGACCCAATTCATTTTCCGGTTCGATAAATTCATCATCATCATGATTGGGAGTGTCACGGGTTATGTACTCAATCGACTGTGCCGGAGAATTGGGGTTAACATTTTTAATATCAGACGCAACTTTAAAGACCAGTTCGCGGCGGTTGTTATTGGCAAGTGCTGAGGTGTAGCTTTGATTCGAGAAACGATAATTCTTATCTCGGATTCCCTTCCTAATAAATAGATCTTCGTAACTCATTAATTAGCCCCTCTATCGTTTTAGTAGTGGTTTTTAATGTGCGCTGAATGTCTAAATGGTTTGCCCTTAATTCACTCTCTACCAAGTGATCGTGAATATTAAAATAGTGTGCAACTTGGTTAAAATTTCCGCCAATTTTGGCAAGCTCTCTTTTCATACCGTTTAACACTTCAACGGCCTCTTTTGCCCGTTCCGGGGAAATAGCTTGCCCCGATTCAGTGAGTGCCTGCCGGATGCACCACCGCAAAAAAGCCGACTCTTTGAGTGTCGGGTTTTGCTCCCTGGCTTGCGAATAGGCGTCATCGAAAAGCGCCTCAACCTCACCAAGTCTGTAAGTTCTTCGTTGGTTCTTTTGCTCCATGCTTTTCGCTCCTTTTGCTCTGGCAAGAAATGGCGTTAGCCACCGCGAAGCGGCGGGGCGGATTCATCCGGGCGAGTTTCGCGCAGGGTGTGGAATCAAGAGTTAGAGCCCAAAGGCTTTAACGATGCTGCGCAGCACCGCCGGAGGCCAGGAACAGCAATTTGTCTACTGCGATAGCAGTTGTCAGACAAATTGCGGTTCCTGCCTATCTTTCTCCTACCCCTCTAATTCTAGCTAATGTCTGGAATTCCGCCATTTCGCCTAAAAGCCTTTGCAGTTGGCCTGCTACAAGTCCTAAAACCACTGCTACAGCAGTGAATGGGCTTGCTACAGGCCGTAACCGCTCCGCTACAAGGCAAGAAACCACAGCTACACTCAGAGCCGTTTTTAAGGAACAAAAAAAACGCCTTTCGGCGCTTTTTTTAGGTCGGGGGTTCAGCAAGTTATACACAATCGCGACGGAGCAAGTGAGGTAAAGCTCAGTAGCTCATGTGCATAACTGGCTTTCCCCCCTCCCGTCTGACATCGAGGCTTATATCTCTTTACAGCTTGAGCGTTTAACCATGTCGTCAGCTTCGCAGTAATACTGCTTGCCGTTGACTTCTGCATTCCAGGTGACGGTCAAAACGCCCCGATCAATATTGGAAAGAGCCACATCCGACGCGACCACATTATCAAAATGTGAGGCGGTGGCGACTTGCAAAGACAATTGATTACTCGCACAAGCCGAGATCGCCAGCGCTGAAAAAATGACCAGTAATTTTTTCATAGAATACCCCTTTTAAAAAAGTGAACTAATAACGCTTTTATGGTGAATTTTGGCTGTACTGCGTATTTTCAAAAAGCGGTCAAAAAGTAACCAGGGCTTTTTAAAAATCAACTGCCGATTAATGCCGTTTTTCCTCTCAGTAAACTGAGAAAAATAAGCCTTTCAATAAAGGTAGTTGCCGAAACAACTTTCAAACCCCCTATTTAACGTAATGTGCGTAAACCGCACCACGATTTCTTAAATTTTCATAGTTGGGTATTGATAGCAAATATCAATTTATGACCAATCATCCAAACTCGCCTTTTGCAGATCTGCAAATTTAAACCTCGGTTCAGGGCAATGTTATGCACATAAGCTACCGAGCCTTAACCCCCTGCTCTGTCGTGATTGTGTATAACATTGCCCGGCGATTTATAAATAAATGTCGGTTTAATGCCGCATAGCAACATCAAGCAGCACCAGTGAATAAAGTTCAATTTTTGGCCTGCAATCTGTTTGCTGAAATTCTCGGATGACCATTTAAACCGCGCTGCAATTTCCTTGCGGGTCAGTTTGGTGATGCTGGTTTTCCCGATAAACTGAGTGACCACCTCAGCAGGTGGGCTTTGCCAATCCGCCGCCGCGCAGCATTGCGGCAAGGCTGCGATCTCGGCTTTTTGTACCTGGGGCAATTTCACCGGGTCGATAATGACGGTTCCGGTTGCTAACCAGACCACCACTACCCAACAGCTATAAGGTATGGCGGATTGGTCGTCGTTAGCACCGACGCGCCAACGGCGCACGGTGCGACCGCCAATCCCTAGCAAGCTATCAACCTCACCGTGCTTTTTCTCTATGGCTTCGAGCACAGCGGCAACTTCTTTCGTGGTGGGCGCTTGCCAGCCTTTGGCTGGACTGAGCGCCGTTTCGCTAATCTCAAGCATCGTTTTTCCTTCGTGTAACCAATCTTTTTAATTGTGATTGCATGTGTAAAAGGTGGATCTCGCATTCTGCTTTTTCATCGTTCAACACTTGCAAACGTTCACCCTGTGGACGTTCTTTGATCAGGCTTTTCAGTTCCTTTAACTCGTCTTTTTGTTCATATAATGCCAGCCGTAATGCCCGCTCTTTGGTGGTAGCAAGGCCGAACGGCAAAAATTCATCCGTTAAGGGAAACTGCATTAAGCACCAATCTGGGATGTTATTTTTCCAGCGCCCGGTTTTGGTGTCTTTCGTGTAACTCTCCACCATGCAAAGGTTCACGAATTGAGGCGCAGCCGTTGACCCAGAACGGGTGACGCTTCCACGCTTGCGGCGAATACTCCTTACCTCATAACGGGCATATTTAATGCCTGGCTTGCCGTCCTCTTTTGAATAGGGACACACCAGGATAAACACGTCACCAACGGCAAGTTTTTGCGGTCTTTTTTGAAGCCTCATGCGCTTCTCTCCTGCTCTATCAGTGCCAGTATTTTGATCACGGTGTCTGCTTTCAGTCGGTATAAGTCCAAATCCCAACTATCCACATCATCGCGGTAATCCATGCGGGACAATGAATTGTCTTTTTCATCCCGCCAGTAATAAAAACGGCTATGTTCATCAACTTTCACCACTCTAGCGACCCGCCCGAACGCTTCGACCTGCAAGCGTTCAAGCTCTCGACGCTTCTCGGCTTTGCTGTACTCTAGCGTTTTTTGTTCCAGCTTTTGGTAAACCTCGCCGGAGTGTGACAAAAGGCGATTTTTCAGATCCGCCACTATCGCGCTTAGTGGCTTGGTGAGACTACAGCCGATAGTGATCACGCTTGGATAGTGTTTATATTTTGGATCGCGGTAGCAAAGCTGGAATTGTGGCAACGGCTCCCGGTACGCGCTGAACACTTCGATATAAAGCCCTGCACCATTACTTAACACATGGCCTCGGGTCTTTTTTTCCAGGGTAGCCAGTTCGTGATAACGCCAACCGCCCCCCAGGGCGGCGGCGATGTCTTTGATCTGCTCTTTGGTCTGCTCGATATTCATTCAATGATACTCACGTCAATGTCAGAAGATGCAGCCACAGTGCAAAGCAAGATCTCACCTTTGCCGTGATAGCCGATTGCGTCTTTAACCTGCTTTGCTTTGCCGCTGGCTTTACAGCGACAAGCACCACAGACGCCATTTTTGCATTCATGGGCGACGTTAAAATGGTTATTGAGTACCGCATCAAGGGCGGTACTGCTGCCCGTTGTATTGATGTCTTTGCCGTTCACTTTCATCAGTCCGGCCTCACGCTGCTGACAGTTTGCGGCGACCTTCACCGCGATAAACTTCGCTGCCGTGTGCAACTCGGATTTCATCAAGACTCATTGATGAGCGGCTGCGGCTTTTGTATTCGTCCGGGCGGTAATACCAGGCTGTTTTCTTCTTGGAAAAGTAGCAACCGATCCCGCCTTCTTTACGGCCTAAGCGTTTTGCGTGTGGCTTGGTGTCACCTGTCACCCAAATCCAATTCCCGCATATCTCTATCGTGATGCCGTTAAGCTCCAAAAGCTGGTTTAATACCTGGCTCAATTCTTCGCCAAAGTCGTATGCTTTGGCATCGGCTTGCATGGTGACGCTATCGCCTAACCCTTTGAGATAATCATAAGCGGCGTTAATCGCCTTCATCATTTCCGCGCCTGCCGGATTACGGTCAGGATGAAAGCGGATTGAAGCGGCTTTGTAAGCCTTCTTAATCTCTGCCTGGGTCACAGTGCCGGAAATATTGAGGAGGTTCATTGCGTCGGTCACGTTCATAATCATCATCCTTTCGGGTAGTTGCCCTGTCGGGCTTAATGGTCGGGTTCGTTAACTTCCCCTTATTAAAATATAGACAATATGGCCTAATTCCGCCAATAAAAAATAGATAAAATGGCCTA
>NZ_JAHUTS010000035.1:0-35468 GCF_019209835.1 Enterovibrio paralichthyis | reverse complement strand
TTCGCGAGGGTAAGGGCTGTGGTCAATTGCAAAATAAAAGGCTCTAAGTATGGGGACTTAGAGCCTTTATAAGCCATCTGTTGGATCGTTCAACCGATCATTTATCTCTTAACTGATCGGCATTACCTTCAATGAGGTGCCTTTTTCGCTTTCGTTTTCGCTAAACCTTACTCTTCCAGTTCCTGAAGCTTGGTTGAGCCTCCGTGGTGTTTCTCGCGCTGTCTCTGGATGAGAGCAAAGAAACCTGGGATGAGGAAAGTACCGGCCAAGAGTACGCACAACAGACCGCCAGTCAGCGAGATACCCAGCGAGTTTTGACTGATATGGCCTGCACCGCTGGCGAAAATCAGCGGCAGGATACCGAGGATAAACGACCATGAGGTCATATTTACCGCACGGAAACGCAGCTTACCGCCCAGCACAGCTGCCTTGTCGATTGGCAACTCATTCTGCTCACGCTCATGCTTACCAAATTCCACGATAAGGATGGCGTTTTTCGCCGCCAGCGCAATCAGCAGAACCAGACCAATCTGCGCGTACAGGTTCAACGGTGTGCCTGTAATAGCCAGCGCAAGGAAGGAGCCCAGCGTCGCCACCGGCACCACCAGAATAATCGCGAGCGGAATACTCCAGCTTTCGTACTGCGCCACCATAAACAGGTAGATAAACACCAGTGCCAGACCGAACGCATAGATAGCAAGGTTACCCGCCTGCTTCTCCTGATACGCCATACCTGTCCATTCGAACTGGTAACCCTGTGGCAGCATCTCCGCCGCTACGCGCTCCATCGCCGCAATTGCATCGCCTGATGAGTAGCCCGGTGCAGCAGAACCCTGGATAACCGCCGAGCGGTACATGTTGTAACGCCATGCCACATCCGGTTCAAACACCTGCTCGATATCAATCAGGGTACTGAGCGGGATCATGTCACCGTTGGTTGAACGTACATGGAAGCGGCCGAGTGAATCCAGGTCGTTACGGTAATCACCGTCTGCCTGAATGGTTACGCGGTAGTTCTTACCAAACAGGCTGAAGTCGTTCACGTACATGCTTGCCAGGTTACCCTGAAGAGTCGTGAAAATTTCAGACAGCGGAATACCCAACTGCTTGGCTTTCTCGCGGTCGATGTCGACATAGAAATGCGGCACGTTCGCGCGGAAGGTACTAAAAGTACGTGCGATCTCTGGCTGCTCGTTGGCCTTTTGCATCAATTGCTGCATCAGGATAGCCAGATCGGCACGGCTGCGGCCGAGTGAGTCTTCCAGCACGAATTCAAAACCAGACGCAGGGCCCATGCCCGGTACCGCAGGCGGTCCCATGGCAAACACCACGGCTTCCGGCAGTTGCATCGCCGCTTTCATGTTGATGCGGTTGATGATGTCGAACGCTGAATGGTCGCCGTCCAGCTGCTGGCGGGTTTCCCAATCTTTCAACTTCACAAACATCGACGCACCGTTCGACGCTGCCGCGCCGGTCAGGAACGCATAACCGTTTGCCACCGAAGCACCGTCCACACCCGGCTCAGACGTCACGATCTCATTCAGCCTGCGGGTAACGTCTTCAGTACGGGATAGGGAAGCCGCATCCGGCAACTGGATGTTGATCAGGATAATGCCCTTGTCTTCCTGCGGTACAAAGCCGGTAGACGCATTACCAGCAAGGAAGCCAGCTGCACCGATGGCGACAGCAAACAACACACCCAGCACCGCAGATTTACGCACCAGATATCCTGCCACTGCACCGTATTTCTCGGTCACCTTGTCCAGACCACGGTTAAACGCATTGAACCAGCGGGCATGGTTGTCACCACCCTGCTTCAGTACCAGCGAACACATCGCCGGAGACAGGGTCAGTGCGTTGATTGCCGAAATCAGTACCGAAATACAGATGGTCATGGCGAACTGGCGGTACATGATGCCGGTAATACCCGGCAACATGGCTACAGGAAGGAACACGGCCAGCAGTACCAATGTAGAGGTAATAATCGGGCCTGTTACTTCTTTCATCGCCTGCAAGGTTGCCTGACGTGGGGTCAGCGACGGGTCTTTCGCCATGTTGCTGTCCACGTTCTCAATAACCAGGATGGCGTCATCCACCACGATACCGATAGCGAGGATCAGACCAAACAGGGTCACGGTATTGATGGTAAAGCCCGTTGCCAGCATGACAGCGAAGGTACCAATCAGGGAAACCGGGATCGCCACAACTGGGATCAGGGTTGCGCGGAAGCTGCCGAGGAACAGATAGGTTACGGCGATAACCAGAATAACTGCTTCCACCAGCGTTTTAACGACGCCCTTGATAGATTCAGAGACGAACAGCGTGGTGTCGTAACTGGTCTCGTAAGCCAGTCCTTCCGGGAAGTTGGCAGAAAGTTGTTCCAGACGCTCCATCACCAAACCACCACTTTCCAGCGCGTTCGCGTCAGATTGCAGGTTCAGGATCATGATAGATGCAGGGCCATCGCGGAACTTACCGTTACCGGAGTAGAACTTACGGCCAAGATCCACATCCGCGATATCTTTCAGGTAAATCATGGAACCATCGTCGTTGGCACGCACGACCACGTTTTCAAACTCCTCCACCGAGCCTAAACGCCCTTTGGTAACCAGTTTGAAGGTCATTTCCTGCGCGTTGTTAAACGGTGGCGCACCAATATCACCCGCTGCAACCTGCACGTTTTGTTCATTCAGAACGGCACGGATATCAGAGGTGGTAATGCCCAGGTTGGCCATTTTTTCCGGGTTCAGCCAAACACGCATCGCGTATTCACCGCCACCGAGGACGTTGACTTCACTGATCCCTTTCACACGGGCAATCTGGTCTTTGATGTTCAGGTTGACGTAGTTCACCAGGAACTGGTCATCGTACTTACCTTCCGGCGAGTAGAAGTTCAACACCATCAAAAGGTCAGGCGAACGTTTTTTCACCGTCACACCAACCTGGCGTACTTCCGGCGGCAGCTTGGATTCAATCTGCGCCACGCGGTTTTGCACGTTGACCTGTGCCATATCCGGATCGGTGCCGATATCAAAGGTCACGTTCAGGCTGTAAGAGCCGTCGTTGGCACTTTTGGAAGACATATAAATCATGTTTTCCACGCCGTTGACCGAAGTTTCAATCGGGTCAGCGATGGCCTGCTCGACCACCTCTGCACTCGCGCCGGAGTAAACCGCCGATACGCTTACCGAAGGTGGACTGATGCGCGGATATTCCGCCACCGGCAGATTCATCAATGCGATGGCACCGGCCAGGGTCAGGATAATCGAGATCACCAGCGCGAATTTGGGGCGCTGGATAAAAAAGCGACTCAGCATAGTAAATTACGCCCCTTGTCCTTCAACGCGGACTGTCATGCCGTTGCGCACACGCTGCAGCCCTTTGGTCAGCACTTGCTCACCATCTTTCAGGCCACTGGTCACAATCACACCTTTGTCAGTCTGCGCACCAAGTTCAACATTGCGGCGCTCTGCAATGTTGCCTTCTTTCAGCACCATCACGTAATCCCCTTCCAGATCGGTCTGTACTGACAGGCGGGGAACAACAATGCTTGGTTTTGCCTTCTTGTCTTTCACGACCACTTCCACATACTGACCCGGCAGCAGGCGGTGTTCAGGGTTCGGGAATTTAGCGCGCAGTGCCAGCGTACCGGTGCGTGTATCAATTCGGTTACCCAGGTAATCAAGTTGGCCGGCGTATTCATAGTCGTAGCCTTTGCCAAGGTTCAGCCAAACTTCCACTTCCCCACTGCGGCCTTCACCGATACCGGAAATCACGTCCGCACCAGATTGGATGCGTTGCTTTTCACTCAGGGAGAATGAAGCATGCATGGGATCAAGGCTGACAATGGTGGTCAGGACACCGGATGACGGGGAGACCAAATCACCGAGGCTAGCACGGCTTTCACTGATACGGCCGGTGAATGGTGCGCGGATAATGGTGTGGGAAAGGTCAGTTTCTGCAGCTTGCAACTGTGCCTCTGCCGATTTCAGCGCTGCTTCTGCTTGCAGCTTCACAGCCGTCAGGCGGTCAAATTCAGACTGGCTGATACCGCCGCGCGGCAACAAATCTTCACCGCGGGCATAGTCAAGGTTCGCGTTGGTCAAACCTGCTTTGGCCTGCGCCACAGACGCCGTTGCACTCGCCACTTTGGCTTCATAAAGCGAAGGGTCAATTTTGTAGAGAAGCTGCCCGGCGTTGACCATCTCGCCTTCTTTGAAATAACGGGCTTTCAGGTAGCCGGACACCTGCGGCACGATACCCACATCTTCCACCGCTTGGGTGCGGCCGACGAAGGAGTGCTCAGGTTGATAAGCAATGGTTGTTGCTGACTGTGCAGCAACCAAAGGTACCATCGCGTTGTTTTTCGGTGTTTCCTGAGCGCCACATCCGGCAAGCAGGGTCGCGCTGATTAGCGCCGGAAGCATTAACTTCCTTTTGATCATCTTCTTTCTCCTTCCCTCAACCTCAACGTGTCGAGCAAAACGTATTGGGGTTATTCAAGCCAAAAACGGCCATGATGAGGCGATTATGCAGACGCTTCCTGACTGGAGGCTGTATGGGAAGGTTAAAAAGGACGATAGCGAGCAAACAAGGCCGGGAAGCCCGGCCAGACTGGATGGGGATTAGCGCAAGGTTGCCATGGCTTCAGCCATCTGCGCATCGAGGGACTCATTGCTCAGCTTGCCGGCTTCGGTGTCAAAGTTATCGTTAAATAGCGGCACCGACAGCGTGGCTTTCAAATCACCGTTAAAGAACGGGCAAGAGTTCTCCGCCTGGGCTAGCACATTGCGCGCACCGCCAGGGCCCGGGGAGGTTGCCAGCAACACCATCTTTTTGCCCTGGAACACCTTCTGGTTGATCCGGGATGCCCAGTCAAACAGGTTCTTATAGGCCGCGGAGTAGGAGCCATTGTGTTCGGCAAAAGAGATCACGACCGCATCCGCTTCGCCAATTTTGTTAAAAAAGCGCACCGCATTTTCCGGCTGGCCAAGTTCCTGTTCCGCATCAACACTGAACACAGGCAATGCATAGTCGTTCAGGTCAATCACTTCCGTTGTTGCATCTGCCAGCATACTCACTGCGTATGTCACCAATTGTTTATTGATGGACTGAGTGCTGGTTGACGCAGCGAAGGCCAATACTTTCATTCTCTTTCTCCGTGAGGGTTGTTGTTTTCTTAACCTTCTGGAAACACGCCAAAAAGTCAACCGTTTGCGCAAACTTGAAAATTCCAGCTAAAAAATTAAACACCTATATTTCAATTAGATAAGGCTAATTCACCAAGCGAATGAGTCATGCGTCTCATTTTCGATTCATTCTTAACTACACTTTTCATTAACAAATCAACGTTCAATCGCCTGAAACAAAACAAGGTTGTAGTAATGAAAAGAAGCCGCCAGATCTTCCAAAGCCTGCTTGCTCTCCTCTTATTTTTACCCTTGTTCGCTACAGCGAAACCCCTGCCGGGCTCTCACCTTAAAGTGTTTATTCCAAGCCTTCCGTACATCTACATTTCGCACTCCATCAACGGCGCCCTGCTAAGACCCGCCGACAACGAGCGTGGCTGGGATTACGATATGGCAACCAGCTATCGCCAGATTGATGAAAAAACCTACGAGTTTTCCCTGCGCCAAGGCGTGAAGTTCCAGGACGGCACACCTTTTAACGCCGATGCTGTCATCATGAACATGGATTACTTTAAAAAAGAACCCTTCCTGTTCACCAAGATCGATACCGTATTTGACCGCGCTGAGAAGGTCGATGACTACACAGTGCGTTTTCATCTCAAGGAGAAATACGGCCAGTTTCTGAACGACGCTATCTGGATTCAGTTCTACACCCGCCCGTACCTTGAAAAATATGGCTGGAACGGAAAGCCAACCTGTCCAAACCTCGCAGAGCCAGGCCCCTATGGCCTTGGGCCCTACATACTGAAGGAAGGGTACATTGAAGGGGATCGCCAAACCCCCAAAGCAGTATTGGTTGCCAACCCGAACTACTGGAACCCTGAATTCCCGAAAATCGAAAAAATCACGGTTTATACCGAGCTCGACAGCAAAGTGGCGCTTGAGATGGCCTCAGACCGCGATGGCGAAATCGACATCATGCCTATCCCGGTTTCCGAGAAAGACCGCATTACCAACTCGCGCTATGCCAAGCTGGTAACCGCCCCTTCCACCAACAACATTGCCATCCACATGAACATGCGCACCGGCAATGAAAAACTGCTTGATCAGAAAGTCCGAGTGGCGCTGAACAGGGCGATAGATCAACGCAGGTTGCTCGATAAATATTACGACGGTGAAGGCGAATTAAGCCCTACCCTCGCTGCGCCCCTTTATCCCGGTGTGGATCGCGTGGTCAAAAACATGAAGCCCTACTCAGAGGTAGAAGATCCGAAAACGATACGTAATGAGCTGAGAGAGACACTCGAAGGGCTGGAGCTGAATGTCTACACCCAAGATCGCTTTATGTATATCTGGAAAGGAATAGACAGGGACTTACGTAAGGTGGGGGTCAAACTCAACTTCGACATCACATCCAGCGAAAAAGATGTCTTCGGCCAGCTCCTTGCCACCAATGCGAAGAAAAACACCAAAGAGTGGGATCTGCTGGTTTGGGGCGATGACGACTGGTACTACAACCATCCCTGGTCCGCCTTCCTTGTTTACCGTACCCACAATTACTGGAGCACCATCTTCCCAGACAGCCAACTGGACAGCTATATCGAACAGATGTTCAGGGAATCTGTCGGCACCCCTGAATTCAACATAGTGACCGAAAAGATCATGAACCATGTGTACAACAGCGGCTACATGCTGTTTGTCCCCACACCTAACAAGGTGCTCGCGGTGAACAAAGAGGTGACTTATAGCCCTTACCGCATGGCAAACATGCCGCTTTGGGAAATAGAAGTTTCACCCAACCACTGGTCTGTGCGCTAAGCGGTGAAAAGAATTCTGGTTTCAAGCAGGGACTCATCCAGTGCCCTGCTTTCGAATTAAAAAGGATGCGAAATGTTTGGTAAGTTGAAAACAAAACTTTTGCTGATTTTTCTGTTTATCGGTGTGCTGCCTATATTGACCGTGGGCTACATCGCACTGGATCGATCCAGTCAGGCACTCAGAGACCAGGCATTTGCGCAACTGGTCAGTATGCGGGAGGTAAAACGCCTGCAAATCGAGACCTATCTTCGCCGCGCCAAAGAGGACATTAAGATCCTCGCAGGCGGTGAAGACACCAAGCAAATCCAGAAATTGCTCACCTTCTATGCCGTTGATGAAGAGATAGAGGCCGACGAGCCTTTCCTCACCGACACCTTTGAATACGAAGACATCTGGAAAACCAACGGTAAAACATTGGCAGACTTCGTTAATGTCTACGGTTATTCGGATGTCTACATTATTCAGGCTGCCACCAGCCAAGTGATTTATACCGCCAAACGTGGTAATGATTTGGGCACCAACCTGAAAAACGGCCCACTCAGTGACAGTCCTCTGGCCACCCTTTTCGACCAGGTTTTGTCGACCAAAAAACCGATACTGCTCGATTACGAACGCTATCAGGCCAAGGACAATACGCCTGTCGCCTTAATTGGCAGCCCAATCACGGATCTTTCCGGCAAGGTTCAAGCCGTTGCTGCCCTGCAGCTTTCTGTCGATGCCATCAACAAGATCATGCTGCAACGCACCGGCATGGGGGACTCAGGCGAAACCTATCTGGTGGGGCCGGATTATCTTATGCGCTCTGATTCATATCTATCGGACGGAAGCCACTCAGTGGTGGGGTCGTTTGCCTCACCGGATAAAGGCAGCATGCGAACCGAAGCCACAGAAAACGCGCTGGCCGGTAAAACAGAAAACAAAGTGATGCTGGATTATCGCGGTAAGCCGGTGCTCACGGCCTACAGCCCTATAGAGTTTGGCGATAATACCTGGGCATTGGTGGCAGAAATTGATGAGAGTGAAGCATTTGAACAAGTCGCGGCGATGAGAACCATCATCGGCTATGCCCTGTTTTTCGGTATCGCACTGGTCAGTATTATTGCCCTGCTTGTCACCCGCACCGTCACCAAGCCCATTATAGAAATCACCCAGAAGCTGGATAAAGTCGCCACAACTGGCGACTTCTCCGCGCGGGTTCAGGTTCGGAGCAAAGATGAGCTTGGCCAGTCTGCCAACGCCTTCAACACCCTGATGGACAGCATGCAAGGCGCAGTGACGGACATTCGCAAAGTGATGGAAGGGCTTGCCAAAGGTGATTTCAGCAACCGCATCGAAGCGGATTTGAAAGGCGACCTGCTCTCCATTAAACAGGCGACAAATACGTCGCTGGAAAACGTTGAGAAATCTGAACAGATCAAAGCTGAACTGGAGCACGACGCCAAGATCACCGCAGCAGAAAATGCGCGGGTCAGGCAGGCGCTGGACAATGTCTCCACCAATACCATGATTGCAGACGGTGATTACAACATCATCTATCTCAACCGTTCATCAGAACACCTGTTCCATGACGCCCGGGAAGACTTCGGCACACTGATCCCACAGTTCAATCCGGATAAAATCCTCGGTAAGAACATCGACTTTTTCCACCAGAACAGTGCCCACCAGCGCAATATCCTTGAACACCTTGAGAAAACGTACACCAAGGAACTGCAGATCGGTAACCGTGTGATGGTCATTACCGCCAACCCCATTATCGATCTGGACGGCGAACGGATAGGCACCGTGGTTGAATGGACGGATCGCACGGCTGAAGTGGCTATCGAGCGAGAAATCGACAGCATGGTTGAAGCTGCCAGTCAGGGGGATTTTTCCACCCAGTTGCCGCTGGAAAACAAAAACGGCTTTTTCCACAATCTCACTCAGGGCCTCAATTCACTTGCGTCCAACACCGATGCTGCGCTTGCTGACATGCAGCGTATCCTTGGCGCTATGGCGCGCGGCGACCTTACCGAGCGCATAGACAAACAGTACAACGGCCGCTTTGCCCAGCTGAAAACAGACGCCAATTCAACCATTGAGAAACTGACGCAGGTTATCGGGGATATCCGCCTTGCCTCCTCCACCATTTCTATGTCGTCCACTGAGATCGCATCCGGCAACCGGGATTTAAGCCAACGCACCGAAGATCAAGCAACATCGCTGCAGGAAGCCGCCGCCAGCATGGAAAACATGACGGAAATAGTGCGCCAGAGCGCTGACAATGCCCTGCTCGCCAACGCACTGAGTGAAGAAGCCCGCGTCAAAGCCCGTGAAGGGGGCGACGCCGTGATGCGCACCATTACCGCTATGGATCAAATCAGCGGCGCGAGTAACAAAATCTCTGACATTATTGGGGTGATTGATGAAATCGCTTTCCAAACCAACCTTCTGGCACTGAACGCCGCGGTGGAGGCTGCACGCGCCGGTGAGCAAGGACGCGGGTTTGCCGTTGTGGCGGGTGAAGTACGAAGCCTTGCACAGCGTTCAGCGGAAGCGGCAAAAGAGATCAAAGAGCTGATCCGCGATACCAATAAGAAAGTGGATGACGGCGCTACCCTGGTGGCGGAATCCGGCGAAACCCTGCAGGAAATTGTCAGCATGGTCGAGCAGGTCAGCACCAAAATGTCGGAGATCAGCGAAGCGGCGCAAAATCAAAGCTCAGGCATTGAGCAAGTCAATGTCGCCGTTGCCCGCATGGATGCCATGACCCAGCAAAACGCAGCATTGGTGGAAGAAGCAGCCACCGCCGGTGAGAGCATGCTTTCCCAGGCTCAGGACATGAACGTGATGATGGAGTTTTTTACTATCAATGAACACAAAGAACCTATCAAATCACCCAAGCTGAAAAAATCACGCAAGAAGAGTATCGCTGCTGGCAGGAGTAAAAAAGTGGCGGTAAAGAAAGTGGAAATAGATGACGATGAAATCGAGTGGGATGACTTTTAACCCCACCCGCGAAAACCAAAAGGAGAAGCCGTCGCTTCTCCTTTTTTGTTAGACCGCTGCCGCTGTCTCGATTGGCATGGTGCGTTTTTGGCGATAAATGTGTCGCCACATCACAGGGATGACGATCGATGCCAGCACCACGTTGGAAATCGGCATCGACATCCACACCCCGTCAACACCATAAATCCGCGGCAGAATAGCCAGAAACGGGAATTGAACCAGCATGTTCCCCACCGAAATCGCCAGCGATGTGCCACCTTTGCCCACCGAAAGGAAATACATGGAAGCCAACACGATCAAGCCATCCAGATACATGGCTGAAAGGTGAATACGCATACCGTACGTCGCTTCTTTCATCAGCGTTTCATTGGCATTGTTGAACAAGCCAATCATGGTATCCGGAAACAGGTTCAGCACAGCCAGCCATAATATTCCTGCGCCCAAGGAAACAACCGTCGCCAGCTTCGCCACTTTCACAATGTTCTGGTATTGCTTCGCCCCGTGGTAGTAGCTCACCTGTGGCTGCATGCCTTCCGCGATACCTTCTGCCACAACATAGTAGAGCGTCATCAGGTAACCGACTATCGCAAACGACGCGATACTCAGTGGCGAACCGTATTCCGCAAACAGGCGGTTGTGGATAGCCACCAGCACACCGTAGTACAGAAACATCACCAGAGAAGAGACGCCCATTGCCATGCTCTGTTTGGCATCTGACAGACTCAGGTTCAACTTGTGGCGGAAAATCGCCAGGTAGGAGCGCTTGGAAAGCAGGTATGCCATGGCGATAACCACAGTGATCCCCTGCGCCAGAACCGTTGCCCATGCAGCACCGGCCAATTTGAAATCGAGCACGCCGATAAACAGGTAGTCCAGCACAATGTTAGCCAGTGCGCCTACCACCATCATGGCGGTTGCCACCACTGGGCTGTCGTCATTGCGGATCAAAAACGGCAGCGCCGAGGAAGCCACTGTCACCGCAGCACACAGGGCATACACCATCAGGTAATTGATGGCATAGTCACGCGCTACACCGGTTACACCCTGTAAATCCACCAGTTTTTCAGCGCCAACCAGCAGGTACGCCGATGCCACCAGCCCGAGAAGTATGGTTAATACCAGCCCGGTCGCCATAGCGGTTCGGGCACCGGTCAGATTGCCTTCACCGCGGTAGATTGAAATCAGGCTTCCCGATCCCATACCAATCATCAAACCTGTACCGCCGACAACCGCGATAACAGGCCACCCGATATTAATGGCTTCCAGTCCTTCGGCACCAATGTAGTGACCGACGAAGATGCCATCGACCATTTGATACAGGCCATTCACCACCATGGCTGCAATCGCAGGAATGGTGTATCGCCAGAACGTTTTGGTGAGCGACTCACCCGGTTTTAAAGACTCTAAATGCATAGTAAAAAGTGTGTGAAAAAATAAGCGCAGGTATTTTTACACAACACCGGATAGAATAAAGTTAACAACCATCTTCAAAACGGATAGATAATCGCTTATGCAATGGACACTTGAGCAGCTTAAAGCCTTTGTCGAAGCGGCTGAATCCGGCTCGTTTTCGGCTGCTGCGAGAAAGCTGGGAAAAGCACAGTCGCGGGTCAGTACCGCCATCGCCAATCTGGAAATCGATTTGGGGTTTGATCTTTTTGACCGCAGCGCCAAATTGCCCGTTCTTACCGATGCCGGACGTGAAATGCTGGTAGATGCCAAAGCCATTTTGCAGCAATGCCAGCGTATGAACTCCCGCGCCATGGCCGTGACTGGCGGCGAGCCCATCTCCTTCAACGTCGCCATGGATGAAGCGGTGCCGATGCAAACCTTCGAAACCCTGTTCGAGCGAATGGCGCAGCAGTTCCCTGAACTCAAAGTCACCATTCTGAACGGCTCGCAGGACGATATCGCTACCTGGGTAACGGAAGGCCGCGCCGATATCGGGTTTATCTTCCGCGTCAAGCCGATGGAAGAAACCCTGGATTGGTACGACATTGTCACGGTTAAACAGACGTTGGTCACGGCACATACTCACCCGCTGGCCGAGATTGCGCACCCACACGAAGACGATCTGGTGAAATACCGCCAGTTGGTTATCCGTGACCGTCTCGGTTACTCGCAGGAAGAGCCCATTTCACCTCGTTACTGGCACATCGACAGTTATTACTATATTTCGAGCCTTGTCAGCCGGGGCTTGGGATGGGCATTTGTGCCCGAGCACATCGTTCACAATGACTGGATTGGCCACTTGTTGAAGGAAATTTCGACCGCAGAACTTTCCAGCCCACCGTTATTGACCCTGAGTGTTATCAAACGCAAAGCCAGGGCGTGGGATAAGGTCATGCTGTGGATTGACGCCACGCTCAACACCCTGTTCCCCGACCAAAGCTAACGCCGATGCCGCTATTGATACCGTGCGTTCAGTAGCGGCGCCTAAGCGTCGCATTCTCATGATTAGCATCACATTTTGCTAAAACTAAGATTACAGATTTCTCGATGGACGAAAATTTGAGACGCACTATCATCATCACTTCGTGGCAGAAACACGCTTGCCAACCCACCTACCGCCCAAGAGCAGAAGTAACAGCCAAATGGATACAGACCAACATTTTCAAGGGAAATACGAAGTCGAACTCAAATATCGGCTCCCGTCAAAACCTGCATTCATGAACGTACTCGCGGCCATTCCACACACCGTGATGCTTGAAGACAATGTCGAAACAGACTGGCATTTCGACACGGAAGATCGCCAGTTGCAGGCGCAGAATAATGCTGAGTGAGTCATCACCCAGATTTGCCTGACGCCATCCTGCCCCTGGATGGTGGCATTCCACCTACACTTTCCAAAGGCTCCCGAAGGGTGTACAGGTTAGCACTGTCCTCGCACACCTGTTTGTCTCACAACTCATATCTAAATTTTTCTGTGTATTTCTATACTTGGCGACGAGTTACACATCCACTGAAGGAAACGCGATGAGCGCTGTAGAAGTTAAAGTCAAAGACTCTCTGGTGTCAGCCTGTATCAATGGCGTCATCAACGGACTTATCGCCTATTTCGAGTTTCGCGACCAAGCAAGCATACCCATTTCACTGGACGCGATATCGACCAACCAGGTGTCCGTATGGGGTCAGGCCGTCACCCTCACTTTCGGCTTGGGCATCATCCTTACCATCATCACGTCCAAGGTCTTCATCAGCCATATCAAAAAACAGAACCTGACACTCAAACCGGGGCACACCTTTCCCGATACTCCTGCCATATTGAAGTTGGCTGCATTCAACGCAGCAATTCTTTTTGGCTGGTTTGTCACCTTGGCGGTGATTTGGACCAAATGGGCAGGGGAAGTGTTCGTGTCAGCAACCGCCGCCGCTGTGCTTGTGGGGTTGTTCGCGGTAGTCGTGACACTGGTGGTAGAGGTTCGTACAAAATCTCAAATTATCTTTATAAAAAACAGCATCTTTGATGATGCGGAATAAAAAGGAGCGGCAGTCGATGTCTAACTCTCAACCAGCAGAAGACAATAAACAGGCTCAGACCAATCAGGCCAGAAAGACCACTTACTACATCTTTGCTGCTGTGCTTTGTATCTGGCTTTATACCCTCTGGGCCGATCGCGTGACGCCAATGACCAATGAAGGACGGGTAAACGGACAAATCATCCGTTTAAGTCCACAGGTTTCAGGCCCAATTGCGAAAGTGGAAGTCAGGGACAACGAGCAGGTAAAAACGGGGCAACCATTGATTGTGATTGACCCGCGTCCCTTCCAGCTTGATGTCACTGCCGCCAAACTGGCACTGCAACAGGCAACCCAGTCCTTTAACGCTGACTCCACCGCCATTGAGGCGGCCAAAGCAGCCGAAGTTGCCGCCCGAGTGAAGCTGGAAAACACCCGCCTGACCAATGAGCGCAACCGAGCCCTTGCACGCACTGGCGTTGTCAGTAAATCCACCCTTGATGACAGCAATGCTGCGCTGGAAACCGCGCAAGCAAATTTAGCCCAGGCAACGGCTTCTTTGCTCAAAGCCAAAGAAGCGTTGGGGCCGGAAGGAACCAATAACCCGGCTATTCAGTCTGCGCTGAACAAACTCGACCAAGCCACGCTGAACCTCTCTTATACCGAGCTGCACGCCCCCATGAATGGCGTGGTCACCAATATGAAACTGGCACCGGGCAACTACGCGGCAGCAGGACAGCCTCTGATCACCTTCATCAACAACAGTCAGTTGTGGATGACAGCCATGGTGACTGAAAACTCGCTGGCCTATATCGATGAAGGAACGGCAGTCAAAATTGTGTTTGACGCCTATCCTGGAGAAGTTTTCAAAGGCGAAGTCACATCCATCGGTTGGGGAACTGGCGGTAATGGCAGCCTGACTGAAGATGCCAGCCTTGGCCTGCTTGATTCGCCGACCAGCGATCCAAAATCACAGCGTTTTCCAGTCAACATCACTTACATTGACCTGCCGGATGACGTAAAACTGCGTTTCAGTGGCCGGGCAACGGTGAGTTTCTATCCTGGCGAGTCTTATGTCGGTGAACGCCTGTTGGATGTGTGGACATGGATATGGAGCTACCTGAGCTATGTTGCGTAGACCGCAGAATGCGCTAATCCGCGTTGCGGCCTTTCCTGTGCTGCTGCTTTTCTGGCAGTACGTTTTCGGCACGGACTTACCGCTGCTGGCGCCTGCCATGTGTGCGGTTTTCCTGACTACCACCCACGAACCACCACCACTTCTGATGGTGATCCTGATGGGGATTGTGCTGGCCGCAACAGCCTGGGTTCAAGGCGTGTTAAGTATCATGCTGGCAGACTATTCGCTGGTGTATTACTCCGCACTGTTTGGGGTCTTTTTCTGGTGTATGTACCGCACCAGTGAAAACCCGCAGGACTTACTGGCGATACTGCTGATTGTTTCCACGGCAATGGTCGCTGTGTTCGCCAAGCAAAAGGGCATTGATGTCAGCAGCATTCCGTACGCTTTGATTAAAAACATCTTCATTGCTGGCTTTGTCGCGTATCTGGCCTATTTCCTGTTTCCCGGAGGCGAGCCTCTGGGTGAAATAGGTAGCGGGACAGGCGCGCCTGCCCCGCCGCAGGAGCAGGTCTGGCAACTGTTGGTGAAAGCACTCGCGGTGATGTTCACGCTGATCGTCGCTATTGAAACCAACATGGAGCAGGCGACCATCATTACCGTGGTTGTCGCGCTTATCATCAAAGACCCTGATCCGCAGGTTGGCCATCAATACGGTATACGTCGGGCACTCACGACTTACGGTAGCCTGATCTATGCCCTCCCGGCTTTGGGTTTGAGTCTGTTGGAAGCCAGCACCTTTGCCATACTGGGCTTTGCCTTGGTCTTCTCGCTGTTTATGGGTATTCACGCGATAAAGAAAAAGGCGAGCTACAATGCGGTACAGCTGCTCTACACCAGCTATGTCGTGCTGGTCTACTACGGACTGACAACCTATGGTTTTGGGGCGATCAACGAAGATCTGGTGCGCTTTGGCTCGATCCTGCTGGCCGCTTTACTGGGCGTGATGGTGTTGGTGATTATCCAGCCGAAACGCGGGTAACCGCTGTCCTGCGCAGGTTCCGACGCTAGGGAAGGGAAAAGGCGGCATATCAGGCAATGACTGACCAGTGATTGTCCCACTGTATGCCACTGGAAAAGGTCCCTTTCGAGATCCCCGGCACCTGCGCCACCACGTTTCCGGTTCCGGAACTTACCCGGAATGCCTCCCCGAAAACGACTGCGCCTGACGCATCTGCCAAGGCGTTCAGTTCCACCAAATCTCCACTTTGTTTTGACCAGATCCCATAGCAATTGCCGGGCGGCGATGTCGCCAGGATCCAGTCTTCTGTCGCGGCAATACTGGCGATGTAGTGGTTGAAACGGGCCCACTCTTCCGGCTCGGCTTTCAATAACTGCATCTCTTCGCCCCGTTTATGCATCGCAATCAAAGCAGGATATTCATCCGGCTCGCCGCGATATTGCTGACCACAAAGCACGGTGTCGGCACCATCATGGGCAAGGTGACGGATACTGAGCTTTTTGTCCGGCAAGATCAGCGTATCGAGAACTTTGCCCTGCTGCGAAAGGTAACAGAGGCTGGGTTTCATCGTATTGAGATTTAAAGGTTTACGGCCATTGGTATGCACGCCGCCAACGCCCACCGCCAGCACCCCGTCGGGCATCATGATCACTTCGTGTGGGCCGATGCCGAATCCGGTTAACTCATCGACTTTACGATATCCACTTTCTACATGGTAAACCCCGATGATGCCCCGGCTGGTGCCTTTTTCACCTTCCGTAGCAAACAGTAAACTGCCGTCATGGGAATACACGCCGTGACCATAGAAGTGGCGATCGTCCGAAGCCTGGGCAAGTTTGATCAAACGCCCATCCCGGTAGTCAAACGCCAGGAAAAACGTGCCGGGACGGCGGCCAAATACCACAGCGTGGCCATGTTGGTTCGACGCTGTGCCATGCCCTCTTGCTGGCAGCGGCTGCGTGAACATGGGCAAACCTGAATCATCCGCTACCACAGCCAAGAAGTGATCACGCCCTTTAATGGCACAACCTAACAGGGCGGGTTTTGACTGCCCTCCAAAGGCGCGTCCAAACGGCAGCAATGGGGCTGTTACCCCGGCCAACGCCGCTTTCAGTAAGGCACGGCGTGTTTGATCAGTCACCATCAGTCGCATTGAACCCCACGACAACCCCAAGCTCCACCGCAACCTCTTGGCTGATCAGGAACTTGAGTTGTTCAAGTTTGTTGTATTGCGCCAGCACCATTTTGTAACCCTCTTTGGATTGCAGTGCCGCGAAAAGGCTTTTGTCTTGCGGCCATGTTTCCAGCACGGCTTCAAACTGGCCTTTAACCCGATCGGCCAGTTTGGTTTCACCCCGTGCCCGCAACTGGGCATCCAGCCCTTCCCCGTTTGCAAGATACAGCGTTTGCATGCCCTGCAGGTTGGCTTTCAGGTTGGACAAGGAGGTTTCTGAGCGCCAAGATTCCGCAAAATAGGGCTTGGGTTTGCCAATGTCCGCCAGAGGACGTTTCAGTTTTTTCAGGCTGTAATCCAATTGGTTGGAAAGCAGTGAGATATATTCAGATTCCCAGGCGTCTTGGGAGAGCGATGTCCACGGGTTCAGTTTCCAGGCATCCGATATCTTTTGTGCGGTGTTGTGAAGGTTTTCGGCAATCGCAATCCCGGTTGCACAGGTTCCGGCATTGTTTTGCAGCGTGGATGCTTTGTCATACAAAAGCCACTCAACGGCGCCCAGTCCCTGAACAGTCACACTCTGCGCAGAAATTTCATCGGCATTCCACGCTTTTTCCGATGCGATAAGCGCATGCATTTTTCGTCCCGTGGTGTTTTTCTTATCAGGCCAGAACTGGACATTCCAGCTTTGTTCCAGCGCAGCGGCAGGCCCCCGCTCTTGCCCCTGCAACGCCATCCAGGACAACATGGTCATATGCCAAGCCTGTTTCAGCGTTTGGTTGCCCTCGCTATTCTCTTCACAAAATGCCTTGAATGCCTGTTCGAGCGCACCGGTTTTTCCCAAAAAATCCTGCGCCATCTCGAATTCAATGGCATACACAGGCTGTGAAACATGGTGGGTTGTGTCTGCATTGCCTGCTGCTGAACTGGTCGCCCACCCCAACAGCGCCGTCAGTGTGCCCAGTAGTACGGTTTTGTTCACCTCTTTCTCCCTACAACGAGTTCAAAAACGCCATTAACGCTTCACGCTGGGTTTTGTCCATTCCAAGTACCTTCTGTTTTGCTGACTCTGCTTCTCCGCCATGCCAGAGCACCGCTTCCATCAAGTTACGCGCCCGTCCGTCATGGAGAAAATAGGTATGCCCGTTAACTTCTTGTGTATAGCCAATTCCCCATAGCGGCGGCGTGCGCCACTCGCGTCCGTTTGCCAGATACTCGGGGCGGTTATCCGCCAATCCTTCTCCCATATCGTGCAGTAACAAATCGGTATAGGGATGGATCAATTGCCCTGACAACGCTGGGCGGTCTGGCCTTTGAGCGGTTTTCACCTGGGTTTTATGGCAGCTCTCACAACCTGCGGATTCAAAGAGTTGCTGACCAAGCTGAACGTCCGGTGAAGCCGTATTGCGGCGTATCGGCACAGCCAGGTGCTGGCTATAGAATTCGACAAAATCTAGGATGTTCTGGCTGACTTCAGGGCTTCCACCGTTTGGCACCTCATCACATAGGGTTTGTGTCTGGGTACAGTTTTCACTGGGGAAAAGATGGCTGGTTAAACCGATATCACCATTGAAAGCGGCAGCGTTTTGCTGCATCAGTGTCGGCTGACCCGCTTTCCATCCAAAGCGCCCAATGGCAACGCTGTTTTTCTCAATGTCCCAAACCTTGTTAACCCGGCCGGAAATACCATCGTTATCGCTGTCGTTCTCATCAGCCCAAGTGAGCAGCGTTTCTTCGGGTATGCTCTCTAACAGACCAAGACCAATCATCGGTGGTGCAACCCGTGCAGAGAGCTGGGTGTCGGGGTGCATTTCGCCGTAGCCCAAATCGACAATCTTCAATGTAGGCTTCCTTAACATGACGGTGGTGCCGTCTTTGAAGGTGACTGGCACGTCTGTGTAGCTGATCGACACCTGGCCTTCAGGCGTTTTGTCCGGCAGCGCAAAGTCTTGCAACTGTCCACCGTATGTCGGCTCAGGCACGGTTCCCTCACGAATAAAGGTCTGCTTTTGTTCTGGTGTCATGGCCGGAATGCTAAGCCTGACCAGCATGGAAACCGCATGCAGGTCTTTCGCTTCAGGCGGATGTCCCCGTCCATCTTTGATGTGGCAGTTCTGACAGCCGTTGGTGTTGAAAAGTGGCCCGAGTCCGTCCCTCGCTTCTGTCGACGATGGTGCGGGTACCCAAGGGTTGCGGAAAAAGCTGTTTCCGACGCTGAAATCGAGACGTTTACTCAAGGGAAGGTTCGCGGCAGGGAGTGAATAGGCATTGGCGCCGTCTTTTTTGACACTGGTTTGCCCGCCGGATTTGACATCAAATGCCACGGCCTGCAAGGAGATAAGCCAGACCATCACCGGTAAAATATACTGCTTCATCATATCGCTCTGTTGTATTACCAAACAGCCTGTCCCCCAGTCACCAAAGGCCAACCGGGGGACAGGAAGGTGGATCAGAATTCGTGATCTGCTGTGTCTGGACTCAGGTTGGTGATCCCGACTATCGCTGCGGCCTGTTCAATTGCACCAGTCTGGGCAACGAGGGCAGCAATGGTGTCGTTCACCAGCTTATTACCTGGTGCATTGTCAGCGGCAATCAGCTGGTCAAAGTGCTGGTTGTCTTGCTCAGCCGAAACAACCAGCTGGTAAACCTGGTTGCGGGTCTCATCAAACTGCGCTTGTATGGTTTTAGCCGCTTGCTCGTCGTTTTGGGCAACAAGATCTGCAATGCTTGGGCCTGAAAGAAGCGTGCCGTCTGTGCGTTTATAAAGGCCAGTGTAAACGTTATAGATCCCTTGCTCGTCGTAGTAATGCGCGTTGTGGGTATTGTCAGAAAAGCAGTCGTGTTCGTCTTCAGTGGAATTGGCTTCCAAAGCCACTTTCATCCGCTCGCCCGCCAGTTCGCCCAGTGACAGTGAGCCCATGCCAAACAGCATTTTTTGCAAGCCAGTATCTGACGGCGCTTGCAGCAACTCTTGACGATAGTTGCCGTCAACATTGCCCGCCCACTGATTTTCCATCCAGGCCAGGTCTTTAACCAACAGTTCGGTGGCTGCTTTCAGGTATTGCCCACGGCGCTCGCAATTACCGTTAGTACAACCGTCACCGACGACATAATCGGTATAGGCGCGCTGACCCGCACCCGGTTTGGTGCCATTCAGGTCTTGTCCCCAGAGCAGAAACTCAACGGCGTGATAGCCTGATGCCACGTTTGCTTCAGATCCCCCCACTTCATTCAGTTCAGCAATCAGCTCAGGCGTCAGCGTGGACACATCCAGTGACGATGCACCGATTGTGAGGGTTCGGTTTGCCACTATGTTGGCGGCCGCGCCTTCGTTGCCCAGTTCATACTGATAATCATCCGCGACATAGTCGATAAGGCCCTCATCCAATGGCCAGGCGTTAAGTTGCCCTTCCCATTCGTCGACAATAGCGTTGCCAAAACGGAATACTTCAGACTGTTGGTATGGCACCCGCGCCGCAATCCACGCCTGTTTGACCGCTTCCAGACCTTGCGCAGACGGTGCTTTCAGGAATTGTTCAATTTGTGCATCCAGCGCTTTCGCTGTTGAAAGCGAATCAGCATACACAGCATGGGCGATATCGGCGTAGTGCTCGACGACCTGTTGTTTGGTGACGGGGGCTGCTACCGCAGCAAGGCTGAAACCACCCGCGAAGGAAGCGAGCAGCAGTTTATGAGTCAGGGTCATTTGAAACATCCTTGTGAATACAATATTGCGTATAGTAGTGAGAACCATTCGCATTATCAATATGTAACAAGATGTTTTTTATCTTGCGGTCTGATGTTGAGAAAAAAGTAGCATTAACAACCAAGTGGCAGGCGCAATAAAAAACGCCCGGCAAGCGGGCGTTTGGATACAGATATGCATTACTGGTCGTCGTAGGGTTGCAGCTCCATCCCTTCCAACAGGTAGCCTGCCTGTGCCATATCATGGTTGACGGTTTCGGTTTTCAGTTTACCGACCACATAAACTACATCCCACAGCTCCTGTACCGGCGCACCTTCCTTGAATTTCACGTAGACGATTTGGTTCGGTGGCGGTGGTGGTACATGGATACAAGCACCGAAGAAAGGCACGAGTAGGAACTCAGTCACTACATTGGCATCCCCTTCCAGCGGGATCACAAAGCCGGGAATACGCACCATGCTGTTGTTCAGCTCTGGGCGTACATTGCCCATCAGGCTTTGCTGCGGTTCATCGTTGTCGTGATTGATCAGCGGCATGCCCTTATCATTGAGCTGGTTGCGTTCTGATTCCGGAATTAAATCCAGCCAATCCAGTGTCAGCACATCATTGGCCTGCGCAAACATTGGCAAGCAAGCGGTTAAAATTAAAAGCCATTTTTTCATTATTTAAATCCGTATCGTCATACCATCTGACAAAGATTGGCGATATGCGCGCAGCGCAGGAAAAACGCCAACCACGATGCCCGCTAACAGGACAATCCCCATCAGCTTCCATTCATGCTCCGTTAAAAATGTTGCGGAGAGTTGAAGTCCATACTCACTCAACACAAAAGGTGCAGCTGCACTTATCAGCATGAGCAAGAGGCCTATGCCCAACGCGATGCCGAGCAAGGTCAGGAGTACCGCTTCACTGACCAGCAAAAAGAAGATGTGCGACGGCCTTGCACCCATGCCACGTAGAATTGCCATTTCACGACGCCGCTCATTCAACCCCGTCAGCAAGCTGGACAACATGCCCATCAATCCCGCTACCACGACAAAACCGGAGACCACCAGCAGTGCCTGTTCGGCCACTGACATCAAGCCCCAAAGCTCGTGCAGCGCGATGCCCGGCATAATTGCAGTAAGTGGCTCTTGCCGGTATTCATTGATGGTACGTTGCAGGGCAAAGGTCTGGATACGGCTTTTCAATCCCAACAAGACCGCGGTCACCTGTTCCGGGTGCAGGGAATCAGGGTCGATGTTTTCCGCTTTCACACCATGCCCCATATTGGCACCACTTTCCCACCCGATATGAATCGCATCAATGGCCTGCAGTGATACATGGACGCTGCGATCTACCGGCGTCCCCGTTGGCGCAAGAATGCCGGTGACTTTGAAGGGTAAGTTATCGTGGCGGCTGAAACTTTTGTCAGAAAGGCCGTGGGCGATGACAATATCATCTCCCAGTTTGTATCCCAGTTTCTTCGCCACTTCCGACCCAATCACGGTATCGAACAAACCGGAAAATGGTTTGCCCGATGCAAAAGTCAGCGGCTGTTTTTTTCCATAACGGTAGTGGTCAAAATAGTCCTGCGTGGTGCCCACAACCCTGAACCCGCGGTGCGAGTCTCCCAGCGAGATAGGGATAGACCAAGCCACTGCGGGGTGGTTGCGGATGTCTTCCACACTTTGCCAGTCGATATTGTTGGTCGCGTTGCCAATTCTAAACACAGAGTAAAGCAGCAGGTTAACCTGACCCGAGCGGGCACCGACAATTAAATCTGTGCCTGAAATGGTATTGGCAAAGCTCTCTTTTGCCTGGGTACGCACGCGCTCAACCCCGAGCAAAAGCGCCACGGATACCGCCACGGTGATGATAGTCAGCAGTGCGGTGGTTTTTCGGTTCTTAAGGCTTTGCAGCGCAAGCCGGAGGATTGCCATCACACCGCCTCCCCTGCCCAGGCTGCACGGTTGATTTCCGGCAGTGAAATGGCGCGGTCAAACTGAGCTTCCAACGCGCTGTCATGGCTGACAAACAGCAAGCTGGCGCCAGCGTTATCGCACTCATTCATTAGCAGTTCGATAAAATTCTGGCGGTTATCAGCATCCAGCGCCGAGGTGGGTTCATCAGCCAGTAATAACGCAGGTTTGCCCATCAGGGCTCTGGCTGCCGCCACCCGTTGTTGTTGGCCGATACTCAGGGCAGTGACCGGATTGTTCAGGCAATTTTCTGGCAAGGCCAACGCCTTCAAAAGCCGTTCGGCTTCCCGCTGCACATCCCCGCCTGCACGCGCTTTTCTTGATGATGAAAAACGGCACGGCAAGGTGACGTTATCAATCACCGAAAGGTAGGGCAGCAGGTTGAATTGTTGGAAGATATAGCCAAGGTTGTCCGCACGAAAAGCGTCGCGCTTCGCCCCTTTGAGCATCGTCAGATCGGTATTCTGGATCAGCAAAGACCCGGAATCAGCGGTATTGATACCCGCAATTAATCCCAACAGTGTGGATTTACCGCAGCCACTCGCCCCTTTCAGGAACACTTTTTCCTTTTCACCGACCGCAAAATGGGGAATATCGATTTGCCAACCCGATTGCCCCGGCCATCTGAAACAGAGATTTTCAATCAATAGCATGATCATACAGGCCCTGATTTCAGGGCCTCCCTAAGCTTAAAAACGGAACGTCGTCGATGCCTTAGTCAGGTCACCAGCGGCAACACCTTTATCTGTCAGTGCCTGAATGGCTATCGTTTCGGTGTTTGCGAACGCATTAAACCAGTCGGTTGTTACAGTATTGATATGCTGCGGATTTTCACAGGCAAATGTGTACTGTGCAGAGAATTCGCCATGCTTCGATGCTTCGTGCTCTTCATGCCCATCGTGCTCATCATGTTTTTCATGCCCTTCATGATCGTCATGTTTTTCATGTTTTTCATGTTTTTCATGCCCTTCATGTCCTTCATGGTCATGGTCATGGTCATGGTCATGGTCATGGTCATCATGCTGTTCGTGCTCTTCCTCGCCGACAAGCGTTTGGGTAACCCGGTGTTCAACAAGGCTACATTTCGCTTCTCCGTTCACTGAAAACAGCGAGTCAGGTGAAGAGAGTTTTTCCAGCGCAGCTTGAATGGCTGCGCGCTGGGCATCATTTTCCGGGGCATGCTCAAAGCCGACAATATCACTGCCCGGCGCAGTTATTTCCACCAGCAGCATGTTGTTATCCTGGGCAATATACCATTCAACTTTGCCGTGTTGATGAGCATCGTGATGACGCATTTCATGATCGTCTGCAACGGCTGACGCAGCAACGCCCAGCGCAATCGCACCAAGCGTAAATAAACCTGTAGTACGCATAATTTCTCCAAAACTAAATGTGTTAATCCTTAATGTTCAGTTGGAGAAAGGCTGGAGGCGCGCGGGCTTGCGGTGCAATGGCTGGAATAGCGTGAAACGTTAAGGGATATTCAACCTTGGTGGATATAGCAGGGACATCCACACCCAAAGAAGGCGTCGCAGCTTGGATAACGGGCAAAGCAAGTGCACACAGGGTGCATTGGTAATCGACCTTACCGGCGTGGTGATGCTCGCCCAAATGCTGTGCGACGGCAATGCTCTGCCAGCCAAGAAGTATGGCCAGGAGTAAGGGTAGCAATTTGCGGTAAGGCAGCAGCATGATCCTTCATACGCCCTGAGTGAGAATTGTTATAATATAACATTATAACTATACAACCTGAAGATGCAGGATTCAGCGAGCATCTTCAGGTCGTTTAGGTATACATCACAAAGGTGACATTTCGTGCAACGCAGGCCTTCGGTATACCCTTGTCGGCCGCCCCACTTTCCCGTGCTCAAGAAAGGCAACCAGCTCACCCTGCTCGACCGCCCTGTCCAAATAGCGCCGCGCAGTGCTTTTACTCATGCCAAACGCTTCGGCAATCGCTGTTACCGTCAGTTCAACATGGGCATGGGTAAACTGGTCGATGATTTGTCTGAGGGTAAAGTCGTCGGTACTTTCCCGTTTTTTTGGGCTGGCACCACCGCTGAACAGGGTATCCAGCGCTTTTTGATCAAAAGCCTTTTCGGTGACCCATTGCTTTTTGAGGCTGCAAAACTTGTTGAGGCTCTCCTCGAGACGGCGATAGTCCAACGGCTTAATCAGGTAGTCAAACGCGCCATAACGCAGCGCTTTTTGCACCGTTTCCGCGTCATTGGCTGCGGTGACCAGAATGCATTCCGGCTTTTTCTCCCGCACCAATAATTCACGGATAAACTCTACGCCCAGTCCATCGGGCAGGTAGTTGTCGACAATTACCAGATCAAACGCGGCGATTTCTACCAGCTCACGCGCCTTTGCTAAATCTGCTGCCAAGCTGATCGCGCTAAACCTCGCGTCCTGACGTATAAAATGGGCGTGAAGCGCCGCGATATCGGCATCATCCTCAACGATCAACACCTTCAACACGATTCGCTCCTTACGCTGTGGCGGGGAAAATATACAGTAAAGACAGTTTCATCATCATCGCTGTCGAGTTCCATGTGACCACTGGCGCCTTCAATGATTGATTGCACAAGGTGCATCCCAATGCCGTGCTCTAGATGATCGGGCTTACTGGTGTAACCAAGCTGGCAAAGCACATCAAGATTCACATTCACGATGGGGCCATTGTTGGCAATCGCCAGCACATATTCTGAGGCACTTTCATACATCACTACGCGGATAAACCCACGTTTCACAAAGGCCAAGGCTTCAATTGCATTGCTGAACAGGTTACCAATCAGGGAGCTTAGCTGCTCTTCGTCCAGCCCTTGTGGCAGTTCTGCCCAACCATCCAGCTCAGTTAAATCAACATTGATGCCTTTTTCAGCTGCTTTGCCGATATTGGCCAGTAGCAAGCCGGAAATCAGCGGGAGCGACTGCAACTGACGCACGCTGTCCATTTGAGTCTGGTTTCCTTTGGATTGTGCCAACACCAGTTCCAGCGCCTGTTCTTTATGACCAAGCTGCAGCAAACCTGCCAGTGTGGAGAGCTTGTTCTGGTATTCGTGGCGCGTGACCCGCAAAGATTCAAGGTAATGGCTGACCTGACTGATCTTGTTCGAGAGGATCTGCATTTCCTGTTGGGCGCGCAAGCTGAATACCGCCCCGGTGGCTGTGTTGTCCTCGGCCAGCGATACACGGGTCATGACCACATTGCGGCCATTGACCCTGACCAGACGGTCAATAAAGTCCAGTCCCTCAAGCGAGAAGTACTGGTTATCTTTCACCACGGCTTCCAACGCCAGCGGCAACCTTGCATCGCCTTTCACACCGAGCAACCATTTGGCCGAATCATTCATCAGATAGATTTGCTGATCTTTATTGACGGCTATCAACCCTTCATGGGCAGCTTCCAGCACGCCATGGCTGGTATTGAGCGCCTGACGCAGTTGCCAGGGTTCAAGGTGCTGCATTTGTTGGCTGACATAGCCGGAAAAGCGCCAGGCCATCAAGCCAGACAATACCAACGCTGTAATGGCAAAAAAGATAAGGGGAGAGATATTTTCTTCGGTAAGAATGGCAATAGTGTTTTTGAGGTAGCCGACTTTAATCATGCCGACGATTTCGCCCTCATTGATGATGGGTGCAATAAAGCGCACCGACGGCCCCAATGAGCCAACCCCGTGGGAAAGATACGCCGCCCCTTCCGACAGTGCGCGTTCAATATCCCCCCCCCAGCACCGGCAGGCCAACGCGCATTGCGACAGGGTGTGCGAGGCGGATACCGTTTTCATCACTCACGGTAATAAAGTCCGCATCGGTTGCGTCCTGCAGGCGGGAAATAATATCCGATACCTCTGCTGCGCTGTTACGGCTGACCGCGTCAATCAGGCTGGGAAGCTGGGCTAACTGGCGCGACTGCACTTCCGCCCGCAATGCGATTTGTTCGTCGAGCAAACTGTTTATCCGGTGTGAGCTTATCGCCCACCAGCCAGCGGCGGAAAAAACAAATACGCCGCACAACAGCGCGGTCAGGTGCATGGTAAAAGAACGCGGTATAAAGCGTGCGGTCACTGAAAATATCCTTCTGTTTCTTACCGCAAAAACCAAGGCCTAGGATACGGGAAATCCGCCCCTTCTGGCAGTCACGCAACCGCTGAAATTGAGAAAGATCCCACCTCTGGTGTTTATGGTTTTAATTAATTCAACGCGCCTTATCTCAGCCCAGTTTCACACCGGTTTTGCGCCGCCCTCTGCAATTGAAAACGAAACCCTGGGTTTGGTTTGGAGATTGATTTAGCGCAGTTTTTCACCCGCTTTATCGCCGTAGGTTGAAGGAAAATTCAAGGAGGTTTGTATGATGTCTTCAACCAATATGCGATTGGTACTGCTCGCCATTCTTGGCGTAGTACTCTGGTTTCTTCCTGTTCCTGAAGGACTGACCGTTCAGGCGTGGCAAATGATGACGATATTTGTCGTCACCGTACTCAGTTTGATCCTCGTACCGTTGCCCCTGGGCGCAATGGCGCTGATGGGTCTGACAGCCGCAACACTGCTCGATGTTCTGCCTATCCGAACCGCACTGACCGGTTTTGCCCACCCCACAATCTGGATGATCGCTGCGGCGTTTTTTATCTCACGCGGATTCATCAGCACAGGCTTTGGACGCCGTGTCGGCTACTGGTTTATTTCTAAACTGGGCAACAGCTCGCTGGGTCTGGCTTATGGCCTGGTGCTGACTGACCTTCTTTTCGCCCCGGCGACACCAAGCACCACCGCCCGTTGTGGCGGGATAATTTCACCGCTGTTCCGCTCTGTAGCAAGCGCTTACGATTCCGACCCGGAAAAAGGGACGGAAAACAAAATCGGTGCCTTCCTGGTGCAGTGTATTTTCCAGTGCAATGCCATCACTTGTGCCATGTTCCTGACCTCTATGGCAGGTAACCCACTGGCGGCCAACTTCGCAAAAGAACAAGGCGTTGAAATCACCTGGGCGGGATGGGCCATTGCGGCCATCGTACCGGGGATTGTCTGTCTGGTACTCATTCCACTGGTGATGTACCTGGTCTTTCCGCCAGAGCTGAAAAAAACACCTGAAATGCGTGCAATTGCTCGTCAGAAATTGGTAGAGATGGGCGCGATGACCCGCGATGAGTGGATGGTCTGCGTCACCTTTATCGGCATGGTAACCCTATGGGTGCTTGGCCCTACACTGGGTATTCATGCAACCGTGACCGCACTGCTGGGCCTGGTGTTCCTGCTGCTTACCCGCACCATCACTTGGGATGCTGTACTGAATGAAAAAGAGGCGTGGCACACAATCACCTGGTTTGCTGTTCTGGTGATGATGGCAGCACAACTGAACAAACTGGGCTTTATCGGCTGGTTTGGCGATGCGATTGGTGAATCACTGTCTGGCTTTGGCTGGGTCACCACCCTCGCCATCCTGCTACTGGTTTACTACTATAGCCACTACCTGATGGCGAGCGCCATGGCACACATCAGCGCCATGTACTCTGCCTTCCTTGCGATTGCGATTGCAGCGGGTGCGCCACCAATGCTGGCAGCTATTGTGCTGGGTATGTTCAGTAACCTGTATATGTCGACAACCCACTACTCTTCAGGCCCTGCACCTATCCTGTTCGGCGCTGGATTCCTGTCGCTTCAGAACTGGTGGAAGATTGGCTTTGTGTTCTCACTTATCGTCATCCCGGTGTTCTTCTTCATCGGCGGCGCATGGTGGAAACTGCTCGGCATGTGGTAACGCCAAAGATTGAATCACAACATTCCCGATAGATGTATCGTGACTCTTTGCCCGCCTTGTGCGGGCTTTTTTACACATATGGTTGAAATCCACAACCGCTGAAACGAAAAAAGCCCCGTCTTTCGACGAGGCTTTCGAATTTGGCTCCCCCTGCAAGACTTGAACTTGCGACATACGGATTAACAGTCCGCCGTTCTACCGACTGAACTAAGGGGGAAGAGTCTGTTCCTGAGAACGGGGTTGATATTAGGGAAACCCTGTTTGGCTTGCAAGTACTAATTTGCGCTTGAGCACCAAATCAAGTTCAAGTGGCTAATTGATGAGCATTTCAGCCAATCAACCGTACAATATCTGCTCCATCACCCAGGTAGTGTTGCGACCGGCCTCCGCCCTGCTTGGATGCAAGCCTTCACCATTAAGATGCCCGACCAGGTTTTCCACATGGAAGTACTGAACCGGATCCGGATTCAACACGTTCACCCGCTGCGTTTCTATGCCTTCCAAAATGAAGTCTTCTTCACCAAATACCGAGCAGAGAACACGTCCTTCACTGCCGATGATTTCCACCCGGTCTTCACGGGTTGCAGCGCCAAAATTCCAGTAGCCTGACCCCATCACCCCATTTTGAAAAACAAAGCAGGCAGAGACCGCATCTTCTGCGGCGTAATATCCCTGCTGGTTGGCTTTTATCCCTTTCACCTGACAGATATCACCAAACCATTGGGAAAAGAGGTTAAGGCCGTGACTGGCTAAATCAACGAAATAGCCGCCGCCAGCCTTGGCTGGATCAACCCGCCAACTCGTTTTGCCTTCAATATCATTTGGGTTCGGTGCGCGGTGATAAGTCCAGTGGATATGGCGGATGTCACCGATCTTTCCTTCTGAAATCCAGTCCTGAACCACCTTAAACCGCGGTAGAGAACGTCGGTAATAGGCAACAAACAGAGGCACACCGGCTTTTTCAAACGCCGCGATCATTTGATCGCACTCATCGGTGTTTAGTGCCATGGGCTTTTCTACCACACAGGGCTTACCCGCCTTCGCTGCCATCAGAGCATATTCGAGGTGGCTATCCGGCGGCGTCGCCACATAGACGGCATCAACACGGTCATCATTCACCAAGTTTTCAGCGCTGGCCGTATAGCGTTTAACACCGTGCCTTTCACAGTAATCAGCGGCCTGAGCTTCACGACGAGCCATCACCATTTCCAGCGATGAGCCCGGCACCTGCCAAAAAGCCGGGCCGCTTTTCCGCTCTGTGACGCTGCCACAGCCGATCATTCCCCAGCGCACTACTGTTTTCTCAGTCTCGCCCATTCCCCTAACCCTCTGAACCTACGCTAATAACCTATCCATGATTGCATAACTTGGGCTTTTAATTCTAACCCTCTCTGAATAAAGACATATATACCAAAACGGCCTGAAACTAACAGTGGTCTCGGGCTATACAGAACAACGTTTTACTTTTTCAATTCTCACTAATAGGAACACGGCAGCAAGCAACGCACTTTTACACTGGATAAGCAATGTGCAAAAGGAGCGAAGTATGAAGTGGTTACTTCCGATAGTGCTCACCACCCTGACGGCCTGCTCTGAAGAGCGTGAGGTCTCATATACCTGTCCAACTGACGCGAATTACTCCGAAGCCTTTCTGGACAGCGACTTCTATCAGGGCTGGAGGACACTTAAAGCTGGTGAATATCCGCGGGAAAACTGTAAAGAAGCGATACACTATTTTGAACGCGGAGTGAGTGACAACGCCGTGTTTGAACTCTCCACACTCTATGCAGACTTTTGTAGTGGCTCCCTTGACCAGTCATTGCTGGATCACAGCAGCATCTACCTGAGCGAAAAGCTCTCCACCGGCGTCGATTACGACGAATTTAAGTGGGTATTGGATTTGGCCTTGTGCAACAGTCCGGTTGAGCAATATGCCTTGGGACAAATGCTGCTGAATGGCTTTATCACCGACCAGGACACTGAAAAAGGGATTTACTTTTTAAGCCTTGCCGCCCACCAGGATCACATTCAGGCACAGTTGGCGCTTGCCGGTGCGCTGGAGCAGATTGGCGAGCAGGATATCGCCCAGCGCTGGGCGGCTAAAGCCCACAGCAACCTCACAGCAGGGATAGCACCGCCCGTCAAAAACGCAGAATGACCCATCTTTGCATGACTTTACCTTTCTGCAGCTACACAAGCGCCGCTGAGGTGCGTAGAGTAAAGGTATCGATATTGACCCTTTGAGGATCGGATGTCTTCAGCGTTACCCCTGTTTTTAGCTGGCCCTATTCTTCGCCGCACCAGCCCGGATGAAATATGCCTTTGGGCTGTCACTTCTGCGCCACTCGATGCCACATTCTCGCTATACAAAGGCAATGAAAACGCGCCGTTCTATTCGTCGTCATTCGGCGACCAGCACCAGGTGGCGCTAGGCAAATCCTGCTTTGTCATCCTTGCACAGTTTAAAGATGATTCTCCGTTCCCGGCCGATACGCCGCTTGGATACGATATCCTGAACGGGGAAGAGTCGTTGCTCGGCGAGCTGGATAACTTCCTCTACCCTGGCGAAACGCGCCCTTCTTTCATCATATCCACCAAGGCTGACTATATTGCCCACGGCTCTTGCCGCCATCCCCATCATCACTGTGATGATGCCCTTGCAGCGCTGGACGAAAAATTTTCCCAATGCGAGGTAGTAAAACGCGCCGATCTTCTGGTGATGAGTGGAGACCAAATCTACGCCGATGATGTCTGTGGCCCCATGATGTACGCCATCCGAACCGTGGTAGATTTACTCGGTTTTCATGAGCAGGAACTGGATGATGAGATGATCACCTGCTGCAGCGACCTTGCACCGGATATCACCCCGATCTATGGCCGCACAGAGCGCCTGCCCCACACCACCATCAATCACGGCCTGTTCAAGAAACTGATTGGTGCCAAACCTGAGCCGGTATTCACCTCGTGCACCACCGACAACCACCTCATCAGTTTCAATGAATTTATCGCCATGTACCTGATGGTGTGGTCACCTTCGCTATGGCAACAAATTCAATTGCCCGAAGCGGAAGATGTGCCGTTTCTGACCGGAGAGCAGATACAGCGCTGGAACCATGAAAAATATGAGCTAAACGCCTTCCTAGAGGGGCTTCCAGCGGTGCGCCGCCTGTTCGCACACATCCCGACATACATGATTTTTGACGATCACGATGTGACAGATGATTTTAACCTGACCGTGGGATGGGAACGTGCCGTGAATAATTCACCGCTGGCGCGAAGCATCATCAGCAACGGCATGTTGGGGTATTTTTTCTGTCAGGGTTGGGGCAACAATCCCCACGCATTTACGCAGGACTTCTGGACGCCGCTGACACAGTTTATTGAAAAGCCGGATGCCAAGAATCTAGATGCCATGACCGATGTCCTGCACCATTTCGAGCATTGGCATTACACCATTCCCACCACGCCAAAAGTGGTGGTGATAGACACCCGAACCCGTCGGTGGCGCTCAGAATCAAGTTACAACAAACCCTCAGGGCTGATGGACTGGGAAGCCCTGATGGATTTCCAGCACGATGTTTTAAACAACGACGCAGTAATAGTTGTCTCCCCCGCCCCGATGTTTGGTGTGAAGTTTATTGAGACACTCCAGCGTATCGTTACTTTTATGGGGAAACCGCTCGCGACAGATTCAGAAAACTGGATGGCACATCCCGGCTCAGCCAATGCTATTTTGAATATTTTCAAACACCCGAAAACGCCGAAGAACTTTGTCATCCTCTCTGGCGATGTGCATTACTCTTTCGCCTATGATGTGAGCCTGCGTTTTCGTAAAGGCAGTCCGCGTATCTGGCAAATCACCTGCAGTGGGTTCCGCAATCAGTTCCCTGAGCCTTACCTGTCTGTGTTTGAATGGTTTGACCGCAAGCTATTTTGGCCCCAATCCCCGTTGAATATCTTTACCCGCCGCAAACGCATGCGCATTGGAAGACGCAGGCCGGATAACGGCAGCCCAAGATTTCTGATCAATAACAGTGCGGTTGGTGAAGTGAAACTTCACCCCGACGGTTCGCCCTGTTATATCGGTGTGTTGACCGCACAAGGGGAAAGCTTCGCCTTTCAGGACGGCGAAGAGACAAAGCCGGAAACAGAAACCGCCACCACCCTTAGGTAATGCCCCGGTGAGGTTGACTTGTCAGCGTCACTGGGAAATACTCCGCGCTCCAAAACTTGAGCTATAGGTGTTTTCATGTCACGCCAACTTCAATACGACTACAAAGGCAAAACCAAAGTCATTACCTTTTCATACCGCCAGTACCACTCCGCGCATGAAGCGGCGGCGGCGGCTGAAGGTATCGATCTGACTGAGTTTCTGAACATGGAACGCCAACTTGAAATGGTTGCAGACGGAAAAGCGGTTAAAAACCACCGCGACAGCTATTTCAACAAGCTGGGCTTTGGGAAGATCTTCCTGCTCAAAAAAGAAGCAGAATCCATCAAAGACAATCGCTAAGCTGCGTTTTCTTACGTTTGACCAAAAAAGGGCGTATTTTTACGCCCTTTTTTCTATCCCGACTTTTGATATCCAAGTGATTTTCGCTTTAAAATCAGCGCCATTATCGTTTCGTGAATAATCATTTACACAAAATGTCCACCTATTAAGACTCCCTGTCTTCTTCCAAAAGAAGGCTAGAATCCAGCGGGCATTGTCCTTATTCTCAAGGTAGGAATAGCGGATCATACGCTTAATTCCTCACTGACTTGACCCCTACATTGGGTCGGATTGCTGATGCAGTCCCGATATTGGCAACGACTTTTCAGAACTCTAGACAGGAGGCAACTATGGAAGGCGAGAACCACGCACTGATGTTTGAGTTCCCTGAGTACAAAGAAAAAATCCATGAAATGAAAATGAGCGACAAGCATTTCAGCAATATGGCAGATGAATATCACGATTTGGACCATAAAATCCGCGGTCTAGAAAATGCAAAAATCCCCACCGACGACGAAAACTTCAACAACTTGAGAATGCGCCGAGTGCAACTCAAGGATGAAATTTACCAGTACATCACGAAATAGCCCTATTCCCCTTGCTGCCACCAAGGGTGGCAAGGGGCAATCCCCCTCACCTTCTGCGTTTAAGCAAATCCAGCGAACCCTTCTAAACTTATCCTATGTCCCTTATTGATAGATATAACGACATCTTCGAAGGGATAACGCGATATTGAAGCCAGTTGTTCATGGTTAACCTGCCGCTTCGAATCGCCCGGTAACGTAAACCAACTCATGCAAACGCCTAATAAACGATACAAAACACGGCAATGAGATTGGGTAGTCTGTTTGTGCGCTTTGTCTGGTCGACCATGGAAGTTCATCAATGCAAAAAACATTTAGCTCTCTGCTGTATTCACTGTTATTTCTTGTTTTCATTGGCCACGCTCAAGCCGTGGAAGTCGCGAAAACCCAATCTTTTGAAAAAACGCTGAATGGTGTTCAGAGCATCGTTTATTCCGTCCCCATTAAAGCACGTGCATTGCTGAGCGAAATTGAAAAAGTAGAACTCAAGGAAGACCAGCCACTTCCGCTTCTTGTGCGCTACTACCTGCAAAAAGCCACCGTAGACCTGCTGTTGAACGACCCAGATAAAGCCATAGAAGCCGCGAACCGCGGGATTGAACTGGCACAGAACGATCCCTTGTTGAAGTCAGACATTTTTCTGATGCAACTTCGCCTTAGCCAGGCACGTATCCTTAAAGGGGAAGAAGCCGTTGTGATGGAGCAGCTGGATCAATTGCTGTCTGAGTCACAGGCGCTTAACAACCCCTCTGTTACCGCTGAGATATTGTTGGTCAAAGGTGAAGCTTACAAAGCCCAAAACGAATACGACATCTCCATGGCAGCCTTGATGAGCTCCCTTGAACAGGCCAAAACAACGGATGATAAATTGCTGGTCGAGCGCATAGCTTCCAGCTTGGGGGGAATACTGGTTCAACTCAACGGGTTCGATAAAGCATCGCTGTTGCTGGATCAGTCGTATCAGTTTTTCCGCGAAAGAAAGATGTCGTTCAACCAGTTGCTGGTCAAACTGGATATGGCTGAACTGGCCAAAAAGCAGGGCAACAAAAAACAGGCGTTGCTCGAATACAAACAGGCACTGCAGATCGCACAGGTGCTCGGCGATGGTTCGCACCGCTTCCGGATCAATCTGCAAATTGCCGACCTGCTGCTGCAATCCGGCGACACAAAAAGCATGGTGCGTTACCTGAACGCCACAGACACATTGCGTGACCGCGAGAGCATCCGGTACTACATCAGCAAATACAACTACCTCAAGGCCAATGAAAAACTGCTGAACGAAAAATACGACGAAGCGATTGCACTGGTCACACCGGAGATCACTTCGCTGCAGGAAATTCCGCGCCTTTACCGTTCCGAGATAGCCCTCTATCTAGTGGCGTCCAAAGCCCACTTTGGCCTGGGTGATTACAAGAATGCCTACCTGACTCTGCTGGACTACCAAAACCGCTTCAATGATTTCAGTGCTGACGAACAGGTCGACAACCTTGAGCGCCAACAAATGCTGTTCAACCTTGAAAAGCTGAAAGCGGAGAACCAAAACCTTAGCTGGAACAACGTGTTGCAGACACTTGAAATCAAAACTAACGAACAGAAAGTGGAATACCTTAATGTGCTCGTGGTGGTGGGTATTGCCGCAACCGTGCTGGCAAGTATTGTGGCGCTATGGATAAACCGGCGCCGTATCCGCTGGGGCAAAATTGCCAATACCGATAGCCTGACAGGACTTTTCAACCGCCGCTATTTCAGCACCCGGTTAGAGCAGGTACAAAAAGAAATGGCTGGCGGCGAATACCCGGTCAGCTGCCTCTTGCTGGATATCGACTACTTCAAGAAGGTCAACGACACCTACGGTCACGTTGTGGGTGATAAAGTCCTGGTTGGCGTTGCTGAACTGTTCAAGGACAACTTACGCCGAGACGATATCTGCTCGCGCGTAGGCGGTGAAGAATTCATGCTGCTGTTGCCGAATAGCCAGCTGGATCAAGCCGAAGTGATCGCCGACGACCTTCGTATACGTATCAGTGAGTTGACGTTCGAGGATGAGAAAGGCGAGCCTTTCCGTGTCACCGCCAGCTTCGGCGTCTCTGAAGTGAACGAAAAACAGTCACTGTCCGATCTTTATAGCTCGGTAGACAAATTGCTTTACCGTGCAAAACAAAACGGCCGCAACAGGGTAATGCCAGTCAGTTAAGCTGACTGGCTTTCTTTTTATTGGGGTATTTCTTTGCCTTAGGCTTCACGGCTCTCGGGTATATTCGATCTTCTCGCTTAATGGGCAACACATGATGTATCGCCTC
>NZ_JAHUTS010000034.1:0-37292 GCF_019209835.1 Enterovibrio paralichthyis | reverse complement strand
GATTCGCGAGGGTAAGGGCTGTGGTCAATTGCAAAATAAAAGGCTCTAAGTATGGGGACTTAGAGCCTTTATAAGCCATCTGTTGGATCGTTCAACCGATCATTTATCTCTTAACTGATCGGCATTAAGCTCAGGCTGCCTTTTTCAGTTTAAGCTGCGATTTTCTCTCACAACTTTGTAAGCGATCAGCCATACCGTAGAAAGAAAGTGGATTAAAAACTTGCTGGTTTTTGTGTTTTGTTTCTATATTTCATAGAGATATGGATGTGCTCAAATAGTGGTCTTTCCAAAGTGTGAGGTATCACCTGTTTTGGCACCGGCTTATGCGTAAACTTATTTATGTCGACAGGATAACGACATGGAAAGGGATAATCAGGACGATTACGCAGGGCTGCGGTTAGGATTCAAACGGATTTAGGCTTGGAAAGCCTTAGAAACCAGGACGTTGTGTTGTCAGGATGGCATTCAGTGTGACGGATTCACACTCAGTATGGACACCTTCAGGACGAAGGAAGGACACACACCAGGACGGTGATGACGACAGGACGTTGCGAGTGAATACTCGAATAAAAACGGCAGGATGCCCAAGCACAAACGGAAAATTGTTCACCGGGATGTGGTATTACTGTTAGGGATGAAAACGGTAAATCCGTTCATTAGAACGCTATAGAGCGACAGGCTGTGCCTGTCGCTTTTTTCTTATTCAGCTTTCTGTTACATTTCCGCCATTCAAATTGGTGCAGAAATCCCCAATAACTCTGTGTCACTGACTCTTGATTGAGCGTGGCAAGGGCAGAGTGCGCGCCTTGATCACCACCTTCTCTGGCATCAACAGGTACGGAAATTGAAAGACGAACACGCCTTAACTTGCCCGCTTTGTCAGTCGGCGACGGTTTCATTCTTCGAGCAGGATAAACGGCGGCAGTATTTCCGTTGCGGAACATGCGCACTGGTTTTTGCCGATCCGGCGTGTCTTTTGCCACCTGAAGAAGAAAAAGCGGTCTATGACAAGCACGAAAATGTGGTTGAAGACCAAGGTTACCGTCAGTTCCTGGGCCGTCTCGCGACACCGCTTATGGAAAAAATGGGTTCTTCAGGCTTGCAGGGGTTAGACTTTGGGTGTGGTCCCGGGCCTGCGCTGGCAGCCATGCTGAGCGAAGCGAGTCATGAAATGGCAGTGTACGATCCCTATTTTGCGCCCAATATCAGCGCACTGGAGCGAACCTACGATTTTGTTACCTGCACCGAAGCGATTGAACACTTTTATATGCCTCACAGGGAATGGAGACAATTACTGAGTCTGGTGAAACCCGGTGGCTGGTTAGCCATCATGACCAAACTCGTTATCGATGCCGATGCTTTCAAGAGCTGGCATTACAAAAATGACCCAACCCACGTGAGTTTTTTCAGTCGCGAAACGTTCAGGTTTTTAGCCGAACGTGATGGTCTTGACGTGGACTTTGTTGGTAACGACGTAATTTTACTGAGGAAGAAAAACGAATGACCCGCAAGAAAAAAGGCCGCAAAGTTGGCTCTGAAGGTCCAGCGCAATATAACGACAAGTCACTGAACAAAGATGACATTGCCGCGCTGGCGCGTAAGCGTAAAAACAAGCGCAAGGGCCTGAAAGCAGGCTCCCGCCACTCTGAAGGCAAAACCGAGCAGCAGCGTCAGGCACAGGCGCAGCGTGACCCACGTCTGGGCAGTAAGAAACCTGTTGCGCTGGTTGTGGAAGCCAAGCCGCATCCAAAATCTGCAGAAGCGAAGAAGGCCCGTCGCCTGAGCGCTGCGCAGGAGCTGGAGATGCTGGAAAATGATGCGCAATTGAATGTGTTGCTGGATCGTCTCGAAAACGGCGAGAAACTGGGTGCTGGCCTGCAGCAGTACGTGGATCAGAAACTGGATCGCATCGAAGCGCTGATGAAGCAGCTTGGCTTGTTTGAAGAAGACCAGCCAGAGCAAGAGGCACCGAAGAAAAACAAACGCCGTGGTGATGATGATCTGCTGGCGGAGTTTGAAAACTTCAAATTTGATCAGGAGTAAGTGTTGGAGACTCTTCCGATAGGTGTGTTGGCGCTGGGTGGTGCCATTATTCTCGGGTTGGCTGGCTATGCAGGCTGGTTGTTGGCGAAATTGCGTCAGCAGACCAAAATGCAGGAAAAGGCGATGAATGAAGCCATCAAGCAGCGTAACCTGAAAATCATTGAGAGTGTGGATGTGATTGCGATGGCGACCCTGCAAGAGCAGTGCGATTTGTCAGAAGCGGCCATCCGGTTATACATGATCATGGATCACCTTCAGGGAGACAAACGGGTCGATTTTCCGACCCGCTTTCCGGCACTGTACGAACTGTACGATGTTGTAAAAGACATGCCGCGTGGTGATGCTCGCAAGCAGATCGAAAAACGCGACCGTATGCGCTTCGACATGGAACGCATGAAAGCGGAGTCGCGCCTGCAACAGGCTATCCACACTGAACTGGAAGAAATTCTGGCGTTTACCGGTGCAAAAATGACGCCGGTTCGCACGCTGGCCAGCTGAGCGTGCAGTCAAGGTAAGATCTGAGCAACAGTTTTCCCGTCGCGCAGGCGGGATTAATTCATTAACAACCGAAGAGTGTGGCAAAATTGCCAGTTACAACACTGTTCGGTTGTTCATTTTTTGGCGGAACCACACATGTCTAAGCAGCAAATCATCTGGGATCAGGCGCTGATTGAGAAGTACAACTACTCAGGGCCACGCTACACCTCATACCCAACCGCACTGGAATTCCACGAGGTTTTCACCGCCGCGGAATTTGATATGGCGTGTACCCAGTACCCGGATCGCAATCTGTCGCTGTATGTGCACATCCCATTTTGTCACACGCTTTGCTACTACTGTGGTTGTAACAAGGTGATCACCCGCCACGCTCACAAAGCCGATCAGTATCTGGATGCGCTGGAGTTGGAAATCCGCCAGCGTGCTTACCTGTTGCATGATCGCAATGTCACCCAGTTGCATTGGGGCGGCGGTACACCCACTTTCCTGACCAAGGCACAAATCTCCCGGCTGATGAACCTGCTGCGTGAAGAGTTCCGCCTGTCACCGGATGCCGAGATCAGTATCGAAGTTGACCCGCGCGAGATTGAGCTGGATATGCTGGACCACCTGCGCAGTGAGGGCTTCAACCGCCTGAGCATCGGTGTTCAGGATTTCGATAAAACCGTGCAAAAAGCGGTGAACCGTGAGCAGGATGAAGCTTTCATCAAAGCCATGGTGGTACGCGCCAAAGAGCTGAGTTTCCGTTCAACCAACCTGGACTTGATTTACGGCCTGCCGCACCAGAATGAGGCGACCTTTGCCCAGACCCTGGAGCAGGTGATTGCTATGCAGCCAGGACGCCTGTCGGTGTTTAACTACGCCCACCTGCCACAGCTGTTTGCGGCGCAGCGTAAAATTAAAGAAGACACCTTACCGTCGCCGAAAGAAAAACTGGCCATGCTGGAGCAGACGATTAACACCCTGACTGGTGCCGGTTATCAGTTTATCGGGATGGATCACTTTGCCCTGCCAGACGATGAGCTGGCGGTAGCACAACGTGAAGGCAAACTGCATCGTAATTTCCAAGGGTACACTACCCAAGGCGATTGTGATTTGCTAGGGCTGGGTGTATCGGCGATTTCTATGATTGGTGATTGCTATGCGCAAAACCAGAAAGAGCTGAAAAAGTACTACCACCAAGTGGACGAGCAACGCCATGCGCTTTGGAAAGGGGTGATGCTGGATAGCGACGACATCCTGCGCCGTGAAGTGATCAAATCCCTGATTTGCAATTTCACCCTGGACAAGCGGGTGATTGAGCGTGAATTCGGTGTTGAGTTTGACCAGCACTTCAAAGAAGACCTGCAGTTGCTGCAGTGTTTTATCGACGATGAGCTGGTGGAAGTGACCGCTGATACCATCGAGGTAACCCTCAAAGGCCGCTTGCTGATCCGCAATATCTGCATGTGCTTTGATACTTACCTGCGTGACCGCGCCCGTCAACAGCAGTTCTCTCGCGTGATTTAAGCGCGAAAAGCACACCTGACGAATACGAAAAAAGCCGCAATGCGGCTTTTTTCTTGGCGTATTCCCTGTGGCTTTTAAGCGCCACTGCCGATGCTGACTACCGCCAGCACCACGGCCAACGCTGCCGCTGCCAGTTGACCTGGACCCGCAGCAACGATTTCATTCACAGTAAACAGTGCGTCGAACATGATGCGTCTCATCCGGCGTTGTTGGTTGATGTACTAAAGCGGCGCGATTGTAGCCGAACAGAGCACAAAAAAACACCGGCAATCGCCGGTGTTGAAAAGGTCATTCTCACCGCGGCGCGGGTGATTAGTTGCGTGCTGCTGCGTTCGCTTTCAGCGCTGCCTTTTCACTGTCGGACAGGAAAGCGATCTCAAGGCCATTGGCCTGAAGCTGGGTGATCTGCGCCTGTGTCAGGCCCGCAGCCGGCGCTGCCACTTCGTACTCGTGCGGCAGTTCAATCCCCGATACTGCCGGGTCATCCGTGTTCAGGGTTGCCAGAATCCCCTCAGCCAGGAACTGTTTCACCGGGTGGGTAGCCAGCGATTCAACCGTGCTGGTTTGCACGTTGGAGGTCAGGCAGGACTCAATACCGATGCGGTGCTTGGCCAGGTATTCCATCAGCGCAGGGTCTTCAATCGCTTTCACGCCATGGCCAATACGGGTTGCGCCCAGTTCATTGATCGCCTGCCACATGCTTTGTGCGCCAGCCGCCTCACCGGCGTGTACCGTGACATTCAGATCTGCTTTACGCACCTTGGCGAAGTGATCATTGAACTGATGGCCCGGTTGACCCAGTTCGTCACCGGCCAAATCGATGGCCACCAGGTGTTGCTTCAGTGCCAGCAGGGCATCGAGTTCCAGCATGCAAGCGTCAGTGCCAAAGGTGCGGCTCATAATGCCAATCAGGTTGGTTTTCACGCCAAAGTCGCGGCTGCCCGCCTGCACGCCATCAATCACGGCTTCCACCACACCTTGTACCGGCAGCTGGTGTTTCATTGCCATGTAGTAAGGGGAGAAACGCAGTTCAGCGTAATCAATGCGCGCATTAAGCGCATCTTCCACGTTTTCATACGCGACGCGGCGAACCGCATCCAGATCGCCCAGAACTGCGACGCCCCAATCCAGTTTTGTCAGGAAACCAACCAGATCCGGTTCGTTAGACATAACCTGAACGTGTGGACGCAGTGCGTCGATGGTTGTCGCCGGCAGCGCCATACCAAATTTCTGACCCAGATCCAGAATGGTGCTAATACGAATATTGCCATCAAGGTGACGGTGCAGATCCGTCAAAGGGAGGTGGGTTGCGATCATGTGAATATCCTTAAATCAACTTTTGGAGAGTATAAGGGCTATCGACAAGGTCGTCAGCAGGGCAGAAAAGCGAAACCGCCTAAAAAGGCGGTTTTGAAAAGTTTGTTTACCATTTTTGTTTAAATCGTGAACCTTTTGGGCGTTCTCACGGCATTTGCAGCTCTTTAAGCTTTCGGGTGAGGGTGTTGCGTCCCCAGCCGAGCAGTTTTGCCGCTTCCTGTTTATGGCCACGGGTGTGGTTCAACGCCTCGCGCAAAAGGATGCGCTCAAATTCCGGCAACGCTTCGCGCAGCAGGTTGTCGTCACCTTTGTCCAGTGATAACCGTGCCCATTGGGACAGCGCCTGTTGCCAGCTGTCACTGTCGCCGTCATTTTCCAGCGATTCCGGCTGCATCAGCTCCGGCGGTAAATCTTCCGGCAGCACTTCTTTGCCGCTGGCCATCACTGTCAGCCAGCGACAGGTATTTTCCAGCTGGCGTACGTTACCCGGCCAGGAGAGGCTGGCCATTAAATCGAGCGTGGTCGGGTGCAGGGATTTCACTTCAATGTCGAGTTCATCCGACGCGCGCTTGAGAAAATGTTTGGCGAGCTGGCCGATATCCTGGCGGCGTTCACGCAGCGGCGGCAGGTGCACACGGATCACATTCAGGCGGTGGAATAAATCTTCCCGGAAGCTGCCGTCAGCCACCAGTTTTTCCAGGTTCTGGTGGGTTGCTGCGATGATGCGTACATCCACTTTGATCGCCTGGTGACCGCCGACACGGTAGAACTGGCCATCCGCCAGTACCCGAAGCAGGCGGGTTTGGATATCCAGAGGCATGTCACCGATTTCATCCAGAAACAGGGTGCCGCCGTTGGCCTGTTCGAAACGGCCCTGACGGACACTGTTGGCACCGGTAAACGCGCCTTTTTCGTGACCAAACAGTTCAGATTCAATCAGGTCTTTGGGGATCGCCGCCATGTTGAGGGCGATAAAGGAATTGGTCGCACGTGGGCTGTGGCGGTGCAGGGCGTGGGCAACCAGCTCTTTACCTGTCCCTGATTCCCCATTGATCAGCACGGAAATTGAGGAGCGGGAAAGGCGGCCAATGGCGCGGAACACCTCCTGCATGGAGGGCGCTTCACCGATAATTTCCGGCGCACGCTCCACGGTTTCTTTGGGCACGCGCTGGCGCTTTTGTTCCTGGCTGTGTGCCACGGCGCGCTCTACTAATGCCACAGCCTCATCGATATCAAACGGCTTTGGCAGGTATTCAAATGCCCCTTTCTGGTAGGCGCTGACCGCGGCATCCAAATCGGAGTGCGCGGTCATGATGATCACCGGCAGGGTCGGGTATTCCGACTGCAGGCGGTTTAGCAGGGCAAAGCCGTCTGTGCCCGGCATGCGGATATCGGACACCAGAACATCCGGTACTTCGCGGTGCAGTGCTTCGAGCACGCTGTCGGCGTCGGCAAAGGTTTCGCATGCCAGCCCGGCAGCGCCAAGTGTTCGCTCGAGCACCCAGCGGATTGAGCTGTCGTCATCAACGACCCAGATTAGTCCTTTGCTCATAATCTCCCCTTAGCGTCGAATGGGTAGCAAAATGGTGAATGTGGTACTGCCCGGCCAGCTGTTGACCAGTACTTTGCCCTGGTGCTGGTCGATAAGGTTCCGGGTGATAGAAAGTCCAAGCCCGGTGCCACCTGCCCGGCCGGATACCATGGGGTAGAACAGGGTGTCCTGAAGCTCTGGCGCAATTCCTGGCCCGTTATCAATCACATCAATACGTGCGGCAAGGCGGTGACGTTTTCCGTTTATAACCACCTGGTGTTCGGTGCGGGTACGCAGGGTAATTTCCGGGTTGGGTGTATCCGCCAGAATCTGGGCGGCATTGTTAACCACGTTGAGAATAGCCTGCTCCATCTGCTCCGGATCCATCTCGATATCCGGCAGGCTCGGGTCGTAATCACGTGTTACGTGCACATGGTAGCCAAGCTCCACCAACTGGCGCACTTTCTCGATCACCACATGAATGTTTTCCTGCTGGCGGTGCCCCGGCTTCTGTGGCCCCAACAGGCGGTCTACCAGGTTGCGCAGGCGATCGGCCTGTTCAATGATGATGCGGGTGTATTCACCCAGACTTGGGTCGGGCAACATCTTTTCCAGAAGCTGCGCCGCACCGCGCAGTCCACCCAGCGGGTTTTTAATCTCGTGGGCCAGGCCGCGAACCAACTCTTTTGCCGCCTGCTGCTGCGCCTGTTGCTGAAGCTCACGGCTGATCTGTTGCTGGTGACCAATGGCTTTGAGTTCAATCAACATGGAGGGGCTTCGCGCCCACATCAGTGGGCTAGCGCTCAACTCAACCTTACGCTGATTGCCATCGACCACCAGAGTGACATCGCTGTCTGTCAGGCTTTGTCCGCTGTCGAGGGTGGCTTTTACCAGTTCCAGATCGACCGAGCAGTGTTGCACCAGTTCGGTGAGGGGATGTTCCCGCAAGCGGCGTTCGCTGAGGCAGAACAGTTGCTCTGCTGCCGGGTTGGCGTAAGTCACCATCAACTCCTGGTCGAGGACCAGAACGGCGGTGATCAGGTTATCCATGACGGTTTCAGTCAACGAGGCCACATCAGCTTCCTATTGTTTGCACCATAGTGGTGCATTGAAGTTTACCTTATCGTGCATATTGGCGCAGCGTCAGCGGGAGGATTTCTTCGCGGCGTGCGCCCTTTATGCCTCAGGCTGTGTTAAAGCGGGGTTGGTTTCCCAGCGGGCGGGGCTTTGTGTTGGATTGCCCGGTGCAAGAACACAGTGATTGAAGGGGATGCTGCAATTACCTTGCCATTTTGTAGCAGTTGCACCTTTATGGTGTGGCTGCCACGGTCGACGTTGCTGAGAGACAGGGAGGATGACTTTTTGGCTGCCTGTGCTTTACCGTCAATCACTGCCCTGACAGACTGGTCTTTACCCAGAGGCAGATCCGTCGCGATTTTCAAGGTGATATCGCCCTGATTATTGCGCAGAGTAGCATCATCAGCGGGGGAAAGGAGTTTGATGGTGCTTGCAAGCGCAGGTTCGGGCGGGGAAAGCGGCGATGGCGGAGTGTCCGGGGAGTCCGGCATCAGTTGGTTGTCTGGCTGCGACGGCAATTGCAGCGGGCTGATATCGACCTCTATCTCCAGGCTGACCTCTGGCGGCGAGTCACTGAAATGGAGCGTCCCTTTCTCATCCACCCAGCGGTAATATTCGCCAGCGGCTGCGACGTTTGTCATTGCACCAAAAAGGAGCAGCGAAAGGATTGTCGAGCGTTGCATGAAAATTCCTTGTGGTTTCCGGCGTGAGTGCCAACGGAACCATTCTGCGCCCGGCGAAAATACAGACAACAAAAAAAGGGCTCGCCTGTGAGCGAGCCCATTGATTTTCAGTGTTATTTCGTGAATTACACTGAGTAATACAGTTCAAATTCCAGTGGGTGAACCGCAGTGTTCACGCGCTCTACGTCCTGAGATTTCAGAGCGATGTAAGAATCGATGAAATCGTCAGAGAATACGCCGCCTGCAGTCAGGAATTCGCGGTCATCGCTCAGGCACTCCAGCGCTTGCTTCAGCGATTCTGCTACTTTTGGAATCTCTGCAGCTTCTTCTGCTGGCAGGTCGTACAGGTCTTTGTCCATTGCATCGCCAGGGTGGATCTTGTTCTTGATACCGTCAAGACCCGCCATCAGCATGGCTGCAAACGCCAGGTATGGGTTCGCTGCTGGATCGCCGAAGCGAACTTCGATACGGCGTGCTTTTGGGCTTGGTACCACTGGGATACGGATAGACGCTGAACGGTTACGTGCAGAGTATGCCAGCATAACTGGTGCTTCGAAGTGAGGAACCAGACGCTTGTAAGAGTTGGTTGATGGGTTAGCAAAGGCGTTGATCGCACGTGCGTGCTTGATGATACCGCCGATGTAGTACAGTGCTGTCTCAGACAGGCCGCCGTACTTGTCGCCTGCAAACAGGTTAACGCCGTCTTTCGCCAGAGACTGGTGAACGTGCATACCTGAGCCGTTGTCACCAACCAGTGGTTTAGGCATGAAAGTCGCTGTCTTACCGAACGCGTGTGCCACGTTGTGAACAACGTACTTGTAGATTTGGATTTCGTCCGCTTTGGTGGTCAGGGTGTTGAAACGGGTTGCGATTTCGTTCTGACCAGCCGTTGCTACTTCGTGGTGGTGCGCTTCTACAACCAGACCCATCTCTTCCATAACCAGACACATTGCTGAACGGATGTCTTGTGATGAATCAACCGGTGCTACCGGGAAGTAACCGCCTTTCACGCCAGGACGGTGACCTTTGTTACCGCCTTCGTAATCAGAACCTGTGTTCCATGCTGCTTCCACGTCATCGATCTTGAAGAAAGAACCTGACATGTCAGTCGAGAACTTCACGTCGTCGAATAGGAAGAATTCTGGCTCTGGACCAATCAGAACGGTGTCTGCAATGCCGGTAGAGCGCATGTAGTCTTCAGCGCGTTTTGCGATTGAGCGTGGGTCACGGTCGTAACCTTGCATGGTTGCCGGCTCAAGGATGTCACAGCGGATGTTCAGGGTCGCATCTTCAGTGAATGGGTCGAGAACCGCAGAAGATGCGTCAGGCATCATCACCATGTCTGACTCGTTAATACCTTTCCAACCTGCAACAGACGAACCATCGAACATCTTGCCGTCTTCAAAGAAGTCCGCGTCGATTTGGTGCGCTGGGATAGAAATATGCTGCTCTTTACCTTTGGTATCGGTGAAGCGCAGGTCAACAAACTTAACTTCGTGCTCTTGGATTAAGGCGAGTACGTTTTCTACTGACATGTGAATAAACCTCCGGTGTCATTGTTCTCTAACTTGGCGAAGTGGCGTCGTGCGCTCCACCAAAAAGTGGGTCTGGCTCCACTAAAGCGAAAAGTGTGCCAAGTTTTAAATCCCAGTCATTCCCTGTGTTTAGGTGATGATGACGCTGATTTTTGTGATCTTTCGATCAATCTTGGTGCGCGTCCGCACCAACATGGTGCAATGGAAGGATTGCGTGCCAATCAATTCATTCAGCAGTGGTTGAAGGTTGTTGTCAACGGCAGAAATCACTCGGCGTGAAGACAATCTCTGAGCTGTGACTTGGATCGAAAGAGTGCGGTTGGCCGTTGTGGCCACCAAAAAATATTTTGCTGCTATATTTTGGTGTTTTCCTTGCCCATTTGTGGCGCAGGATTCGCCCACTGTCAGGGCAAATCAACGGGTTGAGGGAAGTGCGAAGCGGCGAAATCGCCCTCCATTATCAATCCCTGCGAAATATAAATTGATCCTGAGTCACATATTTCGTGGGTTTTCAATAAAAATCTGGTAAATTACGGCCGTTTTTTTAATCAAGTGGCGGTGAGCGCTTTCAGTCTGAAAGGGCTGATGGCTTTTGGCGACACATCTTTTTTGAGTGAAAGAGAACCCATGTCTACTGTACAGATAGATAAACTGAGAAATATCGCGATCATCGCGCACGTTGACCACGGCAAAACTACCCTGGTTGACAAACTGCTTCAGCAGTCTGGCACCCTGGAAACCCGTGGCGAGCACGAAGAACGCGTCATGGACTCGAACGACATCGAGAAAGAGCGTGGCATTACCATTCTGGCGAAAAACACCGCTATCAACTGGAATGATTACCGCATCAACATCGTTGACACCCCGGGACACGCAGACTTCGGTGGTGAAGTAGAGCGTATCATGTCAATGGTTGACTCTGTTCTGCTGATCGTTGACGCGGTTGACGGCCCAATGCCTCAAACCCGTTTCGTAACGCAAAAAGCGTTTGCGCACGGCCTGAAGCCAATCGTTGTTATCAACAAAATCGACCGCCCTGGCGCGCGTCCTGACTGGGTTATGGATCAAGTATTTGACCTGTTTGACAACCTGGGTGCGACCGACGAGCAGTTGGACTTCCAAGTGGTTTACGCATCAGCACTGAACGGCTGGGCGACACTGGAAGAAGGCGAGACTGGCGACAACATGGAACCACTGTTCCAGGCGATCGTTGACAACGTATCTGCACCAGAAGTTGATGTTAACGGCTCTCTGCAAATGCAGATCTCTCAGCTGGATTACAGCTCTTACGTAGGTGTTATCGGTGTTGGCCGTGTAACCCGTGGTTCTGTTAAGCCTAACCAACAAGTGACTATCGTTGGTGCTGACGGCAAAACCCGTAACGGTAAAGTAGGTACGGTATTGGGTTACCTGGGTCTGGAGCGTCACGACGTTGACTCTGCAGCGGCAGGTGACATTGTTGCAATCACAGGTCTGGGTGAGCTGAAAATCTCTGACACCATCTGTGACGTAAACTGCGTTGAAGCGCTGCCAGCGCTGTCAGTTGACGAACCAACCGTAACCATGACCTTCCAGGTGAACACCTCTCCGTTTGCAGGTAAAGAAGGTAAGTACGTTACTTCACGTAACATCCTTGAGCGTCTGCAGAAAGAGCTGGTACACAACGTTGCACTGCGCGTTGAAGAAACTGAAGACCCGGACAAATTCCGCGTTTCAGGCCGTGGTGAACTGCACCTGTCAATCCTGATCGAAAACATGCGTCGTGAAGGCTTCGAGCTTGCTGTATCTCGTCCTGAAGTAATCATCAAGGAAGAGAACGGCCAGCTGATGGAACCGTTTGAAACCGTGACCATCGACGTGCAGGAAGAGCACCAGGGCGGCATCATGGAGAAAATCGGTCTGCGTAAAGGTGAACTGCGCGACATGTCTCCAGACGGTAAAGGCCGTGTTCGTATGGACTTCATCATGCCATCTCGTGGCCTGATCGGCTTCCAGACTGAGTTCATGACCCTGACTTCAGGTTCTGGCCTGATGTACCACACGTTTGACCACTACGGCCCACACAAAGGCGGTAACATCGGTCAGCGTAACAACGGTGTACTGATTGCGAACGCAACCGGTAAAGCCTTGACTAACGCCCTGTTCAACCTGCAGGAGCGCGGTCGTCTGTTCATCGGTCACGGTGTTGAAGTTTACGAAGGTATGGTTATCGGTATCCACAGCCGTGACAACGACCTGACTGTAAACGCGCTGAAAGGTAAGCAACTGACCAACGTTCGCGCATCAGGTACTGATGACGCGCAGGTGCTGACCACGCCAATCAAGTACACCCTTGAGCAGGCGCTGGAATTCATCGATGACGACGAACTGGTAGAAGTAACCCCAGAAAGCATCCGTATCCGTAAGAAACTGCTGACGGAAACTGATCGTAAACGCGCAAGCCGCGGCAGCAAGTAAGTTTTACTGACGCTGTAAGAAAAAGCCTCCGCACTGCGGAGGCTTTTTTGTATCTATTGGATGGTGGTTAGCGGGCGAAGCGGTTGTAGAGAAACAGCAGGATCAGCGCACCCACCGTTGCCATTACAATACTGCCAATACTCAAGCCACCTGTGGTGCCAATACCCAGCAGAGTGCTTACCCAGCCACCAACGACCGCACCGGCGATACCGAGCAGGGTCGTCATGATAAAGCCGCCGCCATCTTTGCCGGGCATGATCCACTTAGCCAGAATACCGGCGAGCAGCCCCAGAATAATCCATGAGATAATGCTCATGCGTTCTCCTCCGTGTTGAGAGACGGTGTCATACCGTTGAATGCAGGCACGAATTTGCCTGAGCCAACATTAAGTGAATTTGTCTCACACGGTGTGACTCACATTAGAGAATCCTGTAAGACACTATCTGTTCAGGGTCGCGAGGAAACGATCTGACTCCGCAATCGCAACTTTCATGTCTTTGATGGCACGATTGATTTCACGCTCCAGACCGGCAAACTCACTTTTCAGTGAGCCAATGGCCGCTGCATTGAGGTTGTGTTTAAGGTACAAGGTGTTATCACGCAAGGTATTGAGCACCGGAGTCATCTTGCTCTCCGCTTTTTTCATGGCGGCCAGCATTTGGGAATAACTGCGCTCGGTTTCCTTTAGTTTTCTTTCGCTGTCCCGGCGCAGGGAAGCGCTGGTGTACAAATCCAGCTCATCGCGCCATTCATCAAACAGGGCATCAGACACATCCTCGACAGCGCCAATCCGATCCCGGACATTTTCCACCGCTTCTTCACTGTCGAGGTATTGTTCGTTGATGGTGTCGTACATAGTTTGCAACTCACCGCCATCAAACTGGGTTAAGGTACTCAGGGCTTCCAGTGCACTGGTAAATTGCTCGCTGGCCTCTTCCTGGGCCTCTGAGGCTGCTTCAACGCGGTCAGTCATAATGTCTCGCTTGTGAATGCCTACCTGCTCCATAGTGGCATAATAGGCGGACTGGCACCCTGTCAGGGTGAAGATAAGCAGCAGGGAAGAAATAATACGCACGGTAAACTCCTTGTTACGACGTAGGATTGCCAAGCAAATGAAAGCCACTTGGGTATATGATTAATTTTCTCGATTAAAACTATGGATGAAGCTTTGGAACGACTCAAGCAAACTGTGTCCCGTACCGGGCAATTGACGTTTACTTTTGCGCGGCATTTGGTTCGCCGTGTCATTCACGATCGCCTGACTGTGACTGCCGGTTACATGGCCTATGTCACCTTGCTTTCCCTGGTTCCGCTGATCACCGTCGTGTTGTCAGCGCTCTCGCTCATTCCCGGTTTTGCGGAAGCAGGGGATCAAATCCGTTCTTTTGTCCTGCACAATTTTGTGCCCGCCTCGGGCGATGCACTGGAGCAGTATCTCAACCAGTTTGTCGCTAATGCCGGCAAAATGACAGCCGTGGGTGTCGCCTTTCTGTTTGTGGTAGCCCTGATGCTGATTTCGGCTATCGACAAGAGTCTTAACTACATCTGGCGGGTGCGCCACAAGCGCGCGCTGGTGGTCTCTTTTTCCATTTACTGGATGGTATTGACCTTGGGGCCGGTGCTGGTGGGAAGCAGTCTGGGTGTCAGCTCCTACCTGGGCTCCCTCAATTTGCTCAACATAGAGGGGGCAGATGTATGGGCGCCGGCATTATTGAAGCTTCTGCCGTTTGTCCTGACATCGCTGGCTTTCCTGGGGTTGTATACCCTGGTGCCGAACTGCCAAGTGAGTTTGGGTCATGCCTTTATTGGCGCTGTGACTGCCAGCATACTGTTTGAATTCAGCAAAAAGGGCTTTGCCTTTTACGCCACCAACTTTCCGTCTTATGAACTGATATACGGCGCGCTGGCAGTGGTGCCGCTGCTGTTTGTCTGGGTCTACCTCAGCTGGTGCATCGTATTGGTAGGTGCAGAAGTGACTGCGGCGCTCGGCGAGCGCAAGATGTGGGATCTGGTGGCGGTCGACAAAAAAGAACAACTTACTGATAATTAAGATGATAAGAAAGGAGCTGCTATGATTGCGCTTATCCAGCGAGTAAGCGAAGCCAATGTGGTGGTCGATGGCAAAGCCGTCGGTGCGATTGGCAAAGGGTTGTTGGTACTGCTGGGTGTGGAAAAAGGCGATGACGACAAAAAGGCGCATCGGCTGCATGAGAAAGTGCTGGGCTACCGTATTTTCGAGGACGAAAACGGCAAGATGAACCTTAATGTCCAGCAGGCTGGCGGTGACGTGCTGGTGGTTTCCCAGTTCACCCTGGCGGCGGACACCAACAAAGGCATGCGCCCGAGCTTCAATGGCGCGCCTCCGGCAGAAGCGGATCGTTTGTATCAACTGTTTTCGCACTATTGCCGTGAATCCGGTGTCAAAACTGAAAATGGCATTTTTGCCGCAGACATGAAAGTCAGCCTGGTGAATGATGGCCCGGTAACCTTCTGGTTGCAGGTCTGACAGCCAAGGCGGGCTTACAAGGAGAAAGGGATGTTTCGACTGATCACGCCCACCACGGATGAAGAGCTTCAGGCGTATTTTTACTTTCGCTGGAAGATGCTGCGTGAGCCTTGGCGGATGCCGGAAGGTTCAGAGCGCGATGCCTATGATGTGGCCGCGCATCACCGGATGATTATTGACGCCAAGGGCGATCCCGTGGCGGCAGGGCGGCTCTATCTGACCCCGGATAACGATGGTCAGATCCGTTATATGGCCGTGGCACCTCAATACCGTGAACGTGGTCTGGGCGCCCTTATTCTGATGACGCTGGAATCCCTGGCGCGTCAGGAAGGGGCAAAACGGCTGGTCTGTAATGCCCGCGAAGATGCCATTGGCTTTTACAGCGCCAATGGTTTTGTCAATCAGGGGGCGCTCAGTGAAGAGCGTGGCCCTGTACGTCACCAGCAAATGCTTAAACCGTTGGATTTAATGTCTGACGTGGTGCGCCGCCCGGAATGGTGTCAGGAGCTTCAGCAACGCTGGAAACAGCAAATTCCTATCAGTGACAAAATGGGGGTACGGATCTCCCAGTTCACCGGTTACCGTTTTGAAGTGAGCGCTCTGCTCAATGCCAATCTTAATCCCCATGACTCCATGTTTGCAGGCAGTGTCTTCAGTATGGCAACGCTGGCAGGGTGGGGCATGGTGTGGCTGTTGATGAAAGAGCGGCAACTTTCGGCAAGTATTGTGCTGGCTGACAGCCATATTCGTTACCGTAAGCCTGTGGTCTCACGGCCGCGTGCTGCGGTGTCTCTCGACAGCCTGAGTGGCGATCTTGATCGCTTAGCCAGTGGCCGCAGGGCGCGGGTAAAAATGGAAGTGACCATTTACAGCGGTGAGGAGGAAGCCGGCACCTTCAGTGGTACCTATGTGCTGATGCCGGAAAAAGCAGTCAAGCCAGATGCTATGCAGTTGCAGACCCGACTTTTCGGGTAGGGCAACCTCGCCCCACCAAACTCACCGTTTATCCAGCCCAAGACTCCCCTCGCCGGTAACTAAATCCCATTGTCCGGAGAGGGAGAATTGCCGGTTTTCCTGACGGATAGTGACCGGTTGCAGTGAAATACGCCCCCGATCTGCGTTCACCTTGATATCCCCCACCGCCAGTAATGACGCATCTGTCATCGGTGGTTGGCTTGCTGTGAACAGGCTGGTCAGGCTTTGTGCCAGGGGCTGCTGCGCCGGCGCGAGCAACAGGGTTCGCTGGGGCTGGGCTGAAAGCGTGCCTGTCAGGCTGTAGGCAAAGCTGTCTTTGTCTGCCCCCAGTCCTGACAGGGAGACGTTGATGTCGTGCTCACCACTCAGTGGCAGCGAAGCCATCAGCCATTGGCGGTAAATGTCTGTGGGGATGCTCAAGCCGTCAACAGACAAAGTCCAGGGATGGCTGGGGTTGGTGAGGTTGAGGGTTGCCCTGGCTTCGAGTTGACCCGTCTGGAAGGAGAGATTCAGGGGATCCATCCGCCATACACCGTTTTCTACGCGCATGGCCGCATAGGGGCTCGATACCGGAATGCGGTTGATACTGGCCGCGGCGGCGCTCGCAGTCAGTGTGCCTTGCCACATGCCGTTCAGTCCTTCCTGGCGCAGTGTCAGTTGCTCTCCATCCAAATTCAGACCGGCGATGAGCAAGGGAAACTCAGGATCGGCCAATGTGATGCCAGTATGGCGAACCGAGACCTCTTCCACGGTGATAGTGTTCAACACGCTCCACTGTCCCTGTGCGGTTGCCAGCATGTCGCTGGACATATCGATATCCAGTCCGCTCAGGGTCAGGTTGCGAAGGGCGAGTGTGCCGCTGTCGAGTTTGCCGGAAACGGAGACAAACCCCTCGTCGTTGATTTTGGTGGAAAAGGCGCTGACATCAATCATAGAAGGGGAGAGGGCAATATCGGCCAGTACATCCGTCAGAACCCAGGGCGCACGGTGGATCAGGCTGGCATTGAAGGAAAGCAGGGAGCGGATATCACGGGGTGCCCACACCAGTTCGCCATTTTTCAGGTATACCGATTGCGCAGAAAGGTTGAGGTGTTCGACGGTTAATCCGGGCAGCGAAGCACTGATGTCCAACAGGTCAAAGCGTCGCAGGGCAATATCCAGTGACGGGCTGACAGTTGCCCATTGGTTAATCAGCCTGTCCAGGCTGTCGCTGGGTTCAATGCGGGCATCACTGAGTGTCAGCTGATGCAATGTCCAGCGCGCACTCTCCTGTGTGGCACTGCCAGTCACGTTGCCAAAAGGGCTGTTAAAAGAAAGTCCCCACACTTCCCATTTGTCGCCGATAAACTCGCTGTCAAGTAACAGGTTGGTCAACGGCTGGCCGTCAATGTCGGCCCGGGGGGCAGAAAACAGGAATTCTCCTTGCCACTCACCCCAGGGTTTCTCACTGTTTTTCCAGTCAGACAATTGAATGTCTGCATTTCCAAAGCGCAGAAATTTGCCCTGATAGCTTACGCCGTCCATTGCCAGGTGTTTGATAAACAGGGAATCAGGCAGGTGGTTCTGAACATCTTCGCTGAGAGAAGCGTCGCGTACTACCACATTGTTGAGCGAGAGCGTACCGAGCAGGGTGTCGAACAATGACAGGTTCAGCGAAAGGTATTCTGCGCTGAGGGAGTTGGCATCATTGTCCTTTTGCGTCAGCTGCGGTGAGGTGATCGTCAGGGAGAAAGGCGAAAGTACATCGTATTCGAGTTTCTCTGCCTGAAAGCGGTACGGCGTGACTTTGTCCACTGTTGAGGTCGCCAGTGGCAAGCCATAGTCGGTACTGAGCACGGTTAAGAATGTACCCAGGGTAACCAGGAGCAGGATCACGAGCGAGGCAATCAGCTTGGCAAGCAAACGCATGTGGCAACTTCTCTCTTCAACGGTTTCGCCATGATGTGCGGGTGATAATGAGGTTGGCGTAAAAAATACAGTTATTCAAGCAGTAACCCCTGAAGCCGTTGGGGAATGCTGGCTTTTTGAGAGCTTGGCGCGATTTCACAGAAAGAAAAGAGCCTCCACAGGGGAGGCTCACAATGATGGGGTCTTGCGTTTATCAGTCCAGCTGAGGACCGGCTTTGACCAGTGCTTCACCTTCCGGTGTGTCAGTGTATTTGTCAAAGTTCTTGATAAAGCGCTGCGCCAGATCTTCGGCCTTGCTTTCCCACTGCAGTGGGTCGACATAGGTGTCACGTGGATCAAGGATATCTGGGTCAACATCATGCAGTGCAGTTGGCACTTCTAGGTTGAAGACAGGGATCACCTTGGTGTCGGCGTGATCGATAGACCCATCCAGGATGGCATCGATGATGGCGCGGGTATCTTTGATAGAGATACGTTTGCCTGTGCCGTTCCAGCCGGTGTTCACCAGATAAGCTTGTGCACCTACCGCTTCCATACGTTTCACCAGCACCTCCGCGTATTGGGTTGGGTGCAGGGTCAGGAACGCATTACCAAAACAGGCTGAGAAGGTTGGCGTTGGTTCAGTGATGCCACGTTCAGTACCGGCCAGTTTAGCCGTGAAGCCAGACAGGAAGTGGTACTTGGTTTGCTCTGGTGTCAGCTTAGAAACAGGAGGCAGTACGCCAAATGCGTCCGCTGACAGGAAGATAACCTTGTTTGCGTGGCCGCCTTTGGACACTGGCTTAACGATGTTTTCGATGTGGTAGATCGGGTAGGAAACGCGGGTGTTTTCCGTTTTCGAACCGTCATCGAAGTCGATAGAGCCGTCGTTGCGTACCGTCACGTTTTCCAGCAATGCATCGCGGCGGATGGCGTTGTAGATGTCTGGCTCAGCTTCTTTCGACAATTTGATGGTTTTTGCGTAGCAGCCACCTTCAAAGTTGAAGACGCCGTTGTCGTCCCAGCCGTGCTCATCGTCGCCGATCAGCTCACGTTTAGGATCTGTCGACAGGGTGGTTTTACCGGTTCCTGACAGGCCAAAGAACACGGCCACGTCGCCTTCTTTACCCATGTTGGCTGAACAGTGCATGGATGCAATGCCCTTCAGCGGCAGGAAGTAGTTCATCATCGCGAACATGCCTTTTTTCATCTCGCCGCCGTACCAGGTACCGCCGATGAGCTGCATGCGCTCGGTCAGGTTGAACACAGTGAAGTTTTCGGAGTTCAGACCATGCTCCTGCCACTTCTCGTTAACGCATTTCGCGCCATTCATGACCACAAAATCCGGCTCGAAGTTTTCCAGCTCTTCTTCAGTTGGGCGGATAAACATGTTCTTCACGAAGTGTGCCTGCCAGGCAACTTCAGTGATAACGCGGATGCTGAGGCGGGTGTCTGGGTTGGCACCGCAGTAACCGTCGATAACAAACAGGCGTTTGCCGGACAGTTGGCGGGTTACCAGATCTTTAAGATCATTCCAGACATTCTGGTCGATGGCTTTGTTGTCATTGGCGCCCTGATCTGACCACCATAGGGTATCTTTGGTGGTGTCATCGCGCACAATGTATTTGTCTTTAGGGGAACGGCCGGTGAAGATACCGGTGTCTACTGCAACGGCGCCGAGTTCGGTAACGGTACCGCGCTCATAACCTTCCAACCCCGGTTTGGTTTCCTCGATGAAGAGCTGTTCGTATGTAGGGTTACGAACAACCTCTGTAACATCGTGTAATCCGTGCTTTGACAAATCGATATTTTTCGCAACCTTTTTCTCGACGTTCATGACAGTCATAGGTGCTCCTTGGGTAAGATGTAAAGTAACTGTCGTCCATGCTAGCAACCTGAACTAGGCAATTCAGGGATTTAATTCAAAAAATAACCACAAACAAATTAAGTAAATGTAATACTCTTAACCGGTCTGTCTCTTTTATATTACCGTCATGTTAACTGCTTGTGCCACATTAAACCGGTTATTAATTGTACAAAATTAAGGGGTTGGAGGTCGGTGTATTTTTTTCGGGGAAAGAAGGGATTTTGTATAAAAAAACCGGCACAAAGGCCGGTTTATGAGGCTTTTCTTGCCATTAATTAGCAAAGAGAAAAATTAATGTACTGTGTTTGATGCTGGGCCGTTTTGGTCAAAAATTGCTGAAATATCAACGGCATCGAACTCATAATCTGCACCACAGTAGTCACAGTGAAGTTTGATACTGCCGCTTTCTGCCACCATTTCTTCCACTTCTTGACGTTCAATTGCAGCAATCGCTGACGCGCTGCGCTCACGCGAGCATGAACATTGGAAAGTCACCGCCTTTGGCTCGTAGACTTTTACATTTTCCTGGTGGTAAAGACGGTATAACACTTCTTCTGCGTCCAATCCGAACAGTTCTTCGTTCTTCACGGTCTCTGTCAGTTGGGCAAGGTGGTCAAAATCATTTTCGTGACCCATGCCATCCGGCATGATTTGCAGCAGCATGCCGGCAGCCTTGCTTTGGCCTTCAACTTCGCCGGTGCGCAGCCACAAACGGGTCTTCAATTGTTCCGAACGGGCAAAGTAATCTTCCAGACACGCTTCCAGGGTGTCGCCTTCCAAACCGACAATGCCTTGGTAGCGCTCGCCTTGCTCTGGCTCGATAGTGATCACAATGTGACCTTTACCCATCAGCTCTTGCAGGGTTGCGGTGTCTGCCAATTCGCCATTCCAGCGTGCTGTGCCGCGCATCACCTGGTTGTGGTTGCCATTGATAACCACCAGGGATACCGGGCCATCACCTTGGATTTGCACGGTAATAGAGCCTTCGAACTTCAGGGTGGCGGTTAGCAGACTGGTCGCAACCATCAGCTCACCCAGCAGGTGTTTGACAGGTCCCGGGTAGTCTTTGCTGCCGGTCAGCTGTTGAAATGAATCCGAAAGTTGAACCAGTTCGCCGCGTACTGAAACGCCATCGAACAAGTAACGGTGCAGACTGTCTTGTGCCATGGATAACTTCTCCGGCGTTAATCGTTACTGTGTCTAAATTTGAGAATATCGCGTCGCTGCTTTTTGTCAGGACGGCGATCAGGACTGGGGTTGTGTGCGTGAAGCTGTCGTTCCAGTGAACGTTTATCCCGGCGCGCGATGCTTTCATCCGTCTCGCGGTACAGGGTTTGTGCCTCTGGTGCGCCGCGGCGGTGCTCACTGATTTTTTCGATAATCACGGTCTTTTCATCAAAGCCGGTCTGAAGCTTTATTTCAGCGCCAACTTCAACCACTTTGCTCGGTTTTGAGCGTTGGCCGTTATAGTGAACCTTGCCACCGTCAATCATGTTTCTTGCCAGTGTGCGGGTTTTATAAAAACGCGCAGCCCAAAGCCACTTATCCAGCCTTACCTGCAAATTTTGGTCATTACCGTCGTGTTTCACGCTCACTTAACACCCCGTCACCATTTGGTGGCTAAACTTACCACGTTTGCTGAATCCGATCAGCATCACATTTGAGGCTCTCATATGGTGGTCATTCGTCCAACTTTCAAGCCGCAATGGAAGCATGCAGACAAAAAACAGATGACCCTTATCGGCAAAGCGAAGGAAAACAGGTAAATTGTGGCGTTAATTTCATATTCTTATAGTTACGCGCTAAAAGCAGGAGTTCACTGGTGTTCGGTGAGCGGCCTTTTTTGAACAGGAACAGCATGTCTGCGATATTTGGGATTAAGCGTTTACCCGATTGGGCTCAACCACAACTTGGTAAAACGTTTCCTGCCTCTTTGGCAAAATGGACTACCCGCGTACTGGTGTTGATACTGGCGTGGACGTTGGGTCGCTTGGTGTGGTTTTGGGTTCCGTCTCCACCACCAAGCCCTACCTCTGTTACTGCCGTTGCTACCACGGCCGGTCAACAGCAAGCCGCCTACCAGCTCGATCAGTTGGTCAACCGTCATTTCTTTGGCCGTTACAACGCCGCGCCGGCACCTGTCGTTGAAGCACCGGCGCCAGTGGTCGAAGCGCCTCGCACGAAACTTAATCTCACCTTGGTAGGCTTGGTCGCAAGCTCCGAGCCGGATCGCGGTTTGGCAGTTATCGCTAACCGTGGATCGCAGAAAACTTATGGTATCGGTGAAGCCATTGAAGGGACGCGCGTAATCTTACGTCAAGTAATGAGTGATCGCGTGATCCTGCGTAACAGCGGCCGTGATGAAACCCTGATGTTGGCGGGTGTGGATTACAATGACAGGGAACGTGCGCCTCAGCCTGCTCCAGTGCGCGAACCGGTTGAACAGGATAGCGGTGAGGCTGATTTGAGTAGTGTAAAAGCGGAAATCATGAATAACCCGCAAGCATTGCTGAAATACATCACCCTGTCCCAGGAACGAAATGACGAAGGACTGGTCGGTTACCGTATCGGTCCTGGTAGTGATAACCGACTGTTTCAGGAAGCAGGCCTTCAGGAAGGTGATATTGCCGTCAGCATCAATGGCGCTGACCTCGCCAATCCGGCAGAAATGAACCGTATCTGGCAAAGCCTGTCAGATGCTTCTGAGATCAGCCTTACCGTCCAGCGTGACGGTCAGTTGCACGACATATATATCGGTCTTTAACACGGACTGAAAACGGAGAACAAAGTGAATACGTGGAAGAAACGTAATACGTGGTTAGTGGCAGGCGTGCTGGCAATGCAGAGCATGGGTGCCTGGGCCGCCGAATTCAGCGCCAGTTTCAAGGGAACGGACATCCAAGAATTTATTGAGATTGTTGGCCGTAACCTCGAAAAAACCATCATTGTTGACCCGGCAGTGCGCGGTAAGGTTAACGTGCGCAGTTATGACGTGCTGAATGAAGATCAGTACTATCAGTTTTTCCTGAACGTGCTTTCTGTGTATGGCTTCGCCGTGGTTGAAATGGAAAACGGTGTGCTGAAGGTCGTGCGTGACAAAGACGCCAAGCAATCAGCTATCCCAGTGGTGGGCGATAAAGACACCATTCAGGGCGATGCCGTAGTGACCCGTGTTGTCTCGGTGAAAAACGTGTCTGTGCGCGAACTGTCTCCGTTGTTGCGACAGCTGATTGATAACGCTGGTGCCGGCAACGTGGTGCATTACGATCCGGCCAACGTCATTATGATCACTGGCCGAGCGGCGGTGGTAAACCGTCTGGCAGACATCATTGAGCGTGTCGACCAAGCCGGTAACAAAGAAGTGGAGGTGGTGAACCTCAAGCACGCTTCTGCCTCTGAAATGGTGCGTATCGTTGATAGCCTCAACAAGCAAAGCGACGGTAAGAATACCCCTGAACTTTTACAAACCAGCGTGGTGGCCGACGAGCGCACCAACTCTGTGCTGATCTCCGGTGAGCCTCAGGTGCGTGAGCGCATCAAAAAACTGATCACCCAGCTGGATCGCGAAATGGCGACCGTGGGCAACAACCGCGTTGTCTACCTGCGCTATGCCAAAGCGGAAGAGGTGGTGGATGTGCTTCAGGGCGTATCTGAAAACTTGCTGGCTGAAAAGCAGGGTGGACAGCGCCAGGCTGCAACCCCTTCCGGCGGTGATGTAAAAATCTCGGCTCACAAAGGTACCAATGCGCTGGTGATCACCGCGCCGCCTGACATTATGCGTGCATTGGAAAGCGTGATTGCACAGCTCGATATTCGCCGTGCCCAGGTGCTGATTGAAGCCATGATTGTTGAACTGTCAGAAAGCGATGGTGCCAACCTTGGTGTGCAGTGGGGCTCGTTGAGCGGCGGTGGTATCCAGTTTGGTAATACCGGTGTGCCTATCACCAATTATCTGGCTGCGCAGGAAGAAGCCAAAGACACCACCATCACCGAAACCCGTTTCGATAACAACAACAACGCGGTACAGGTGCCTATTACTGAATCCGGCGACCCTACGGCGATTGCTGAAGTGTTGGGCGGCGTAAGCGGTCTTGCGGCAGGTATTGTGTTGGGTGACTGGACTTCCCTTGTCACTGCCGTTTCTTCCAACAGTGATTCCAACATCCTGTCTTCGCCAAGCCTGATGGTGCTGGATAACGAAGAAGCCTCTTTTATCGTGGGTGAAGAAGTACCGGTTGTGACTGGCTCTACCACGGGCTCAAACAACGATAACCCGTTCCAGACCGTGGAGCGTAAAGATGTTGGTATCAAACTGAAGATCACTCCGCAAATCAATGAAGGGGACTCGGTGCAGCTCAACATTGAGCAGGAAATTTCCAACGTACTGGGTGCAAGTGGTGCAGTTGATATCCGCTTTGGTAAACGCCAACTGACCACCTCAGTACTGGCTGCTGACCAGCAGATGATCGTACTGAGTGGCCTGATTGACGAGCAGACCAACGAGAGCGAACAGAAAGTTCCGCTGCTGGGAGACATTCCGGTGCTGGGTCACTTGTTCAAATCCACTTCGTCAGGCAAGACCAAGCGTAACCTGATGCTGTTTATCAAGCCGACTATTATCCGTACCGGCCTGACGGCTGACGGGATTACCCAGCGCAAGTACAACTACATCCGCGCAGAGCAAATCTACCGCTCGCAGGAAGAAGTGAAACTGATGCCAGGCGTGAAAACCCCGGTATTGCCGGAATACGGCGCTGACATGACCATGCCCGCAGAAGTGCGCGCTATTATGGCGGAGCTGAGGTAAGACCATGGAGACGTTTCCTCTGGATTTGGAACCGGATCTGTCGCCTGACAATCCTGTCGTGCCTTTAGCACCTGCTGCCAGATTGCCGTTTGGTTTTGCCAAGCGCCATGGTGTGGTCGTGGAGCGTACGGATAACGGCTGGCTGCTCTATTACCGTGAGCAGCCAAAAGCGGCAGTACTCAATGAAGTGCGCCGTGTGCTGGGACAGGGATTCACACCCATCCAGCTGCGCAGTGAAGACTTTGACCCCAAACTGACCCAGCTTTACCAGCGCGACTCTTCTGAAGCGCAGCAGCTGATGGAAGATATTGGCGCGGACAGCGATGACTTCTTCGCGCTGGCTGAAGAGTTGCCGCAAAGCGAAGATCTGCTCGAATCGGAAGATGATGCGCCGATCATCAAGCTTATCAACGCCATGTTGGGTGAAGCGATCAAAGAAACTGCGTCGGATATCCATATCGAAACCTTCGAGAAAAGCCTGTCGATCCGTTTTCGTGTCGACGGTGTATTGCGCGAAGTGTTAAGCCCGAGCCGTAAACTGGCACCATTGCTGGTGTCCCGTATCAAGGTTATGGCACGTCTCGACATTGCAGAAAAACGTGTACCGCAGGATGGCCGTATCTCACTGCGCATCGGTGGCCGTGCGGTGGATGTGCGTGTTTCAACCATGCCGTCTTCGCACGGTGAGCGTGTGGTACTGCGTCTTTTGGATAAAAATGCCACCCAATTGGATTTGGAAAGCCTTGGCATGACGCCGCATGTGCATGACAGCTTCCAGCACCTGATTAAACGTCCACACGGTATTTTGCTGGTGACCGGTCCAACTGGTTCCGGTAAGTCGACCACGCTTTACGCAGGACTGACAGAGTTGAACAGCGCTGAGCGTAATATCCTCACCGTGGAAGACCCCATCGAATTTGATATCGATGGTATTGGCCAGACCCAGGTTAACACCAAGGTTGATATGACCTTTGCCCGCGGCCTGCGCGCTATCTTGCGTCAGGACCCGGATGTGGTGATGGTGGGTGAGATCCGTGACCTTGAGACTGCGCAAATTGCGGTTCAGGCGTCACTGACCGGTCACCTGGTAATGTCGACCCTGCATACCAATACCGCCGTCGGTGCTGTGACACGTCTGCGTGATATGGGCATTGAACCGTTTCTGGTTTCCTCTTCACTGCTTGGTGTATTGGCGCAGCGTCTGGTGCGCACCCTTTGCCCAACCTGTAAAGAAGGTTACGAAGCCGATGCGCAGAGCAAGAGCTGGTTCGGACTTGAAGAGCATGAGCCTCTGACCCTGTACAAAGCGAAAGGCTGTCCGGCCTGTAACCACAAAGGTTACCGTGGCCGTACCGGTATCCACGAACTTTTGGTGGTGGATACCCAGGTGCAGGAGCTGATTCATAACGAAGCGGGTGAGCAGGCCATTGAACGCTATGTGCGTCAAACCATGCCCAGTATCCGTGACGATGGTTTGATGAAGGTACGACAGGGTCTGACTACCTTGGAAGAAGTCCTGCGTGTGACGCGGGAGGGTTAATGGCGGCGTTTGAATATAAAGCGTTAAACGCCAAAGGCCGCACGGTCAAAGGTGTGCTTGAAGCCGACACTGCCCGTCAGGCCAGGCAAATGCTGCGCGAAAAAGCGTTGGTGCCGGTGGAAGTGGCGCAAACCTACGAAAAAGAGCAGCAAAAGCAAAAAGCCTCCGTCGGGTTCAAGCGCGGGATCAGCACCAACGAGCTGGCGCTGATCACCCGTCAACTGGCGACATTGGTGCAGGCCTCTATGCCGCTGGAAGAGTGTATTAAGGCGGTAGCAGACCAGACCGAAAAGCAACGCCTCAAGAACATGTTGACCGGGGTACGCGCCCGCGTGGTGGAAGGCTATACCCTTTCCGACAGCCTCGGCGACTATCCCCATGTGTTCGACCAGCTTTTCCGCGCCATGGTGGCGGCGGGTGAGAAGTCCGGTCATCTCGGCCCTGTGCTCGAGCGACTGGCGGACTTTGTTGAAAACCGCCAGCAGGTAAAAAATAAGCTTATCCAGGCCATGGTCTATCCGGCTGTCCTAACGGTAGCCGCGATTGCGATCGTTGCGTTTTTGCTGGCGACTGTGGTGCCGGATATCGTCGGTCAGTTTCTGCAAACCGGCGCTGAGCTGCCAAATATCACCCAGGTATTGCTGACGGCGAGTAATTTTGTCACCAACTGGGGCTTGCTGGTGTTGGTGGCGGTGGTCGGTATTTTTGTTCTGTTTAAAGCCATGCTGCGCAATGATAAACGCCGCCTGGCCTGGGACAGACAGGTGCTGAACATGCCGATTATCGGGCGTGTTGCGCGTGGCTTGAACACATCCCGTTTCGCCCGGACCCTTTCCATCTGTACCTCCAGTGCTATTCCTTTGCTGGATGGGATGAAAGTGGCGGCAGATGTCATGACCAACACCTGGGTGAAGAACAAGGTGCTAGAAGCGTCTGACAGGGTGCGGGAAGGGGCAAGCCTTCGGGTATCGCTGGACAAATCCAAGCTATTCCCGCCTATGATGTTGCATATGATTGCAAGTGGTGAGCGAAGCGGCGAGCTGGAGCAGATGTTGACCCGTGCGGCGGACAACCAGGACCGGGATTTTGAATCCCAGGTCAATATTGCCCTCGGCATTTTCGGCCCGGCGCTTATTATCGTCATGGCGGGCATCGTACTGTTTATCGTAGTGGCAACCTTAATGCCCATCATCCAACTTAATAATATCGTGGGCCGTTAACCCACACACGGCTGCTCGTCAGCGTTTTTTCAGGAGAGATAGAAAATGCAACGTCGTCAACAGGGCTTCACCCTGCTGGAAATCATGGTGGTTATCGTCATTCTGGGCGTGCTGGCCAGCTTGGTAGTTCCTAACCTGCTGGGCAACAAAGACAAAGCCGATCAGCAAAAAGCGGTGACTGATATCAGTGCACTGGAAGGGGCGCTGGACATGTACCGCCTGGACAACAGTGTTTATCCGACCACTGATCAGGGTCTGGATGGGCTGGTGAAAAAACCAAGTTCATCTCCTGAGCCACGTAACTACCGTGAAGGTGGCTACATCAAGCGTTTGCCACAGGATCCTTGGGGCAATGAATACCAGTACCTGAATCCGGGTGAGCACGGCACCATTGATATTTTCACTTTGGGTGCCGACAACCAGGAAGGCGGTGAAGGCGTGAACCAGGACATCGGCAACTGGAACATGCTGGAGATCAACTGATCCATGAAAAGAGGGCGCCCGTCCGGGTTTACACTGCTGGAAATTTTGCTGGTTCTGCTTTTGCTTTCCATCAGTGCCGTGATAGTGGTGCCCAATTTACCCAATGACCAGAGTGACGAAGTCCAGAGGGAAGCCGAGCGCTTCTACCAACTGGTGCAACTCTGGACAGAGCAATCGCTGCTGAGTGGACAGACACTCGGCTTGCGTGTCAGTGACGATAGCTACCAGTTGATGCGCCTGACCCCCAAAGACTGGGAGCCGGTAGAGAAAACGCGCACGGCCACTTCAGTGACCGTACCGGAAGGCATTGAGCTGGATCTGGAAGTCAGCGGCTTCGTCGCGGAAGAAGACCGTCTTTTCGATCGTGACAGCTTGTTTGATGAAGAAATGTTTGCGGAAGAAGAAGATAAACCGAAACCTCCACAGGTAGTTTTGATGGGTAATGGGGAGATCATTCCGTTCTCACTGACGTTCCTGGTGGACAAAAAGCGTCTTTGGCAGGTGAAAGGCAATGATGTGGCAACCTTTGAATTGATTGCGCTGAATGAGGGTAGAGAGTGAAACGCGTTCGCGGCTTTACCCTGATTGAAGTGCTGGTGGCAATGGCGGTATTCGCTGTCGCGGCTATGGCAGTGCTGAATGCAACTGGCCAGCATGTGAACTCCCTCGGCGCGCTGGAAGAAAAAACCTTTGCGTCTATGGTGGCGGATAATCAACTCGCACTGTTTATGTTAGAAGACAAGCCAGTGTCATCGGCCAAGAACGGCAGTGAAGAACTGGCAGGTCGTAAATGGTTCTGGACGATAAAGCCCGTGGCAACCACAGATAAAATACTGCGCGCTGTTGATGTGATTGTTTGGACAGATGAAAAACGACAGAACTCGCTGGTGACGGTAAGAACCTATGTGCCGGCAAAGTAAAAAATCCCAGGGTTTCACCCTGATAGAAGTGCTGTTGGCGTTGATGATATTTGCCACTCTGAGTGTGGCAGCGAACCAGATTTTCCGGAATGTGATTGCGAGCGACCAACAAACGGAAGAAGTGGGGAATGCGCTGAAAAACCTGCAGCGTACCCTGATTATCATGGACAGCGACTTTCGCCAGATGCTGGCACGTCAGTACCGCAACGGTGGCGATGAAAGTGAGCAAACCCTGCTTGAGTTTGGCGATGATTTGTTGGATTCCGAATCGCAGGGGATCCGTTTTGTACGGGGTGGCTGGATTAACCCGCAGCAGCTATTTCCCCGCGGTGAAATAGTGAAGGTGGGCTATCGCATTCAGGATGAAAAACTGGAGCGTATCCGCTGGATGTATCCGGATGACAGCTCAGCAGTAGAACCTGCGGTGATGCCTCTGATGGAAGGTGTGAAATCCATCAGCTTTGAAGTGAAAGGCGATGACAGCTGGCAGAAAAGCTGGGATACCCCTTTGGTGATGCCAAGTGCTATCCGTGTGGTGCTGGATACTGAGCGTTATGGTGAGCTTTCCCGTGTCTATCTGTTGCCAGGGCAAACGTTGCCGGGCGCAGCAGGAGACACACAATGATCCGCTATCGCACCCAGCGTGGTGTTGCTTTGCTGGTGGTACTGCTCATTATGGCTCTGATGACCACGGTAGCGGTCAGTATGTCGGGCAGGATGTTCGTCAACTTCAACCGGGCAGAAAGTCAAATCCGCTATCAGCAAGCATATTGGTATGCGCAGTCGGTTGAGTCACTCGCCCGCTACGGTATTAAAGAAAGTTTTGACGGTGAGGATACTGTCACCCTAAGCCAGCCCTGGGCAGTGCGCGATCAGGTCTATCCGCTGGAAGGCGGCACTGCGACGGGTAATGTGTATGACAGGCAAGCGTGTTTTAACCTGAATGGCCTTCAGAACATCAAGCCGACCGAAAATGGCACCAACCCGGCGCTGGTGGTGTCATTGCAACAGTTGATTGAATCCCAGGATATCGACAGTTTTGAAGCGGAAACCGCAGCAGCAGCGACTTGGGAATATATCGATACCAACACCAATGTGCAGTCGCCGCTTGGGGTTGAAGACAGTGAATACGAAGCGCGTGCGGTCGCGCACGTGGTGCCTAATGGTTTGATGGCGGATATCAGTGAATGGCGTGCCGTACATGGCGTGACACAAGAAATATTTAAAAAGGTCAGTCCTTTCCTGTGTGCCGTACCCAGCGATCGCCTGCTGATCAACGTCAACACACTGACCGAGGACGACGCCCCCGTTTTGAGTGCCATTTTCCATCCCAATCTGTCGGTGGATCAGGCCAAGACGCTGATCAGCAGCCGAAGCGCTGTCGATGGTTGGACAGACGTTGCCAGTTTTCTGGCAGAGCCGGCGCTTTCCGGTATCAGCAAAGAAGACAAGGAGAGGCTGCAAAGCTACTTTGATGTGCGCAGTCGCTTTTTCGAATTAGACACAGAAATTACCTTGGACAGCACCACGCTGCGATTGCGTGCCCTGCTACAACGGGATGATAACGGCGAGGTCACAGTGATCCGTCGCCGCTTTGGAGGAATGAGTGAGCGAGATCCTGACAATCAGGCTCAACAGTGATCCGCAGGAGCTGATACCTTGGCTGGTATGGTCACCTGCACAGCAGGCAGTGATTGCATCCGGTGAAGCAGAAAGCCTGACCCAACTGGCAGACTATGCCACCGAGCGTGATGTAGTGGCGCTGGCCGACAGCGCAGCACTGACATTGACATCGGTGACGATTCCGGCCGGGAGTGAGCGCCAGCTGGAAACCGTGCTGCCATTTTTGTTGGAAGACGATCTGGCACAGGATGTTGACCTGCTTCACCTTGCCTTGCTCGCTAAGCAAGGGGAGCGCGCTGAGGTTGCCATTGTTGAGCACCGTATTATGCAGCGCTGGTTGGAAGAGCTTGGTGATGCCGGGCTGGTCGTGCGGCGTCTGGTGCCAGACTGTCTCTGTTTACCTTTGCATGAAGAGGGGTTCAGCGCGGCCAATCTCAACCGGCGTTGGCTGCTCCGTATTGATGCCAATCATGGTGGCAGTGCCGAAGAAAGCTGGTTGCCGGTATGGGTTGCCAGCCTCAATGCTGCCCGTGAGAACGAAGCACCAGCAAATGTACATTGTTATTCCGAATTACCTGAAGATGCGGGTGAAAACTGGATTGCTGAACCCTGTGAGTTGGTCATGCAACTGCTGGCGCAGCAGGCACAGCAAAACCGTTATAACCTGCTGACCGGGCGCTACAAACCACAAAATCAAATCTATAAATACCTCAAGCCATGGCGTGGTGCGGCGATTGCTGCCGGACTGCTACTGGCAGTGCTGGGGGCTGAAAAAGTGGCTGATATTTACCAGATGGAATCGGAAGCGGAACAATACCGGGCACAGGCAGAATCTGTGGTACGTACACTGCTGCCGCAAAACCAGCGTATTCCTACCACCAGTTACCTGAAACGTTTGCTCGAAGGCGAGGTCAACCGCCTGTCCGGTGCCGGAGCGCAAAGTGGCGTCATGGTGTGGATGGCGCAGCTTGGTCCATTGCTTGATTCTGCGCCGGGTATTCAGCTGGATGCGATGCGTTTTGACCTTGACCGCGGTGAACTTCGCTTGAATGCGCGCGGTAAGGACTTCAGTGACTTTGAAAAACTGCGTGTGGCCCTGTCAGACAAATACAACACCGAGCTTGGGCAATTGAGCCGGGATAATCAAACTGTTACCGGCGCCTTTGTGTTGCGCATGGAGGCACAATGAACGCCATCATCGCGTATTGGAAAGGTCTCTCCCGTCGTGAACAACGCCTGATGGGTGTTGCCGGTGCCGTATTGGTGCTGGGTGCACTTTACTGGGGCATTATCAGCCCGCTACAGGCGCGCGCCGAGCAGGCACAGCAACGCGTGGTGAGCGAACGCAATCTGCTTGTGTGGGTCAATGGCAAGAAAGCTGAAATTGAAGCGCTGCGCCGCGTCAGCGGTAACCGTGGACAGGTCAGTGCATTGCCTCTTAATCAGGCAGTGACCAGCAGTGTGAAACGTTTTGATCTGGAAATTGTCCGTTTGCAGCCGCAACAGGAGGAGCTTCAGGTGTGGCTAAAACCGATGCCGTTTAACGCCCTGATCAGCTGGCTCGATTTTCTGTCGGTTAACCATGGTATCAGCGTCAAATTTATCGATATCGGCAAGAATGAAACACAAGGCATGGTGGACGTAAAACGCCTGCAACTGGGCAGAGGGTAAGATGAAGCGCAAGGTTTTATGGGGCGTATTGTTTGTTTTGGTTCTGTTGACGAGCGCGGTGGTACATCTTCCCGCTTCCCTAGCTGTCCGCTACATGCCGCCGGTACCTGGTCTCGCCTTGGGTGAAGTCAGCGGTACAGTGTGGAAAGGCACCGCTGCGCAACTGCGCTTTCAGGGCAAAGCCCTGGGGGGGCTGAAATGGCGCTTCAACCCGTTGGCGTTATTAGCGGGTAAAGCTGACGTGGAGATGCGGCTATCGGGTAATCCAGGTGTGTCAGCCCGTGGCAATGTCGGATATGGGTTTGCCGGCCTTTATGCCAATAACCTGCTTGTTTCTGCGTCCGCCGGATTTGTGCAGTCATTTATTCCGATGGCAATGCCTGTTAGCCTGTCAGGACAGTTTGATTTAACCGTACGCGACTATCAGATGAAAACGCCGCTATGTGATGCCTTAGCTGGAAACCTGGCCTGGACACAAGGCAACGTGAGCACACCACTTGGTAATATTGAACCGGGCGTCGCTATGGCCACTTTGGCCTGCGACAGTGGGAAAGTGGTTGTCAGTGGTGACAGTGAATCACAGGCGGTAGAGACGGCGTTCAACCTGACACTGACGCCAGAGCAGCGCTACAGCGTGAGCGGATGGTTTGTTCCCGGCGCAACTTTCCCGGAAGGCATGCGAAGCCAGCTGGGTTGGCTGGGGCAACCGGATGATCAGGGACGCTACCGTTTCAGCTTCAACGGCTGATAGGCACGGGTGGGAGAAGAGCATGAGAGCAAAACACCAACTGCCTGAGATACTGGCTGCCAGCGTGGTCGCCAAGTCACGCCTGTTCCAGATTGAATCGCTGGAGCTGAAATTCAGCAATGGCGTGGAACGCACCTACGAGCGGATGAAACCGAGCGGGCGCAATGCAGTGATGATTGTCCCGGTGACTGATAAGGGCGATCTGCTGCTAGTCCGTGAATACGCTGCCGGAACGGAACGATATGAACTAGGCTTTCCTAAAGGGTTAATCGATCCGGGTGAAACGGCGCTTGAAGCGGCCAACCGTGAACTCAAAGAAGAGATTGGTTTTGGTGCCCGTCAACTGATGCCACTCAAAGAAGTGGTGCTGGCGCCATCATACTTTTCCAGCAAAATGACCCTGATGCTGGCGCGCGACCTGTATCCAGAGAAGCTCGAGGGCGATGAACCTGAGCCACTGGAATTGGTACGCTGGCCCGTCTCACAGGCGGAAGAATTGTTATCGCACGTCGATTTTGGGGAAGCTCGCAGTATTACTGCGTTGTTACTGGCGCTCAAACAGCTTAACAGTCAGTAAGATAATTACTGGTTGTTGACCGTGACCAATAAGCACCATAGCCAAGTCGTAGTGTGAGAGCCCAAGAGGAGTGTTACATGGAGCTGTCACAGCTACTGCAGCCGGTGATAGAAATTGCCCGGGCATCGGGTCAGGTTATCCTGGATATCTATCAGCGCGGCGATTTCGATAAGAAAATTAAAAGTGACGATACCCCGGTGACCAGCGCCGATTTGGCGGCACACAAACTGGTGACCGAACGTCTCAAAGCCCTGACGCCGGATATTCCGGTGTTGTCAGAAGAAGATGCCACAATCCCGTTTGCTGAACGTGGCAACTGGTCGCGTTACTGGCTGGTGGATCCACTCGATGGCACCCAGGAATTCATCGCCGGGAGCGGGGATTTCGCCACTATTATTGCACTGGTGGAAAATAACCAGCCGGTGATGGGGGTGGTTTATGGCCCGGTTTCCGGTGTCTCCTATTACGCGGCCAAAGGGTTGGGTGCCTGGAAAGTGATGCCAGATGGTGAGAAGCACCGCCTTTCTATCCTCAAGCATGAAGACGAGCTGACTTCACTGTCGATTGCCATCAGCCGTCGCCAGGATATCAAGGCGATTACTGACCGCCTGGAGCCAAGCCGTAATTATGATTTAGTGCCATTGGGTTCTGCGGCGTTGAAGTCATGTCTGGTAGCGGAAGGGGCGGTGGATTGCTACCTGCGTCTTGGCCCAACCGGTGAGTGGGACACGGCAGCAACCCAGTGCATTGTCGAAGAGGCCGGTGGCCGCATTCTGGATATGACACTTTCGCCGCTTTCCTACAACGAGCGCGACTCGTTGGAAAACCCAAACTTTATCGTGTTGGGTGACACAGATCTGCCATGGCGGCAAATCGTGCGTCTGGAAGGTTAAGCGGCAAAAGCCGACACAAAAAACGGAGCGCATGCTCCGTTTTTTCGTTCAGCCACATTCTTTTCAGAACAGGCGATTAAGCCCATTCAATGCTGCCACTCGGTAGGCTTCCGCCATGGTGGGGTAGTTGAAGGTGGTATTGATAAAGTAATCCAGCGTGTTGCCTTCGCCTTTTTGCTCAAAGATCGCCTGACCGATGTGGATGATCTCAGCGGCACGCTCACCAAAACAGTGGATCCCCAGGATCTGCTTGGTATCCCGGTGAAAGAGGATTTTCAGGCTTCCGACATCCATCCCGGCAATCTGCGCCCGTGCCAGATGTTTGAACTGGGCGCGTCCCACCTCATAGGGCACTTTTGCTGCTGTCAGTTCCTGCTCGGTTTTACCGACTGAGCTGATTTCCGGAATGGTGTAAATGCCGGTCGGGATATGGTCAATCAGGCGGCCTTTAGCCTGACCTTCTGAAATAGCTTGCGCCACGATACGGCCCTGATCGTACGCCGCACTGGCAAGACTTGGGTAACCAATCACATCTCCGACCGCAAAGATGTGTTCGACTTCCGTGCCGTAGTTATCGTTGACCTTGAGTTGGCCGCGGGCGTCTGGCGTGAGGCCGACAGCCTTGAGATTCAGGGCATCGGTATTGCCGGTTCGACCATTGGCAAACAGCAGGCAGTCTGCTTTCATTTTCTTGCCCGACTGCAGGTGCAGTATCACGCCATCTTTGGTGCCTTCTATTTTCTCGTAGGTCTCATCGTTTCGGATAAGGACGCCGCTGTTCCAAAAATGGTAGGAGAGCGAGTCCGACATTTCGTTGTCGAGGAACGAGAGCAAGCGGTCACGGGTGTTGATCAGATCCACCTTGATGCCCAGACCACGGAAGATTGAGGCATATTCACTGCCGATAACGCCAGCACCATAAATGATGACATGGCGAGGGTCATGCTGCAGAGACAGGATAGAGTCACTGTCATAGATACGCGGGTGTTTGAAATCGACATCGTTCGGGCGGTAAGGGCGCGAGCCACAGGCAATCACGAACTTATCCGCCGTGTATTTGTCTGTGCTGCCATCAGCCGCTTTCACTTCAATTTCATGTGTGCCACTGAAACGGGCTGCACCGTGAATGATGCTGCATAGGTTGCGGTCATAGAATCCCTGACGCATTCGGGTCTGTTTGCCGATGACGGACTGGGCATGGCTCAGGATTGCCGAGAAGGTACTGTGCACATGGCGGTTGTCACTGGTGTATATCGGGCTTTGGTTGAATTCAATAATACGGCTGACTGTGTGGCGCAGGGCTTTGGAAGGAATGGTGCCCCAGTGGGTACACCCGCCGCCAACGGTGCTCTCTTTTTCTACCACTGCCACGCGAAGGCCTGCCTTGGTCAGCCCCATGGCAGCGCCTTCGCCGCCAGGCCCGCTGCCTATCACGATGGCATCAAAATGGTTAGCCGATGTAGAGGTCGCTTTGCTCATGTCCGTATGGCCTTTTGTTTTCATTATGTTAAGGATGCGTAGTAAGTGTAACGCTCCACAGGAAATTCGAGAATTCACTCTCGCTTATTCAGCGTAGGTGATCACGCAACTTGCGCGAAAAAGAGCCCGTTAGGGTAGGAATTGAAGTCAACTGCAGGTGATCTGGCACAGGTTTGCAAAAACTGGATTGCATAAGCACTGAACTCGCTGGGAAAAGCGGGTATAGTTTGCGGTTAGATTTCATGAGGTAAAGATTGGCGATGGGAATTAGAGCACAACAGAAAGAAAAAACACGTCGAACGTTGATTGATGCGGCTTTCAGCCAACTCAGCGCCGATCGCAGTTTTTCCAGCCTGAGCCTGCGCGAAGTGGCGCGTGAAGCAGGTATTGCCCCCACTTCTTTCTATCGTCACTTCAAGGATATGGATGAGCTAGGCCTGACCATGGTGGATGAAGGTGGCTTGTTGTTGCGTCAACTGATGCGACAGGCCCGTCAGCGTATCGCCGCGGAAGGCAGTGTGGTTAGAACGTCCGTTGAAACTTTTATGGAATTTATCGAAAGCAGTCCGAACGTTTTTCGGCTGTTGTTGCGTGAACGCTCGGGAACCTCAGCTGCTTTTCGTGCAGCCGTAGCACGTGAAATTCAACACTTTGTCGCTGAACTGACAGAATATTTCCAGGCAACCGCCGGCTCTACCCAAGAAGACGCCTATAATCAGGCTGAGGCGTGTGTGACCTTGGTATTCAGCTCTGGCGCTGAAGCATTGGATTTGGACAAGCGCGCCCGCGCAGAATTGGCGGAGCGTTTGATCACCCAGCTACGAATGATCGCGAAAGGCGCCTACTGGTATCGCAAAGATCGCGAACGCAACGCACTCAAGGATAAGTTGTCTTCAGGCAGGTAGTTAATATGGAACACAATCATCAATCTGAGCGAAAATTTCTTCTTCTCGCTGTCATCGCAGGTATCTGTGGCAGCGCGTCATTAGCCACGTTATTTACTGACAGTGTAGCTTTCTCTATTTTCCCTATCATCGCGTTTGTGCTTGCGGTGTACTGTTTTTACCAACAGCATGTGAACCAGCCGCTGACCGAGGGTACGCCGCTGATTGCCTTTGCTTGTTTCCTGGTGGGGGCGTTCGGTTACTCTGCGTTTGTGCGCATGGAAATCCCTTCCCTTGGCGGCAACTTCTTCTCCATCATCGTTACTATGGTGCTGGCGCTGTGGGTGATGTTCAAGATGGGCTGGCTGGGCAACCAGAAAAAAATGCCTGCCGACGAAAATTAAGTCGGGACACTGAGTACAGAAAAGGAGCCACTCGGCTAATGCCGATCAGTTAAGAGATAAATGATCGGTTGAACGATCCAACAGATGGCTTATAAAGGCTCTAAGTCCCCATACTTAGAGCCTTTTATTTTGCAATTGACCACAGCCCTTACCCTCGC
>NZ_JAHUTS010000033.1:0-37891 GCF_019209835.1 Enterovibrio paralichthyis | reverse complement strand
AGTACCCAGTACCCAGTACCCAGTACCCAGTACCCAGTACCCAGTACCCAGTACCCAGTACCCAGTACCCAGTACCCAGTACCCAGTACCCAGTACCCAGTACCCAGTACCCAGTACCCAGTACCCAGTACCCCAAATACAAAAACGCCCGCATCCGCGGGCGTTTTCAATTCAACTTTTCAGTCTTGATTACTGGGTTACCAGCATGACCACTGAAGGTACTGCGATGAACACCAGACCAAGGTAAGCAACAACTGCCAGTTTGCTCTTCGCTGCCGCATCACCCAGCATTTCCGCACACTTCAGTGGGATTTCGCGCAGGAATGGCGTACCGAAAATAAGCAGGGTTGCCAGAATGTTGAACACTAAGTGAACCAAGGCAATTTGCAGAGCAAATACTGCGTTAGGACCGGTTACCGCTGTCGCTGCCAGCAGGGCTGTAATACAAGTACCGATGTTCGCGCCCAGAGTGAATGGGTATACATCGCGAACTTTCAGAACGTTTGTACCTACCAGCGGAACCATCAGGCTGGTCGTGGTAGAAGAAGACTGAACCAGAACGGTTACGATAGTACCTGACATGATGCCGTGCAGAGGGCCGCGACCGATAGCTTTGTGCAGCATGTCTTTAGCGCGACCAACCATCAGAGAGCGCATCAGTTTGCCCATCATAGTGATAGAAGCAAAGATCAGTGCGATACCAATTAACGCCAGTGCTACGCCACCCCAGTTACCTGGCAGGCTAGACAACAGTTCTTTGGTGCCACCAACCAGAGGCTTGGTGATTGGACCCATGAAGTCCAGGCCTTTCATGCTAAGGCTGCCTTCAAACATCAACGGTGCAACCAGCCAGCTTGAGATCTTGTCCAGCAGACCGAACATCATTTCCAGAGGCAGGAAGATAGCAACGGCAATCAGGTTGAAGAAGTCATGCACGGTCGCACAGGTGAATGCACGGCGGAATTCTTCTTTACAGCGAGCGTGACCCAGGCTTACCAGGGTATTGGTAACGGTTGTACCAATGTTTGCACCCATTACCATCGGAATCGCAGTCTCAACAGGCAAACCACCCGCAACAAGGCCTACAATAATAGAAGTTACAGTACTGGAAGATTGGATTAGCGCCGTCGCTACGATACCAATCATCAGACCTGCAACAGGATGGGACGCGAATTCGAACAGGGTTTTAGCCTCTTCACCCGCAGCCCATTTGAAACCACTACCAACCATGGATACTGCCAACAGCAGTATATAAAGCATCAGCGCCAGGTTAGCCCAACGTACCCAATTCTTAGAGCTGTTAATCGGTGCAGCAGTAGAAGCTTGGGATGTCATAAAAGAAATCTCCGTGACAGTTGTATGTCAGATTTGTGTCAATGAAAGAATCTGGGCGCATAGTAGGTAGGAAATATTTCACTAATATGACAATCCGTCACACATTGATGCACCATGGTCAATAATGCGTGTAAAGCCTGGCTGTCATAGATGAAATCTATCCTTTAATACAATGACTTATGTTTGTGTTTTGATGCTGTATTTAGATGCTCAAAAGGTGAGCGGTTGAACGTTTTCGCTTGTTTTTTGTACTCTGTTTGGTGTCTTGTGTTACAACGCGCATTTTTATTATTGCGAAAATAGTTACACTTTTGATTGGAAACTTCGGTAATCCCGATGTTTAATCTCTAAACAACCGATTTTTCTTCGTGGATGATCGGCGCCTAGACTTATATGGAATTACTTAATTTATGGAGTGCACTTAAATGACTGATGCAATTCGTCAGTTTATGAAGATGGAATCAGCCGGTGGCTTGGTGCTGATCATAGCTGCGGTGTTGGCGATCCTAATTGCCAACTCGCCTCTGCAGCCGCTGTACGACGGCGCCCTGCACAGCTATATCGCTGGCCTGTCTGTTGCACATTGGATTAATGATGGCCTGATGGCTGTATTCTTCCTGTTGATCGGACTGGAAGTTAAAAGGGAGTTGATTGAAGGCGCCCTCAATACGAAGGAAAAGGCTATTTTTCCTGCGATAGCGGCAGTGGGCGGTATGCTGGCACCCGCGTTGGTCTATCTTGCCTTTAACGCCGGTGATCCGGTCACTGCCAACGGCTGGGCGATTCCCGCAGCGACAGACATTGCCTTTGCTCTGGGTGTAATGGCGCTGCTCGGTAAGCGAGTCCCCCTTTCCCTGAAAGTGTTCCTGCTGGCGCTGGCAATCATCGATGACCTTGGTGTTATCGTGATTATTGCGCTGTTTTACAGCAGCGATCTCTCTGTTACCGCGCTGACCGTTGCCTTTATCGCGACTGCTGTCCTGTTCATTATGAACGCCAAAAACGTCACAGCCACAAGATGGTATCTGCTGGTGGGTGCAATTTTGTGGTTCAGCGTATTGAAGTCCGGTGTGCATGCCACGCTGGCGGGTGTTGTACTTGGTTTTGCTATTCCGCTGGAAGGTGGAAAAGACGGAAAATCACCGCTCAAGGTGCTTGAGCATGCGATCCACCCTTATGCTGCGTTTCTAATTCTGCCGATTTTTGCCTTTGCCAATGCGGGCGTTTCGTTGGAAGGGGTTTCACTGGAAAGCCTGACCAATATGCTGCCGCTGGGTATTGCGCTGGGTCTGTTGGTGGGTAAGCCGCTGGGTATTTTCACCTTCAGTTGGGTGTCGGTGAAACTGGGTATCGCGCGTTTGCCTGAAAACGTCAACTTTAAGCAAATCTTTGCCGTGTCATTGCTGTGTGGTATTGGTTTTACCATGTCTATCTTTATCTCGTCTCTGGCGTTTGTAGGGGTAGATGACAGCTATATCACCTTCTCACGACTTGGCATTCTTATTGGTTCTACTATCTCGGCTCTGGCGGGGTATGCCCTGCTCAATGCTGTATTGCCGAAATCGAACGAGGTGGAGGAAGATAGCGATGAGAAAAAAGTTAGCATTGATTATTAGTGGATTCCTGATGGCCACTCCTGCGCTGGCTGAGGATAAATACACCCATTGCTTTGAAGACAGTTCTACGGAGATTTGTAAGGCCTTCCTGGCCGGTCTTGAAACCACAAAGCTTGATGACATAGCAACGCCGAATCAAGTCAGTGTGGCAAAAGACAGCTTGCTGGGGCGGGCGCTTGAACAGCGTGCCGGCGGGCGCTACAAAACCACGCTGATCGCCAAAAAAGGCTGATTAGCCACTCTAAAGCGCCAGGCGGCAGTGCCCCTGGCGTTTTGCTATTGAGTATGTATGTCACATCTAAACTATAACCACCTCTACTATTTCTGGATGGTCTGTAAGCAGGGCTCTGTTTCTGCCGCAGCGGATGCCTTGTTTTTAACCCCGCAGACTGTGACCGGACAAATCCGCGCACTGGAAGAGCGTTTGAAAGGTAAACTGACCAAACGCAACGGGCGAACCGTTGAGCCGACCGAACTCGGACAGCTGGTTTTCCGCTATGCCGACAAAATGTTCGGCCTTAGCTATGAAATGCTTGATATCGTCAACTACAGCCAGCGTGAGCATCAGTTGTTTGATGTTGGGGTAGCAGATGCCCTGTCAAAAAGCCTGGTGAGCCGGGTGCTGCTGAAAGCGCTACCGGAAGATGACGGTATCCACCTGCGCTGCTTCGAATCGACCCACGAAATGCTGTTGGAGCAACTCAGCCAGCACAAGCTGGATATGATCCTGTCTGATTGTCCGGTTGATTCAACACAAAGCCCTGGCCTTTTCAGCGTCAAGATTGGTGAAAGCATGATGAGCTTTTTCTGCTCAGGTGAAGTATCCAAAAAGCGTTTCCCGGCCATCATTGAGGATCACAAACTGCTTATCCCAGGATCACGCACTGCGATGGGGCGAAAGCTGATGTTGTGGTTCGACAGTCAGGGTATTACCCCAGCCATACTGGGGGAGTTTGATGATGCGGCTTTAATGAAAGCATTCGGTTCAAACCACCATGCGATGTTCGTGGCGCCGACGTTTTACTCGTCAGATATTCTGGAGCTTCCTAATGTCAGGGAGGTGGCGAAAGTGGAGGCGCTCAAAGAAGAGTACTATGTCATATTTGCGGAGCGCATGATTCAGCATCCCGCGGTGAAGCGTATATGTGAAGCTGATTTCAGCAAATTGTTTCATTGATTCTCATTTGCTATATAGCATTCTTATATGCAAACCATTGTTACCGCTCTGATAGGTGTTACACTTAAATCAAATCAAACAACCCGTTAGACGACATTTAAGTAGGCAGTACCTATGGAACTAGAACAGATGCAAGAAGCTGGGCCTAAAGCAGTGCAGTTGCTAAAAGCAATGGCAAATGAGCGCAGACTCTTCATACTCTGTTATCTTCTGGAAGGGGAAATGTCGGTAGGCACGTTGAGTGAGAAATTGCAGCTCAGTCAGTCTGCGTTATCACAGCACCTTGCATGGCTTCGAAGAGATGGCTTGGTGGCAACACGTAAGGAAGCACAAACGGTCTACTACTCACTCAAGAGCATTGAAGTACAGACAATAATGACCACATTGCGTCAACTTTATTGCAGTTAATAAGAAAACTGCAGACACAAAAAAACCGGCTTTAAGCCGGTTTTTTTTATCAAATCGGGGCGCTATTACAGAGCTTTGATTTGAGCAGCAAGTGCAGCTTTGTGACGAGCAGCCTTGTTCTTGTGGATCAGGCCTTTAGTAGCCATACGGTCAAGAATAGGTTGCGCTTCAGCAAATGCTTTAGTAGCCGCTTCTTTATCGCCAGTTGCGATAGCAGCGATAGTTTTCTTCAGATAAGTGCGCATCATTGAGCGACGGCTTGCATTGTGCTGGCGACGCTTCTCAGATTGGATTGCACGCTTCTTAGCAGATTTGATATTCGCCAAGGGTCTAACTCCCAAATCTTTTGTTCGGTGACAATTTAAGGCCGAGGACTATGCCCCGATTTACCCGAGTTGTCAATTCATTTGTGCAAATATCCGCCGCAATCAAGCAAGGCTTGGCGTGCTGCGAACATCGCGGTTAATATGGCGGCAGATTCTACCAGCATTCTTTTCGTGAAGTAAGCCTTTTATCTGTGCTTTTCGTGCTATTCGGTACGCCCTCATTATTTTAATAACTACCGGGGGAGCAATACGCAGAGGGATGTGTTTACTTTCTTTTGTTTTTTAAGGGGATACAAGTGTCAAAGCGATTGCTTCGCTCCGGCTTGATTGTCAGCAGCATGACCATGATTTCAAGGGTGATGGGGCTGGTGCGCGATGTGGTAATAGCCAACCTGATGGGTGCCGGTGCCGCCGCAGACGTTTTCTTTTTTGCTAATAAAATCCCCAACTTCTTGCGAAGACTGTTTGCAGAAGGGGCTTTTTCACAGGCATTTGTGCCGGTTTTAGCCGAATACAACGCCAGTGATGACAAATCACAAACCCGCGAATTGATTGCTTACGTATCCGGTACGCTGGGGGTTTTGGTCACAGCTGTGACGCTAATCGGTGTCATTGCTTCACCGGTGATCACCGCACTTTTCGGTATGGGCTGGTTTGTCGACTGGCTGGAAGGGGGGCCGTCAGCGCATAAGTTTGAGCTAGCGTCGCTCATCCTGAAAATTACGTTCCCGTATTTGTGGTTCATCACTTTTGTCGCACTGGCTGGCTCAATCCTGAATACGCTGGGACGATTTGCGGTATCTTCTTTTACGCCGGTGTTTTTGAACATTGCCATGATATCCGCCGCCATCTGGATCTCACCGAATATGGCACAGCCTGAGATTGGCCTTGGTATCGGTGTATTCCTAGGTGGTCTTATCCAGTTCGCTTTCCAGTTGCCGTTTTTGTACCGCGAGGGGATGCTGGTTCGTCCTAAATGGGGCTGGTCGCACCCGGGCGTGGTGAAAATCCGTACGCTGATGATCCCGGCACTCTTCGGTGTGTCTGTCAGCCAGATTAACCTCTTACTCGATACCTTTATCGCGAGCTTTCTGGCCACAGGTTCTATCAGCTGGCTCTATTACTCCGATCGCCTGCTGGAGTTTCCACTTGGCCTGTTTGGTATAGCTATTGCCACTGTGATTCTGCCTGCACTCTCCAGAAAGCATGTAGAACAATCATCCGGACATTTTTCCAGCACCATGGACTGGGGGGTACGTATGGTGCTCTTACTGGGTGCGCCAGCCATGGTCGGCATGATTGTGCTCGCGAAGCCAATGCTGATGGTGCTGTTCATGCGTGGTGAGTTCGGTACGGATGATGTGATGGCGGCATCCATGTCACTGATTGCCTATTCCTGCGGTCTATTGAACTTCATGTTGATTAAGGTGCTGGCGCCAGGTTATTACGCCCGTCAGGACACCAAAACACCCGTGCGCTACGGCATCATTGCCATGGCCAGCAACATGGTGTTCAACCTGATTTTTGCATATTTTTACGGTTATGTTGGTTTGGCAATGGCAACGGCGCTTTCTGCGCTGGTAAATGCCGGATTGCTATACCGCGGCCTGCACAAACAGGGTGTTTACCGTGTAAGCCGGGAAACCATGATATTCACCCTGCGCCTGCTGGTGAGTGTTGTTCTCATGGGGACGCTCATCTATCACTTTATGCCGGCATTCACCGAGTGGGTAGACATGGGGCTGTGGGCGCGCGTATACACGCTGGCGGGGTTAATCGCCGCAGGGGCAGTGACTTACCTTGTCTCTTTAGTGGTTTTGGGCCTGAGACCTCACCAACTTCGCGCTGAAGGCTGATTGCATCGTACGATTAGTATATAATCCGTCGGTTTTTTAAGGGGAAGCAGTTTTACCGCTATGGAATTAATTCGGGGTATCCATAACATCCGCGACAGACACCGCGGTTGCGTTTTGACCATTGGCAATTTTGACGGTGTCCACCTTGGGCATCGCGAAGTGCTGTGTCGTGTGGTGGAAAAAGCGCGCGAGCTTGGGCTCCCTTCCACGGTAATGCTGTTTGAACCCCAGCCGAGAGAGCTTTTCACCGGCGACAAGGCACCCGCGCGGTTAACCCGCCTGCGTGACAAATATGTCCAGCTGGCCAAGTTGGGTGTAGAACGTTTGGTTGTGGTCAATTTCAATGCGAAATTTGCCGCTATCTCCCCTTGTGACTTCGTTCACCGCTTGTTGGCTGAACAATTGGGTGTTAAGTTTCTCGTTGTCGGTGATGATTTCCGCTTTGGCGCCAAGCGTCAGGGCGATTTTTGCTATTTGCAGCAACAGGCGGAAAGTGCGGGATTCGAAGTCGTAAGCACTGACAGTTTCACTGTTTCGGCGCAACGCGTCAGCAGTACAGCTATCCGCTCTGCATTGGCTGGCGGGGATCAGACCGGTGCTGAAAAAATGCTGGGTCACCCTTACAGCATCAGTGGTCGCGTTTCCCACGGTAAAAAGCTGGGACGTACTATCGGTTTTCCTACGGCTAATGTCCCTTTGAAACGCCGTGTTTCACCGGTTTCCGGTGTGTATGTTGTGCGTGTCGGTGGCATTGAGCATGGACAATGGCTGGGGGGTGTGGCAAATGTCGGCACCCGGCCTACTGTTGGCGGTGTGCGCCAACAACTGGAAGTACACCTTTTTGACCTGGAGCGTGATCTCTATGGTCTTCATATCGAAGTACAGCTTCTGCACAAGTTGCGCGACGAAATGAAATTTGGCTCAGTCGATGAACTGAAAGCCCAAATCGGAATTGATGCTCAGACAGCGCGTGCGTGGCTGGCTGAGCATGATGAAAATAATGTCTAAACGTCCATATACGGAATGAACAATCAATGAGTGACTTTAAAGATACCTTAAACCTGCCGGAAACTGCGTTTCCGATGCGAGGTAATCTTGCTCAGCGCGAGCCACAGATGCTCAAGCGCTGGTATGACGAAGATCTTTACGGCGAAATCCGTAAAGCGAAGAAAGGCAAAAAATCTTTCATCCTGCATGACGGCCCTCCATACGCGAACGGCAGCATTCACATTGGTCACTCTGTAAACAAGATTCTTAAAGACATTATTATTAAGTCCAAAACCCTTTCGGACTTCGACGCACCTTACGTACCAGGTTGGGACTGTCACGGCCTGCCTATCGAACTGATGGTAGAGAAGAAAGTCGGCAAACCAGGCCAGAAAGTGTCTGCGGCCGAATTCCGTGAAAAATGCCGCGAGTACGCAGCACAGCAGGTTGAAGGCCAGAAAGCGGACTTCAAACGTCTGGGTGTGTTGGGTGAGTGGGACAAACCATACCTGACCATGGACTTCAACACTGAAGCCAACATTATCCGTGCGCTGGGTAAAATTGCCGGTAACGGTCACCTGCACAAAGGTTTCAAACCTGTTCACTGGTGTACAGACTGTGGTTCAGCGCTGGCTGAAGCAGAAGTGGAATACTACAACAAGGTTTCTCCGTCTATCGACGTGATGTTCCGTGCAGTTGACGAAGCAGCGGTGCTGTCTAAGTTCAACCTGAAAGACGGTCACGAAGGCCACGGTGATGTGTCTATCGTTATCTGGACCACCACACCTTGGACTCTGCCTGCAAACCGCGCAGTCGCGGTGTCTGATCACCTGGAATACGTTCTGGTTCAGGTTGAAGGTGAAACACCTCGCCGTATGATCATGGCAGCAGAGCTTGCGAAAGATGTGATGGATCGTGCCGGTATCGAGCACTTCCACAACCTGGGCTTCTGTAAAGGTGATGCGCTGGAACTGCTGCGCTTTAACCACCCATTCTACAGCTTCGATGTTCCTGTGATCCTAGGCGATCACGTGACCACTGAATCAGGTACCGGTGTGGTTCACACTGCGCCTGGCCACGGTCAGGAAGACTTCGCGGTTGGTCAGAAATACAACCTGGAAGTGGCAAACCCAGTGGGCAGCAACGGTGTATATCTGCCTGACACTGAACTGTTTGCCGGTCAGCACGTACTGAAAGCAAACGACAATGTGGTTGAAGTGCTGAAAGAGCACGGTGCACTGCTGCATCACCACGCGTATGAGCACAGCTACCCACATTGCTGGCGCCACAAAACGCCGATCATTTTCCGTGCAACCCCGCAGTGGTTTATCTCGATGGAGAAAGCAGGCTTGCGTGCAAAAGCACTGGAAGAGATCAAAAACGTTCAGTGGATCCCTGAGTGGGGTCAAAACCGTATCGAAGCAATGGTTGAAGGCCGTCCGGACTGGTGTATCTCCCGTCAACGTACCTGGGGTGTGCCAATTGCCCTGTTCGTTCACAAAGAAACCGCTGAATTGCACCCGAACACCGTTGAATTGATTGAGCAAGTTGCTCAGAAAGTGGAACAAACTGGTATTCAGGCGTGGTGGGATCTGGACGCAGCAGAACTGCTGGGCGAAGACGCAGCGAACTACGAAAAAGTGCTGGATACCCTGGACGTATGGTTCGACTCAGGTGCAACGCACTACGCGGTTGTTAACCAGCGTTCTGAGTTCAACGGTCACGAAGCTGACATGTACCTGGAAGGTTCTGACCAACACCGTGGTTGGTTCCAATCTTCCCTGATGACGTCTGTGGCTATCAAAAACCATGCACCGTACAAGCAAGTGCTGACCCACGGTTTCACCGTTGATGGTCAGGGCCGTAAGATGTCGAAATCTATCGGTAACGTGGTTTCACCTCAGGAAGTCATGAACAAGCTGGGTGGCGACATCCTGCGTCTGTGGGTGGCATCAACGGATTACACTGGTGAGATGACGGTGTCAGACCAAATTCTGAACCGTAGCGCTGATGCATACCGTCGCATCCGTAACACTGCGCGCTTCCTGCTGGCTAACCTGAACGGTTTCAACCCAGAAACAGACATGGTGGCGGCAGATGAGCTGGTAGCGGCTGATCGCTGGGCAGTAGGTAAAGCGTTGGAAGCACAGGAAGAGATCGTGAAAGCGTTCGAAGAGTGTAACTTCCACGCGGTAACCCAACGCCTGATGCAATTCTGTTCAGTCGAGATGGGTTCATTCTACCTGGACATCATCAAAGACCGTCAGTACACCGCGAAAGCGGGTGGCCACGCGCACCGCAGCTGTCAGACAGCGCTGTTCCACATCGTGGAAGCACTGGTTCGCTGGATGGCGCCAATCATGTCGTTCACTGCAGATGAAATCTGGAACGAAATGCCAGGCAACCGCAGCAAGTTCGTATTCACTGAAGTGTGGTACGACGGCTTGTTTGGTCTGGGCGAAGACGAGCAGCTGAACAATGCGTTCTGGGCAGAGCTTCTGCGCGTTCGCGGTGCTGTGAACAAAGTACTGGAAGTGGCTCGTAACGAGAAAACCATCGGTGGTTCTCTGGAAGCGGAAGTGACCCTGTACGCGAAACCTGAATTTGCAGCCAAGCTGCAGGCAATGGGTGACGAACTGCGTTTCGTACTGTTGACCTCTAAAGCAGATGTTGTGGCAACGGATTCAGCACCTGAATCTGCAGTAGCGACCGAAGTTGAAGGCCTGTCTGTTGTGGTTGCAAAATCTGCAGCTGAGAAGTGTGAGCGCTGCTGGCACCATGTTGCTGATGTTGGCACTATCGCGGGTCACGAAACCATTTGTGGTCGCTGTGTGAGCAACATTGACGGCGAAGGCGAAAATCGCCAGTTCGCGTAATCATTCTCGCAAGGTTAGGAACGCTGAATGAAAGATCTGACCGCGAAACAATCAGGACTGCGCTGGCTATGGCTAGCGCTTCTGGTCTTCGTGCTGGATATCGGCAGCAAGCTGCTGGTGATGAATACCATGGGTTATGGCTGGGCAAACCGTATTGAGATTTTGCCATTCTTTAACCTGCTGTATGTCCACAACTACGGTGCCGCGTTCAGCTTCCTGAGCGATGCCGGCGGTTGGCAGCGTTGGCTGTTTGCTGTGATTGCATTCGGGGTATCAGGGCTTCTGATGTACTGGATGCGGGCGACGCCTGCGACCAACCGCATGGTGAATATCGCCTATGCACTGGTAATAGGCGGTGCGCTGGGTAACCTGTTTGACCGACTGGTTCACGGCTACGTGGTGGACTTTCTCGATTTCTATATTGGGAATAATCACTGGCCGGCGTTCAACCTCGCAGATACCGCTATCTGTATTGGTGCGGTATTGATCGTGCTGGAGAGCTTTATTGCTTCAAAAAAGCCCCAAGCTGAAACTGATTAGGTTTTGGTAAGCATGAAATAAATTACTTGGCGCTGGCTGCTCTGCAGTCGGCGCCAAGTCGTATAAAAAAGGTGATAATCCCGACGAACGTTATGGGATTGGGCTATGCCCATTTTTTGTTTTTATTCCGACATCATAATGGGTGACGGAAATTACAGGATGTATAACGATGACAAAAATTAGCGCAAACAGCGAAGTCTTGATGCACTTCACCATTAAACTGGAAGATGGTTCTGTGGCTGACAGCACCAAGACATCGGGCAAGCCAGCTAAGCTGGTGATGGGTGATGGCAGCCTGACCGAAAACTTTGAAAAGTGCCTGCTGGGATTAACCCAGGGTGAAGCTGCAAGTTTTACCCTTGAACCGGAAGATGCGTTTGGCCAGCCAAACCCTGACAATATCCAGCATATGGACAGAAGCCTGTTTGCCGGGGATGCACCAGCCGAGGAAGGTACTATTATCGCATTTGCGGGCCCGGGTGGTCAGGAGATTCCGGGGGTGATCACCGAAGTGGCGGGCGAATCCGTTACCGTGGATTTTAATCACCCGCTGGCAGGCCACCGTGTTATCTTTGATGTAGAAATTGTCGGGGTCAATTAACCCGTTCCAATCAGTAAAAAGGCAAACAAATGAAAGTCATGCTTGCTAACCCGCGTGGGTTTTGTGCCGGTGTCGACCGCGCGATCAGCATTGTAGAGCGCGCACTTGAGCTGTATCAGCCACCGATTTATGTTCGTCATGAAGTCGTTCACAACCGCTTTGTGGTGGAAGGACTGAAAGCACGTGGTGCTGTGTTTGTGGAAGAGCTCAGCGAAGTGCCGGATGACAGCATTGTTATTTTTTCCGCCCATGGTGTTTCACAGGCCGTGCGCAATGAAGCCAAAGCGCGTCAACTGACCGTGTTTGATGCCACCTGTCCGCTGGTGACCAAGGTACATATGGAAGTCGCGCGTGCCAGCCGCCGCAATATGGAGGTGGTACTGATTGGTCACGCTGGTCACCCTGAAGTGGAAGGCACCATGGGGCAGTACGCCAGCGAAACCGGTGGCATGTATCTGGTTGAGAAACCGGAAGACGTTTACCAGCTGGAAGTGAAAGACCCGTCAAACCTGCACTTTGTCAGCCAGACCACCCTGTCGGTCGATGAAACCGCGGATGTTATCGATACACTGCGCAAAGTGTTCCCGGACATCCAGGGCCCGCGCAAAGACGACATTTGCTATGCGACCCAAAACCGTCAGGATGCCGTGCGTGATCTGGCGACCCAGTGTGATGTTTTGGTGGTGGTAGGTTCAAAGAACAGTTCCAATTCCAACCGTCTGCGTGAACTGAGTGAAAAGCTGGGTACGCCGGGTTATCTCACTGACTGTCCGGAAGATGTGAAGCCTGAGTGGTTCGAAGGCAAAGCGAAGGTGGGTGTCACTGCAGGTGCGTCAGCGCCGGAAGAGTTGGTGAATCTCATTATCGCCCGCATTGAAGAGCTGGGAGGCACGTCGGTAGAAGAGTTGAAAGGCCGGGAAGAGAACATGTTCTTTGAAGTGCCCCGCGAGCTTCAGGTGAAAGAAGTGCACTGATCGTGATTCATTCTTAGGGAGCGTTGGCTCCCTTTTTCATGCCTAAAATTCAGGCATTAGGCTTGATTCACATCACGTCATGAAAAAGGTAGAGTGGTGTACAAGTCAACACATTGTCGTGCCGATTACGGTGCGTCGACAGGAAGTTAAAAAGGGGAAACAAATGGTTCGCATTGCAATTGCGGGCGCTGCCGGACGAATGGGCCGTCAGCTAATTCAGGCCACCGACGCAATGGAAGGCGCGGTATTGGCAGCAGCGAGTGAACGTCCGGAATCGAGCCTGATTGGTACTGATGCCGGCGAACTGGCAGGTATTGGCAAGTTGGACGTTAAAATCGTCGACGATTTAGCGAAAGTCGCTGACGAATATGACGTGATTATCGACTTCACCGCGCCAGTCGCTACCTTGAAGAATATTGAGCTTTGCCGGGCGCATGGCAAAAAGCTGGTGATTGGCACCACAGGGTTCAGCGAAGAGCAGCGTGCTCTTATCGATGCAGCCACTGATGTTGGTATCGTGATGGCACCGAACTACAGCGTTGGCGTCAACCTGGTGTTCAAACTGCTTGAGAAAGCGGCCAAAGTCATGGGCGGTTACTGCGACATCGAAATCATCGAAGCGCATCACAGGCACAAAGTGGATGCCCCATCGGGCACGGCGATTGGCATGGGCGAAGCGATTGCCGGCGCAATGGGCAACAAGTTGAGCGATGTTGCTGTGTATGCCCGTGAAGGGATCACCGGTGAGCGCAGTCGCGATGAGATTGGCTTTGCCACCATCCGAGCGGGTGACATTGTGGGTGAGCATACTGCCATGTTTGCGGATATTGGTGAGCGTGTCGAGATTACTCACAAGGCATCTAATCGCATGACTTTTGCCAATGGTGCCGTCCGAGCCGCTATCTGGCTGGCAGCGAAAGATCCGGGTTTCTACACCATGCAGGACGTTCTTGAGCTTGATGCTCTGTAATTTCGTGTAATAAGCCCGAATACACCAATCAATATAACTATGCAGTATGGCGCGCCGTGCTGCATAGCTTTCTTTCGTTTTTCTTCTTGTAAATAACTCTCCATACAACGCTGAAACAGCCTTTCTTTTTTGTCTTAAATGCGCCTCATGGTCATTTTTAGATGAAAGTGCGCCAAAAGAGAGGGTTAATGTGGTCAACTGAAACGGTTGCGTGAGATGTTGACTGTTTTTTCTCTCTGCGATAAGGCTTCTTGGATCGATGCGGTCATTATTCGTTAAACCCGCACCGATACTGGAAGGATAACCCTTACTTTTATCTGTTTGATTCGATAAATGGCAGTTATGCACTATAAGTAGTAATCTTTTTTCGTTGTATTGTTGACACTATCCGGTTCGATCTCTAGAATGCGCGCAATTTGTCAAAATTCTGCTCTGGCAGGACGCGACATATGTATGGAATGCTTTGATGCAAAATTATATAATTTTTCTGCATCTTTATTGATTTGGAGGTTGTCTTGAGCAAGTCTGCGCTCTTAGTCCTGGAAGATGGGACTGTATTCCACGGTGAATCCATTGGTGCTGATGGAACTGCTGTTGGTGAAGTTGTTTTTAATACCTCGATGACGGGGTACCAAGAAATTCTCACCGACCCTTCCTATTCCCAGCAAATCGTTACTCTTACTTATCCCCACATTGGCAATACCGGTACTAATACCGAAGACGAAGAATCTTCCAAAATCCACGCTCAAGGCCTGGTAATCCGCGACCTCCCTCTTATCGCTTCTAACTTCCGTAATCAGAAATCCCTTTCTGAATATCTGAAATCCCAAAACATCGTTGGCATAGCCGAAATTGATACCCGTAAACTGACCCGTCTGCTGCGAGAAAAAGGCGCCCAGAATGGCTGCATCGTCGCGGGCGACAACATCGATGAAGCACTGGCACTGGCTAAAGCCAAAGAATTCCCTGGCCTGAAAGGCATGGATCTGGCGAAAGAAGTGACCACGGCTGAAGCGTACGAATGGAAGCAAGGCTCATGGACACTGGAAGGTGGCCTGCCTGAAGCCAAAGACGACAGCGAACTGCCATACCACGTTGTTGCTTACGATTTCGGTGCGAAACGTAACATTCTGCGCATGCTGGTTGACCGCGGCTGCCGCCTGACCGTTGTTCCTGCACAGACTTCAGCAGAAGAAGTGCTGGCGATGAATCCAGACGGTGTCTTCCTGTCAAACGGCCCTGGCGACCCGGCACCTTGTACATACGCGATTGAAGCGACCAAAGTGTTCCTGGAAAAAGGCCTGCCAATTTTCGGTATCTGTCTGGGTCACCAAATCTTGGCACTGGCAAGTGGCGCCCAAACCGTGAAGATGAAGTTCGGTCACCACGGTGCCAACCATCCGGTGAAAGACATGGATCGCGGTGTGGTGATGATCACCAGCCAGAACCACGGTTTTGCGGCAGATGAAGACACCCTGCCAGACAACCTGCGCGCGACGCACAAATCTCTGTTCGACGGCTCACTGCAAGGCATCCACCGTACGGATAAGCCGGCATTCAGCTTCCAGGGTCACCCTGAAGCGAGCCCAGGTCCGCACGATGCGGCACCGCTTTTCGACCACTTTATTGAACTGATCAAGCAACACAGCGCGTAATCCGGAGTAGCAGAGAATGCCAAAACGTACAGATATTCAAAGTATTCTTATCCTTGGCGCAGGCCCGATTGTTATCGGTCAGGCGTGTGAGTTCGACTATTCAGGTGCACAAGCGTGTAAAGCGCTGCGTGAAGAAGGCTACCGCGTCATTCTGGTGAACTCTAACCCAGCCACCATCATGACTGACCCAGAGATGGCAGATGCGACTTACATCGAGCCAATCCAATGGGAAGTGGTACGCAACATCATTGCCAAAGAGCGTCCTGATGCAGTTCTGCCTACCATGGGTGGTCAGACGGCACTGAACTGTGCACTGGATCTGGAAAAACACGGCGTACTGGCTGAGTTCGGCGTAGAAATGATCGGTGCGACGGCGGATGCGATTGATAAAGCAGAAGACCGTTCACGCTTTGATAAAGCAATGAAGTCTATCGGCCTGGAATGTCCACGTGCCGACACCGCAAAGACCATGGAAGAAGCGCACAAGGTACTGGATATGGTGGGCTTCCCATGTATTATCCGTCCTTCGTTCACCATGGGTGGTACCGGTGGTGGTATCGCGTACAACATTGAAGAGTTTGAAGAAATCTGCCGTCGTGGTCTGGACTTATCGCCAACCAACGAGCTGCTGATTGACGAATCCCTGATCGGCTGGAAAGAGTACGAGATGGAAGTGGTTCGTGACAAAAACGACAACTGCATCATCGTCTGTGCGATCGAAAACTTCGACCCAATGGGTATCCACACCGGTGACTCTATCACTGTTGCTCCAGCGCAAACCCTGACTGACAAAGAATACCAACTGATGCGTAACGCATCGCTGGCAGTTCTGCGTGAAATCGGCGTAGAAACCGGTGGTTCTAACGTACAGTTCGGTATCAACCCGAAAGATGGCCGTATGGTTATCATCGAGATGAACCCACGTGTATCACGCTCTTCTGCGCTGGCGTCAAAAGCGACCGGTTTCCCGATTGCAAAAGTGGCAGCCAAACTGGCAGTGGGCTTCACCCTTGATGAGCTGATGAACGACATCACTGGCGGCGCGACCCCAGCCTCGTTCGAACCGACCATCGACTACGTGGTGACCAAAATTCCACGTTTTAACTTCGAAAAATTCGCCGGTGCGAACGACCGCCTGACCACCCAGATGAAGTCTGTAGGTGAAGTGATGGCAATCGGCCGTAACCAACAGGAATCGCTGCACAAAGCGCTGCGTGGCTTGGAAGTGGGCGCGACCGGTTTTGACGAAATGGTGGATTTGGACGAGCCGGATGCACTGACCAAAATCCGTCACGAGCTGAAAGATGCAGGTGCAGAGCGTATCTGGTACATCGCGGATGCATTCCGTGCCGGTATGTCTGTCGATGGCGTATTCAAGCTGACCAACATCGACCGCTGGTTCCTGGTTCAAATCGAAGAGATTGTGAAACTGGAAGCGGAAGTGAAAGAAGCGGGCTTCGCGGGTCTGAACGAAAAAGCGCTGCGCAAACTGAAGCGCAAAGGCTTCTCTGACGCGCGCCTAAGCAAACTACTGGGTGTGGCGGAAAGCGAAATCCGCAAACTGCGCGACCAGTACGACATTCACCCGGTTTACAAGCGCGTAGATACCTGCGCGGCAGAATTCTCGTCTGACACCGCGTACATGTACTCTTCATACGACGACGAGTGTGAAGCGAACCCGACTGACAAAGAGAAAATCATGGTGCTGGGCGGCGGTCCAAACCGTATCGGCCAAGGCATCGAATTCGACTACTGCTGTGTGCACGCGTCACTGGCGCTGCGTGAAGACGGTTACGAAACCATCATGGTTAACTGTAACCCGGAAACCGTATCGACTGACTACGACACGTCAGACCGTCTGTACTTTGAGCCGGTCACCCTGGAAGACGTGCTGGCAATTGCCCGCGTTGAGAAGCCAAAAGGCGTTATCGTTCAGTACGGTGGCCAGACTCCACTGAAACTCGCGCGCGCGCTGGAAGCAGCTGGTGTGCCAATCATCGGTACCAGCCCAGATGCGATTGACCGTGCAGAAGACCGTGAGCGCTTCCAGGCTGCGGTTGAGCGTCTTGGCTTGAAACAGCCTGAGAACGCAACCGTAACCACCATGGAGCAGGCGATTGAGAAATCCCGCGACATCGGTTACCCGCTAGTGGTACGTCCTTCTTATGTACTGGGCGGCCGCGCGATGGAAATCGTTTACGACGAGAGCGACCTGCGCCGTTACTTCAACGAAGCAGTGAGCGTATCGAACGAATCGCCAGTATTGCTGGACCGTTTCCTGGATGACGCGACCGAAGTCGACGTTGACGCGATTTGTGACGGCGAGCGCGTAGTGATTGGCGGCATCATGGAGCACATCGAACAGGCTGGCGTTCACTCTGGTGACTCAGCATGTTCACTACCTGCGTACACCCTGAGCCAGGACATTCAAGACGAAATGCGCCGTCAGGTTGAGAAGCTGGCATTTGAGCTTGGCGTTCGTGGCCTGATGAACACCCAGTTTGCGGTAAAAGACGGCGAAGTTTACCTGATTGAGGTGAACCCACGTGCAGCACGTACTGTGCCATTCGTTTCCAAAGCAACCGGCGCACCGCTGGCGAAAATCGCCGCGCGTGTGATGGCAGGTCAGTCTCTGGAGTCGCAAGGCTTTACGACAGAGATCATTCCGCCTTACTACTCAGTGAAAGAAGTGGTACTACCGTTCAACAAATTCCCCGGCGTTGACCCACTGCTGGGCCCAGAAATGCGCTCTACCGGTGAAGTCATGGGTGTGGGTGATACCTTTGCAGAAGCGTTTGCGAAAGCTGACCTTGGCTGCGGCAAGACGTACACCGAGCAAGGCCGTGCGCTGCTATCTGTTCGCAACAACGACAAGCAACGTGTGGTTGACTTGGCTGCCAAGCTTATCAAGCTAGGCTTTGAGCTGGATGCGACTCACGGTACTGCGGTTGTTCTGGGTGAAGCAGGCATCAACCCACGTCTGGTGAACAAGGTGCATGAAGGCCGTCCTCACATTCTTGACCGCATCAAGAACGGTGAGTACAGCTACATCATCAACACCACCGAAGGCCGTCAGGCGATTGAAGACTCGAAAGTGCTGCGTCGCGGCGCGTTAGCTGAGAAGGTGAACTACACCACCACGCTGAACGCAGCCTTCGCAACCTGTATGGCACACGCTGCCGCTGACTTGTCGAAAGTGAATTCGGTTCAGGAGCTGCACGCACGTGTGGCTGAGAAATACGGAAAGTAATCAATAAACTATCCCCAAGCTAGTTGGCGTAGCAGAAAATGAAGCTGTGGCTTCAACTAGGTCGGGGATATTAATGAGTCGGCAGGAAGCCGACCGTTACGATAACCTCCTTGCCCGCTTTGATAGCGGGCTTTTTTGTAGGAGGTTCTTTATACCCAAACGACCTGAATCCTGCATTTTCAGGTTGTTTGGGTATATATCAAAAAATCACGGCGTTAAGCTGGAAGTCAGTAATGCCTGATAGAGTTCACGTTCGAACTGGGTGATAGGGCTTGCCTGGTTTGCGGGTCTGTCGTCAGATTCCGGGATGTGATAGTTGGTAACCAGTTGCACCACCAAAATGTCATCACCGTTATCGTTTTTCAGTACGCCTGCCAGATTATAGCTTCCGTACAGTGAGCCGGTTTTGGCAGCAAGGCGCTGTTTGAGCGGTGCATACCGCACGCTGGAGCGGTACTTCAAAGTACCATCTACACCAGAGATAGGCAGCATCGCCATTATGCCCAAATCAGGATGACTGTATACATAACGGATAACGTCCATCAACTGTGAGGCGGTCATGCGGTTGTTACGGGAAAGGCCAGAGCCGTCGACGATAACAGCATGATTGAGATCGATAGACGTTTTTTCCTTGATGATGGCTTTAATCGCCGCAGCGCCATTCGCGAATGAACCGGGCTGGTTGTAATAACGCTGTCCGATGGTTTTCAGGAGATTGTCGGCAATCATGTTGTCTGAACGTTTGAGCATGATGTTGAGCAACTCATTGCGCGGCACAGAGCGGTGACGGGCGACAAAGGTTTTGTTGCCCTCAGGCGAACCAATCCGCACGTTGCCTTTAAAGCGGATGGCTGATTTTTTCAGTTCGTCGAGAAGGACATCCTGCACATATTTCTGCGGGTTTTGAATGGCAAATTTGAGTGGGAGCGGGGATGTGCGGTGAGGCAGGCAGCCGCTCAGTTTGTAGTTGTTCTGGTTATCGTAGTGAAGCTCCAGGTCGCAAAGCATGGCCTGCTGTTCTTCTTGGGTTACCGCCAGCGCATCGGTGGCAACAGTAACAGGCTGGTGACCGGGAATAAAAGTGCGGGTGTTTTTCGCGCCTTTTTCGCTGTAGATAGAGCCCTGCACACAGTTTCGCTCCAGTGCGATGGCGCTGGAAGGCGCGCTGTAACATACGCCTAAAATATCCCAAGGCCAGCCAACAGCCTGCTCATACCCGGTAAAGGTGGTTCCATCCAGCCAGATATCACCGCGGATTGTGTTTATGCCTTTGGCTTTGAGGGCACTGACCAGCAAACGTAAATCTTTGCGCGAAAGCGTCGGGTCACCGCTGAAACTGAAAACAATATCTTTGCCGGATTGCTGTACCAGCGTGTCAAAGGTGAAGTCCTCGGGCAAGAAAAGCGATGCCGCGAGAGCAGTAACGACTTTTTGGGTGCTGGCGGGAGGCAGAAGGATATCGTCATCGACAGCTGCAAGGTTTTTTCCATCCCGCGCTTGCTGAACAGAAAGCGCTAACTGACTGCCGGCCGGCAACATAGATTCAATATGGTGAAGTGACGCCGCGCTGGCAACAGCGGGAAACGTAAAAGTTAGACAGGCAAGAAATGCGGGTAGAAAACGCACCATAGTGACTCCGGCAGTGTAAGCAGAATCAGTATGGTACAAAAAACGCCTACACGGAGGTAGGCGTTTTTGGATTCTATATTAAGCGTTTAACTTAACAGAGAATTAGAAGTCGTAGCGCAGACCCAGTGCCAGCTCGTCTTCAGTCTTTAGCTTATCTTCAGCATTCATGCCGTTTTCAGCATCGAGCATGTTGAAGTTGTAAGACACGTATGCACGGAAGTTGTCGTTGAAGAAGTGAGTCGCGTCAATAGCCAGTGCATTTGCTGCTTTCTCGTTCGCTTCTTCTTTGTTGCCGTAAGTAGTAGTGAAAGTGGTGTTACCCATAGAGTAAGCCGCTGCAAGTTCGTAGCCGTCTACATCTACAACTTTCTTATGGTCTTTGTTGTACGCTTCACCATTGTTGTACAGAGCAGCAACGTAGATGTCGCCGAACGTGTAAGAAACGGCAGCTTCAACTTGGCTAGCTTCGTTAGTGTCTTTACCTTGATCAGCATAACCCAGACCGAAAGCTACCCCGTTTTCCATTGCGTAAGTCGCTGCTGCAGAGTAACCACCGACTTTAGTCGTTTTGGTATTGCCAACAGTTTCTGAAGTGTCGAAAACGTAGTTTGCTTTAACAGTCAGACCACCGAACTCACCAACGTATGCGAAGTTGTTGTCAGTGCGGTCTGCAACCAGGATTTTGCCGCTAGCAGCTGCACCGTGGTAAGCCATGATGTCGGTGAAGTCAGTGATGATACCCAGAGAACCGTCGTTCAGACCGTAAGTTACCAGGCCATACTGAGAGCCGATACCCGCGAAGATGTAGCGGTTTTCGTCATCACCTTCGTTTGATTTGAATTCACGCTCGAAGAAACCTACACCGTATACTTCTTCAGAGATCTGAGTAGTACCCATAACGTTCAGACGAACGCGGCTTGCGTCGTTTACGTCGCCATCGATCATTGAAGCACGTGCTTCAGCGCGGCCGCCGATAGACAGAGAAGAAGTGCCGTCGTTAAAGATTTCAGCAGCAGATACAGAGGTAGAAGCAACAGCCGCTACAGCAAGAGCGATCAACTTTTTGTTCATTACGTTGTCCTTTAATAGGTTTTGTATTTCGCGACGTTATCTCCAAACGTCGGGATGACCTGTTTGTAACCGCTCGGGAATTGTGACGGCTAGTAAAACAATCAAAAATCACATGTCTGAAAACGGTGTGGTGAGCTGTGTCTGGGTGCTTGCTTATTAAAAACAGTGGGTTACGGAAGGGTTGGAAAGTTCATTTTTAGGTTTTGAATTTATGTTTTTTTATATTTTACCTCGAGTGAAATCTCATTAAGTCGTTGTGTTATGTGATCTTTGTTAGGGATTTTTATACTCAGATATGAAAGCCCTGAGAGGCTTGGCGCTGCTTGCCTGCTGGATAGCTGGTGTGTTGTGAAATGGTAGGTGACCTAAACAGATAACTTGTTTACACTGAGACCAAGTTGATTCGTTTGCCGCGCTCATGCATAAGTCTGGGCGTGGCTTTGTTTTTGCCAAAACCCAACTGTTTTGGTTATAGAGGTAATGTCATTTATGGATAAAGTACCAATGACTGTGCGTGGTGAACAGCTGCTGAGACAAGAGCTGGAACGCCTTCTGAAACGCCGTCCGCTGATCACTCAAGCGATTGCTGAAGCACGTGAGCTGGGTGACCTCAAAGAAAACGCGGAATATCATGCAGCTCGTGAAGAGCAGGGTATTTGCGAAGCGCAAATCCGCGACATCGAATACAAACTGTCTGTTGCTCAGGTTATCGATATTTCTAAAATGCCGAACAACGGCAAAGTGATTTTCGGTTCGACCGTGACCCTGATCGACGTGAACACCGATGACGAAGTGACCTATCAAATCGTGGGTGATGACGAAGCAGACATCAAACAAAACCTGATTTCGGTAAACTCGCCAATCGCGCGTGGACTTATCGGTAAAGAAGAAGGTGATGAAGTTTCGATTTCCACACCAGGCGGTGTGAAAGAGTTTGAAATCGATTCTGTGAAATATATCTAACGTATAACAGTCGCCAGAGCAGAAAAACTGTTAGCGATTGTTACAGAATAGAGACAAAAAAGGCCGCGATGCGGCCTTTTTTATTTGCGTGGCAATTCGATTTTACGCTCTTGGCTTTGACGGTACAGAACCAGGATTTTTCCAATTACCTGTACTTTCTCTGCCTTCGTTTCGCGAACAATTGCGTCTACAATTAGGTTTTTGGTATCGCGGTCTTCTGACGCGACCTTAACCTTGATCAGCTCGTGGTGATCGAGAGCGATTTCAATCTCTGCAAGCACGGCTTCAGTCAGGCCGTTGGCACCCATCAGGACGACAGGTTTCAGGTTGTGTGCCAGACCTTTCAGATACTGTTTTTGTTTTGTGCTTAGATTCATGTTGACTCGATTTGTTGTTTTATCGGGGTTGAAAACGTGACATTCTACCGCCATCTCAACTCCCGAGCTACCACTGATCTCTCTCAGTAACGAGCGGTTCGGGCAAGGTTAACAAGTTAACTATCTCGTGAGCTGTCCATCCTTATTGAGTAGCTTGAGTTACGTCCTAGGAAAAAAATGAGTAAAAAGAAACACTCAGCCAGTTCTGGTCGCTGGCTGAAAGAACACTTCGATGACAAATACGTTCTGGAAGCGCAGAAAAAAGGCTTCCGTTCCCGCGCCATTTTCAAGATCGAGGAGATTCAGGGCAAAGATAAGCTGCTGAAGCCTGGTATGACAGTGGTGGATTTGGGAGCGGCACCGGGAGGGTGGTCACAATACGCAGCGGAACAAGTCGGCGATACGGGTCAGGTTATTGCCTGTGACATCTTGCCGATGGACTCTTTGCCTGGTGTGAGCTTCCTACAAGGTGACTTCCGCGAGGAAGCTGTATTGAACGCGTTGCTTGATCGCATTCAACCGGATATGGTGGATGTTGTAATGTCCGACATGGCGCCGAACATGAGTGGCAACCTGGCGTCGGATCAACCTCGAGCTATGTATCTTGTTGAGCTGGCGTTGGATATGTGTCGTGAAGTTTTGGCTCCAAACGGTGCGTTTGTCGTCAAAGTTTTCCAGGGTGAAGGCTTTGATCAGTATCTGGCTGAAGTGCGTAGCATGTTCAAAGCGGTTAAAATCCGAAAACCAGATTCCTCCCGTGCGCGTTCGCGTGAGGTCTACATTGTGGCTACAGGCTATAAACTGTAGTACTCTACCATTATTAATATAGTTTTTGCGGGGCTAACACCTTGAGTGACATGGCAAAAAACTTGATTCTCTGGCTCGTTATCGCTGTCGTGCTGATGTCTGTTTTCCAAAGCTTTGGACCGGGCGATAGTGCTGGGCGTCAAGTCGACTACACAACGTTCGTCCAAGAAATAGGGCAGGATAAACTACAGGATGTACAGTTCGATAACCGCGAACTGAAAGTGACACGTCGTGATGGCACTGGCTATGTCACCTACATGCCTGTTCTTCAAGATCCAAAACTGCTGGATGACCTGATCAACCACAAGGTTCAGGTTCGTGGTACACCACCTGAAGAGCCAAGTATTCTGGCGTCTATCTTTATCTCGTGGTTCCCAATGCTGCTGCTTATCGGTGTGTGGATCTTCTTCATGCGCCAGATGCAAGGCGGTGGCGGTAAAGGGGCGATGTCTTTTGGTAAGTCAAAAGCACGCATGATGAGTGAAGAGCAAATCAAAACTACCTTCAATGACGTTGCTGGCTGTGATGAAGCCAAAGAAGACGTGAAAGAGCTGGTGGATTACCTTCGCGACCCGAGCCGTTTCCAGAAACTGGGCGGTAAAATCCCGACCGGTGTACTGATGGTTGGTCCTCCGGGTACAGGTAAAACCTTGCTGGCAAAAGCGATTGCCGGTGAGGCAAAAGTCCCGTTCTTTACTATCTCAGGTTCAGACTTCGTTGAAATGTTCGTCGGTGTGGGTGCATCCCGTGTGCGTGACATGTTCGAACAGGCGAAGAAGGCATCGCCTTGTATCATCTTTATCGATGAGATTGATGCGGTGGGCCGTCAGCGTGGCGCTGGTCTGGGTGGTGGTCACGATGAACGTGAACAAACCCTGAACCAGATGCTGGTTGAAATGGATGGTTTTGAAGGTAACGAAGGCATTATCGTTATCGCGGCAACCAACCGTCCTGACGTTCTTGACCCTGCGCTGCTGCGTCCTGGCCGTTTTGACCGCCAGGTTGTTGTTGGCCTGCCAGATGTGCGTGGCCGTGAACAAATCCTGAAAGTTCACATGCGCAAAGTGCCACTGGGCAATGATGTAGAAGCGTCGCTGATTGCACGCGGTACACCGGGCTTCTCTGGTGCGGATCTGGCTAACCTGGTTAACGAAGCTGCGCTGTTTGCTGCCCGTGGTAACAAGCGTGTGGTTTCTATGGTCGAGTTTGAACTGGCGAAAGACAAAATCATGATGGGCGCAGAGCGTAAGTCGATGGTGATGTCAGAAGAAACCAAAGAATCTACTGCGTATCACGAAGCGGGTCACGCTGTGGTAGGTCGCTTGGTGCCTGAGCACGACCCGGTTTACAAAGTGTCTATTATTCCGCGTGGCCGTGCATTGGGTGTGACCATGTACCTGCCGGAGCAAGACCGTGTCAGCATGTCACGTCAGCATTTGGAGTCGATGATTTCAAGCCTGTATGGTGGCCGTCTGGCAGAAGAGCTGATTTACGGTGCTGACAAAGTGTCGACCGGTGCGTCCAATGACATTGAGCGTGCAACGGATATCGCACGTAAAATGGTGACGCAGTGGGGCTTCTCTGAGAAGCTGGGTCCATTGCTTTACGCTGAAGACGAAGGCGAAGTCTTCCTGGGACGTTCGGTAACCCAGAGCAAGCATATGTCTGATGACACGGCAAAGCTGATTGACAGTGAAATCCGTGAACTGATTGAGCGTAACTACGCGCGGGCTCGTAAAATCATCGAAGACAACATGGACATCATGCATGCCATGAAAGATGCGCTGATGAAATACGAGACTATCGATGCGGCTCAGATTGATGACTTGATGGCGCGCCGTCCTGTGCGTGAGCCGGCGGGTTGGACAGCGGACGATAACTCCGACAATACGCCATCCAAGCCAAGCGCGTCTGCCGAGGTTAAATCAGATGTACCACCATCAACAGACGACGTTGATGCTGGCGATAAGTCTGTCGATCCAGACGGCAAATCGGAAGCGTAATTGAGTTCTGAACGCAAAAAACCCCGGGTGAACTCGGGGTTTTTCTTTTCCCACTAGAAATTTTTCTCGTCGAACAAAGCCTGCAATGAAACTCACCAGTCACGGAAAAACACTTGATCTCACTTCGCCTGTCGTTATGGGGATCCTTAACGTTACCCCGGATTCCTTCTCGGACGGCGGAAAGTTTAACCGGCTAGATGCAGCCCTCTACCACGCTGAAGCCATGCTAAAATCAGGAGCGACAATCCTTGATATCGGCGGCGAGTCCACACGCCCTGGTGCTCCTGATGTGTCAGAGTCTGAAGAGTTGGGCCGTGTCATTCCTGCCATTGAAGCCATCCGCACCCGATTCGACTGCTGGATATCGATTGATACCAGTAAAGCCGCGGTGATGCGCGAAGCCACCAAAGCCGGTGCCGATATCATCAATGATGTGCGCGCTTTGCAAGAGCCGGACGCACTCACAGAAGCGGCGGCTGCTGGCGTTCCTGTTTGTCTGATGCATATGCAGGGGCAACCGCGAACCATGCAGGTTAACCCTACTTACGATGACTTGTTTGGTGACATTTTTGGGTTCTTTGACGGTCGTATTGCAGCCTGTGAGGCGGTGGGGATCCCGAAAGACAACATTATTCTCGATCCAGGGTTTGGATTCGGTAAGACCCTGGAGCACAACTACCAGCTTCTCGGGAAGTTGGAGGACTTTCATCGATATGGTTTGCCTTTGTTGGCCGGAATGTCGAGAAAGTCGATGATTTTTAAACTGCTGGAAAAATCCCCGACCGATATTCTCGGGGGGAGTTTGGCTTGCGCTACTATCGCTGCGTTGAAAGGGGCACAAATCATCCGCGTCCACGATGTGGCTGAGACTTCTGATGTGGTCCATGTTGTAAAAGCAATGCATGACGCAGTGGGAATACTTGGAGAAAAATAATGACAGAACGTAAATACTTCGGCACCGACGGTGTTCGCGGTAAAGTTGGCCAGTTCCCAATTACGCCGGATTTTATCCTGAAGCTGGGCTGGGCGGCAGGTCGCGTATTGAGCCAGCAGGGTACGAAAAAAGTACTGATTGGCAAGGATACCCGTATCTCCGGTTACATGCTGGAATCTGCTCTTGAAGCCGGTCTTTCTGCTGCAGGTCTGCAAGCGGCCTTTACAGGTCCAATGCCAACACCGGCTATTGCGTACCTGACGCAAACCTTCCGTGCGGAAGCGGGTATTGTGATCTCTGCATCTCATAACCCTTACTACGACAACGGCATCAAGTTCTTCTCTTCTGAAGGTACCAAGCTGCCGGATGATATCGAGCTGGCAATTGAAGCTGAGCTGGATAAGCCCCTGACTTGTGTGGAATCGGCAGAGCTGGGTAAGGCGAAACGCATCGTTGATGCGGCTGGCCGTTACATTGAGTTCTGTAAGGGGACATTCCCTTCAGACATGAGCCTGAAAGGCATGAAGATTGTGATCGACTGTGCCCACGGCGCGACCTATCACATTGCACCATCGGTGTTCTCTGAATTGGGCGCGGATGTGATTGCCATGGGTATTGAGCCAAACGGTATCAATATCAACGATGAAGTCGGTGCCACGGACGTACGTGCTCTTCAAGCGCGCGTGTTGGCGGAAGGTGCAATGCTGGGTATCGCGTTTGACGGTGATGGTGACCGAATCATCATGGTTGACCACGAAGGCAACAAAGTTGATGGCGACCAGATTGCGTACATTATTGCCCGTGAATCATTGCGCCGCGGCGAGCTGAAAGGCGGTGTAGTGGGTACTTTGATGACCAATATGGGCATGGAAGTCGCACTGAAAAACCTCGGCATTCCATTTACCCGCGCCAAAGTGGGTGACCGCTATGTGATGGAAAAACTGTTGGAAAACGGTTGGAAAATTGGTGCGGAAAACTCAGGTCACGTGATCCTGTTGGACAAAGTGACGACAGGTGATGCGATTGTTGCTGCGCTTCAGGTGCTGGCAAGTGTGGTGGGCACAGGTATGTCACTGAAAGATTTGTGTGACGGCATGTCAATGTTCCCACAGGTACTGGAGAACGTCCGCTTCAGTGGCAACTCAGATCCGCTGGAGTCAGATGCTGTACTGGCGGCAAAAGCATCGGTTGAGGCGAAATTGGGTGAAACCGGTCGCGTTCTGCTGCGTAAGTCTGGCACTGAGCCACTGATCCGCGTCATGGTGGAAGGTGAAAACGCTGACGAAGTGCAAGCTTACGCGTTGGAAATTGCCGATGCAGTAAAAGCTAACTGCTGATATCGGTTTCATTAGGGATTGTCTGGGGCGGGAGTACCCGGTTGGTTACAAGATGTGCAAACAGAATGAAATGTCCTGTTTTTTTGCAATTTTCTCTTGTCTCACCAGCTGGCATTCGATAGTATTCTCCCGCTCCCAGTGAGGGAGTTGCGCTAGTGAACTTGAATTGGTCATCTGGCTCAACAATTTGGAACATAGGTGGAACCCATGTACGAAATTCTACTTGTGATTTATCTGTTGGCCGCACTTGCTGTTATTGGCCTGGTTCTGGTTCAGCAAGGTAAAGGCGCAGATATGGGAGCCTCATTTGGGGCTGGGGCATCAAACACAGTGTTTGGCTCTGGCGGCTCTGGAAACTTTCTGACCCGAATGACCGCGATTTTCGCGACAGTATTTTTTGTACTCAGCCTCGTTTTGGGCAATCTGACTGCAAAGCAGACCCAGGTGGGCGGTGAGTATGATGACTTGAGTGTGCCTGCTGTACAGCAACAAACTCAGTCAGGTGATGTGCCAGCTAGCACCAATAGCGACATCCCGAACTAAAAATTTCGCTGAGGTGGTGGAATTGGTAGACACGCTGTCTTGAGGGGGCAGTGCCTGTTAAGGCGTGCGGGTTCAAGTCCCGCTCTCAGCACCAATTTAAAAAATCCTGAATAAGGTCACAGCACTTGAATTTGTGCGTGAGGCGACGATATAATGTGCGCCGTTTCGGACGCGGGGTGGAGCAGCTTGGTAGCTCGTCGGGCTCATAACCCGAAGGTCGTCGGTTCAAATCCGGCCCCCGCAACCACTTTGAGGTGATTGTTTAGTGAGACCAAAACAGTCACTGGCTACGGGAAACTGTAGCATCAGGGTCCAGTTACATTAAACCCCGAAATTCGGGGTTTTTTGTTATCTAAAGATGACCATTCGCATGGATAACTGGGCTTTTAGGCCCTTTTTTTATTTCTGGGGTTTGTATGACCGGACTAGAGAAACAGCTTCTGGCCTTGCTGGAAGCGCCTGTAGAGGCATTGGATTACGAACTGGTCGGGCTCGAGTTTGTCCGCGCTGGGCAGCACTCCACCCTTCGTATCTATATCGATCACGAAAACGGCATCACGGTTGAAGACTGTGCAGAAGTGAGCCGTCAGGTCAGCGCGGTGATGGACGTTGAAGATCCAATCACTGTGGCTTACAACCTGGAAGTATCATCCCCAGGTTTGGATCGACCACTGTTTAACGCTGAGCATTATCAGCGCTTTATCGGCCATGAAGTCACGATTGTACTGAAAATGGCTATGCAGAACCGCCGTAAGTGGAAAGGTGAAATCCTTTCTGTTGAAGGCGAAACCGTCACCATCAACGTCGATGGCAACGAAGAAGCGTTCGCCCTGAGCAATATCGCCAAGGCTAACCTGGTTCCTTCATTTTAAGGTTAAATGAGGCATTAGTTCATGAACAAAGAAATCTTGGCTGTCGTAGAAGCGGTATCCAATGAAAAAGCGGTTCCTCGTGAGCGCATTTTTGAAGCGTTGGAAACAGCGCTGGCAACCGCGACTAAGAAAAAATACGAAGCAGACATCGACGTGCGCGTAGAAATTGACCGTAAAACCGGTGAATTTGATACTTTCCGTCGTTGGTTGGTGGTTGATGAAGTAACTCTTCCTACCCGTGAAATCACGCTGGAAGCGGCACAATACGAAGACGAAACCCTGGATCTGGGCGGTTTTGTTGAAGACCAAATCGAGTCAGTGACGTTTGACCGTATCACTACGCAAACTGCGAAGCAGGTTATCGTACAGAAAGTACGTGAAGCTGAACGTGCGCAAGTGGTTGAGCAGTTCATGGACAACGAAGGTGAGCTGATCACCGGTGTTGTTAAGAAAGTGAACCGCGATGTGGTTATCGTTGACCTGGGTAACAACGCCGAAGCGGCAATCCAGCGTGACGACCAACTGCCACGTGAAAACTTCCGTCCAGGCGACCGCGTACGTGGTTTGCTGTATGCTGTACGTCCAGAAGCGCGTGGCTTCCAACTGTTCATGACCCGCTCTAAGCCGGAAATGCTGATCGAACTGTTCCGCATTGAAGTGCCAGAAATCGGCGAAGAGATGATCGAAGTGATGGGCGCAGCCCGTGACCCAGGTTCTCGTGCAAAAATCGCTGTGAAAACCAACGACAAACGTATCGATCCTGTGGGCGCATGTGTAGGTATGCGTGGCGCACGTGTTCAGGCGGTTTCCGGTGAACTGGGCGGCGAGCGTATCGATATCGTTCTGTGGGATGATAACCCAGCACAATTCGTGATCAACGCGATGGCGCCAGCAGATGTTGCATCTATCATCGTTGACGAAGACGCGCATGCAATGGATATCGCTGTAGAGGCGGACAACCTGGCGCAAGCTATCGGTCGTAACGGTCAGAACGTACGTCTGGCATCTCAGCTGACTGGCTGGGAACTGAACGTGATGACTGTGGCGGATCTTCAGAAGAAACACCAAGAAGAAGCAGGCCAATCTATCGAGCTGTTCAGCAAGCACCTGGACATCGACGAAGACTTCGCAGCCATGCTGGTTGAAGAAGGCTTCACCACGCTGGAAGAAGTGGCTTACGTTCCTGCAGCAGAGCTGCTGGAAATCGACGGTCTGGATGAAGATACCGTTGAAGAATTGCGTAACCGCGCGAAAGAAGCATTGACGACTATCGCGCTGGCAAAAGAAGAAATCCTTGATGGTGCTGAACCTGCTGAAGACCTGCTGGGTCTGGAAGGTTTGGAGCGTGAAATGGCGTTCCGCCTGGCAGCGAAAGGCATCTGCACACTGGAAGATCTTGCTGATCAAGGTACAGACGATCTTCTGGATATCGAGGGAATGGATGAAGTTAAAGCGGGCGAGCTGATTATGGCTGCACGCAATATTTGCTGGTTCAGCGACGAAGCTTAAGCGCAGCAAAGGAGGAGCAGAATGTCAGAGGTTACAGTTAAAGCACTGGCGAGTGAGATTGATACGCCGGTAGAACGTTTGCTGAAGCAATTTCAAGATGCCGGCATTCAGAAATCGGCGGACGACCAAGTAAGCCAGGATGAGAAACAAACCTTGCTAACTCACCTAAAACGTGAGCACGGCGATGATGGTAGCGCTCCAACTCGACTGACGCTACAGCGCAAAAAACGCAGCACCCTGAGTGTTTCAGGGGCTGGCGGAAAGAGTAAGGATGTTCAGGTAGAAGTGCGCAAAAAGCGCACCTACGTCAAGCGCAGTGAACTGGAAGAACAACGTGTAGCGCAGGAAGCTGCACAACGCGAAGCTGAAGAAGCTGCCCAGCGCGAGGCTGAGGAAAAAGCCCGCCGCGAAGCAGAAGAAGCAGCGAAGCGAGAAGCCGAACAGAAAGCCAAGCGTGAAGCCGAAGAGAAGGCCAAGCGCGAAGCGGAAGAAAAGGCACGAATTGCGGCTGAAAAAGCAAAAGTTTCCAATGAGACAGCTGAGCAAAAAGCTGCTCGCGAAGCCGCTGAAGAGCAAGCAAAGAAAGAAGCTGATGAACTCAAGCGTCGCCAGGAAGAGGAAGCCAAGCGTAAAGCTGAAGAAGAAAGTCAGCGCCAGCTAGAAGAGGCACGCAAGATGGCAGAATTGAACGAAGAGCGCTGGAGTCAACAAGACACAGCGGTTGAGGTAATGGAAGCGGCAGATCACCACACCACTACCTCAAAATACGCACGTGAAGCTGAAGACGAAGCAGATCGCCGTCAAGAAGCTGCACCACGTCGTCGCAAGAAGAAAAAATCTGCACAAGAGAAAGAAGATCTGTCTTCTTCTCGTGCACGCGGTGGTAAGGGCGGCAAACTTAAAGGCCGTATGGCTAAGCCAACCTCTATGCAGCATGGTTTCCAAAAACCAGCGCAGAAAGTTACCCGTGACGTAGAAATCGGTGAAACCATCACTGTTGCAGAACTTGCAAACAAGATGGCAGTTAAAGCGACTGAAGTGATCAAGGCCATGATGAAGATGGGTGCAATGGCAACCATCAATCAGGTTATCGATCAGGAAACTGCTCAGCTGGTTGCGGAAGAAATGGGCCACAAAGTGGTTCTGCGCCGCGAAAACGAGCTGGAAGAAGCAGTACTGTCAGATCGTGACGGTGACGCGACGCGCGAACCTCGTGCGCCGGTTGTTACCATCATGGGTCACGTTGACCATGGTAAAACCTCACTGCTGGACTACATCCGTAAAGCGCACGTTGCATCGGGCGAAGCGGGTGGTATTACCCAGCACATCGGTGCTTACCACGTTGAAACTGACAACGGCATGATCACCTTCCTGGATACCCCAGGACACGCAGCGTTTACCTCAATGCGTGCACGTGGTGCGAAAGCAACTGACATCGTTGTTCTGGTTGTTGCTGCGGACGATGGCGTAATGCCACAAACTATCGAAGCTATCCAGCACGCAAAAGCGGCAGAAGTGCCATTGATCGTTGCTGTGAACAAGATCGATAAAGACACTGCGAACCCAGATCAGGTTAAGAACGAACTGGCTCAGTACAACGTTATCCCAGAAGAATGGGGTGGCGACACTATGTTCGTACACGTATCTGCAAAGCAAGGCATCAACATCGATGCGCTGCTGGAAGCTATCCTTCTGCAATCAGAAGTTCTTGAGCTGGAAGCGGTACGTGACGGTATGGCGAGCGGTGTGGTTATCGAATCACGTCTGGACAAAGGCCGTGGCCCAGTAGCGACTGTCCTGGTTCAGGAAGGTACGCTGCGTAAAGGCGACATCGTTCTGTGTGGTCTGGAATACGGCCGCGTTCGTGCAATGCGCGATGAGAACGGTCACGACGTTGAAGAAGCCGGTCCTTCTATCCCTGTGGAAATCCTGGGTCTGTCAGGTGTGCCACAAGCCGGTGACGAAGCGACAGTTGTACGTGACGAGCGTAAAGCACGTGAAGTAGCACTGTACCGTCAAGGCAAGTTCCGTGACGTGAAACTGGCTCGCCAGCAGAAAGCGAAACTGGAAAACATGTTCTCTAACATGGCTGAAGGTGAAGTATCTGAACTGAACATCGTACTGAAAGCTGACGTACAAGGTTCGGTTGAGGCAATCGCTGATTCACTGGTGAAACTGTCTACCGACGAAGTGAAGGTTAAGATTGTTGGCTCCGGTGTGGGCGCAATCACTGAAACTGACGCAGTACTGGCAGCAGCATCGAACGCGATTCTGGTTGGCTTTAACGTTCGTGCGGATGCATCTGCACGTAAGACAATTGAAGCAGAAAGCCTGGATCTGCGTTACTACTCAGTTATCTACGCCCTGATCGACGAAGTTAAACAAGCGATGAGCGGTATGCTGGCACCTGAATTCAAACAAGAAATCATGGGTCTGGCAGAAGTACGTGACGTGTTTAAGTCACCGAAACTGGGTGCGATTGCAGGCTGTATGGTAACCGACGGTTCCATCAAGCGTAACAACCCAATCCGCGTACTGCGCGATAACGTAGTTATCTACGAAGGTGAGCTTGAGTCACTGCGTCGCTTTAAAGACGACGTACAAGAAGTGACCAAAGGTTACGAGTGTGGTATCGGCGTTAAGAACTACAACGACGTACGTGTTGGCGACCAGATCGAAGTCTTCGAAGTGGTTGAAGTTAAACGTACTATCGAATAATAAACCGACTGTAACAGGTTGTTTATAAACACCATGGGGGGAAGTGCTTTGCGCTTTCCCCCCATTTCTTATGAGAGAAGAGCGTTATGGCAAAAGAATTCAGCCGTACTCAACGCGTGTCGAATCAACTGCAAAAAGAAATTGCACTGATCCTGCAGCGCGAAATTAAAGATCCACGCATTGGTATGGTTACCGTATCTGGTGTGGAAGTATCCCGTGACATGGCTTACGCCAAAGTGTACGTGACTTTCCTGACGATGGGTGAGCAAACCCCAGAAGGTGGTCTGGAAGCACTGCACGAAGCGACAGGCTATATCCGCAGCCTGCTGGGCAAAGCTATCCGTCTGCGTGTAACACCTGAAATCACCTTCTTCTTTGACCAGTCACTGACTGAAGGTATGCGTATCTCCAACCTGGTTTCACAAGCGGTGAAATCAGACGAAGAGCGCCGTGTTGATGAAGATGGAGAGCAAGAGTAATGGGTCGCCGTCCACGTCGTCGCGGACGTCCTGTCGACGGGATTATCCTGCTGGATAAACCGACCGGCATTACGTCTAACTCTGCACTGCAGAAAGTAAAGAATATCTTTTTCGCAGAAAAAGCGGGCCACACTGGCGCGCTGGATCCACTGGCAACCGGCATGCTGCCGATCTGTTTCGGTGAAGCGACGAAGTTTTCCCAGTTCCTGCTGGATTCAGACAAACGCTACCGCGTGATTGCAAAACTTGGCGAGCGCACCAACACTTCAGACTCTGACGGTGAAGTGGTGGAAACTCGCGAAGTGAAAGTGAGCCTTGGCGATCTGGAGCGCAGCATTGCGTCGTTCCGCGGTGACACCATGCAGGTGCCATCGATGTTCTCTGCGCTGAAACATGAAGGCAAGCCGCTATACGAATACGCACGTGCAGGCATCGAAGTGCCTCGTGAAGCGCGTAAGATTACTGTGTACGAAATCACCCTGCAGCGCTTTGAAGGGCACGAAGTGGAGATGGAAGTACACTGTTCTAAAGGTACTTACATCCGCACTATCGTTGACGATCTGGGCGAGATGCTGGGCTGTGGCGCGCACGTAACCATGCTTCGTCGTACCGGTGTTTCCAAGTACCCGTACGAACGTATGGTGACCCTGGAGCAACTGGAAGCGCTGCTGGAGCAAGCGCGTGAGCAGGATATCCAGCCACGTGAACTGCTTGATCCGCTGCTGTTGCCTCTGGACTCTGCGGTTCAGGATCTGCGTGAAGTGAACCTTATCCCGGCAGTGGCAAGTTACGCGCTGCAAGGTCAGGCGGTAAACATCCCTAACGCACCGGCGGAAGGAGAGGTGGTTCGTATGACTGTGGGTGAAGAGCGCACTTTCATTGGTGTGGGTGAAACCGACGCAGAAGGCATGCTTAAGCCACGCCGTCTGGTACGTACACACGATCAGCAATAATTCGCGGACAGGTTTCTACAGTGATTGCTTTGTTTTAGGAATCGCTGTAGAATTCGCCGCCTCGGGTGTCGGCTGAATCAGAGATTGGCTGACACAAATTAAAACCTTTTACATTTAGGAAAAGACTATGTCTCTGAATGCAGAAACTAAAGCAGCAATCGTTGCTGAATACGCACAAGGCACCAACGACACTGGTTCTCCAGAAGTACAAGTAGCTCTGCTGACTGCTTCTATCAACCACCTGCAAGGCCACTTCGCTGAGCACAAAGGTGACCACCACAGCCGTCGCGGTCTGCTGCGCATGGTTTCTCGTCGTCGTAAGCTTCTGGACTACCTGAAGCGTAAAAACGCTGACCGTTACCTGGAGCTGATCAAGCGTCTGGGTCTGCGTCGCTAATAAGCCTTTGGCTTTTAAGCATCGCATTGTGAAAAGGAGCCTGAAGGCTCCTTTTCTCGTTTTAGTTCAAATCCCACCCCTGCTATCCACTACGCTTACCCCTTTGCTTACCCCTTTGACTGCATGACGCTTCAACCATGCGCCGGTTTGAAATCAACACGGACTTTTACTGCCGGTTGTCGTCAGGCTTGCGATGGGGATATACCAATTAAAGCGGCTGAATTTGCGCTTAAACGAGTATTTTGCGGTAATTTGAGTATATAATACTGGCGCTTTTATCAGTCACACAGTCAACGAAGTCGACCATCAGGTCGCGACTATTGAGAGAGTGTTCCTGTCCTGAATTCTCTGTCATTAGTCGCGATTGGTGAGGTTGCTAAAAGCTTTGTAAATAAGCGCAAAATAGCGCATAACAACAAGGAATTTCTCGTGAATCCAATCGTAAAAACATTCCAGTACGGTAACCACACCGTGACACTGGAAACTGGCGTAATGGCTCGCCAGGCGACTGCTGCCGTTATGGTGAGCATGGACGATACTTCTGTATTCGTATCTGTTGTTGGTAAGAAAGAAGCGGTTGAAGGCCAGGATTTCTTCCCACTGACAGTGAACTACCAAGAGCGTACTTACGCGGCAGGTAAAATCCCAGGTGGTTTCTTCAAGCGTGAAGGTCGTCCTTCTGAGAGCGAAACCCTGACTGCACGTCTGATCGACCGTCCAATCCGCCCACTGTTCCCTGACCACTTCAAAAACGAAGTTCAGGTGATTGCGACTGTTGTTTCTGTAAACCCGAACGTTAGCCCAGACATCGTTACCATGATTGGTACCTCTGCAGCGCTGGCAATTTCAGGTATTCCATTCAACGGCCCAATCGGTGCAGCGCGCGTTGGTTTCATCAACGACGAGCTGGTACTGAACCCAAGCGTGAAAGAGCTGGAAACCAGCCGTCTGGATCTGGTTGTTGCTGGTACTGAAGGCGCAGTTCTGATGGTTGAATCAGAAGCGGACCGTCTGTCTGAAGAACAAATGCTGCAAGCGGTTGTGTTCGGTCACGACCAACAGCAAGTTGTTATCAACGCGATTAAAGAATTCGCAGCAGAAGTTGCAACCCCAGCATGGGATTGGTCTGCACCGGCAGTGGACACCGACCTGAAAGCGCGTGTTGCTGAACTGGCGGAAGCACAATTCGTTGAGGCGTACCAAATCACTGAGAAAATGGCGCGTTATGACCGCGTTGGCGAGATCAAGGCATCTGTAACTGCTCAACTGCTTGAGCAAGACGAGACCCTGGACGCGCGTGAAATCCAAGGCATGCTGTACAGCCTGGAGAAAAACGTTGTTCGTAGCCGCATCATCGCGGGCGAGCCACGTATCGATGGCCGCGAGAAAGACATGGTTCGTGCGCTGGACGTACGTACCGGTGTTCTGCCACGTACCCACGGTTCTTCTCTGTTCACCCGTGGTGAAACTCAGGCGCTGGTTACTGCGACTTTGGGCACCCAGCGTGATGCGCAAATCATCGATTCAATTACCGGTGAAACAACAGATAACTTCCTGTTCCACTATAACTTCCCTCCATACTGTGTGGGTGAGACTGGCTTTGTTGGTTCGCCTAAGCGTCGTGAAATCGGCCACGGTAAACTGGCGAAGCGTGGTATTGCAGCAGTAATGCCATCTCAGGAAGAATTCCCATACACCGTACGTGTTGTATCTGAAATCACCGAATCTAACGGTTCTTCTTCAATGGCTTCAGTGTGTGGTTCGTCGCTGGCGCTGATGGACGCAGGCGTGCCAATCAAGAAATCTGTTGCGGGTATCGCGATGGGTCTGGTGAAAGAAGGCGACGACTTTGTTGTTCTGTCTGACATCCTGGGTGACGAAGACCACCTGGGCGACATGGACTTTAAAGTTGCGGGTACTGACGATGGTGTAACTGCACTGCAGATGGACATCAAGATCGAAGGTATTACTAAAGAGATCATGCAAATTGCTCTGAACCAAGCGAAAGGTGCGCGTCTGCACATCCTGAGCGTGATGGATCAGGCGATCTCTTCTGCACGTGACGATATCTCTGAATTCGCACCACGCATTCACACCATCAAGATCAACCCAGAGAAGATCAAAGATGTTATCGGTAAGGGCGGTGCAGTTATCCGTGCGCTGACTGAAGAAACCGAAACTACTATCGAAATCGAAGACGACGGTACTGTGAAAATTGCAGCAACCGACGGCGACAAAGCGAAAGCGGCAATCGCACGTATCGAAGCACTGACTGCAGAAGTAGAAGTGGGTCGTATCTACACCGGTAAAGTGACCCGTATCGTAGACTTCGGTTGCTTCGTGTCTGTGATCGGCACCAAAGAAGGCCTGGTACACATTTCTCAGGTTGCTGATAAGCGCATTGAGAAAGTGTCTGACTACGTGGAAATGGGTCAGGAAGTTCAGGTTAAGGTTCTGGAAATCGACCGTCAGGGTCGTATCCGCCTGTCAATGAAAGAAGCGGTAGAGCAAGCAGCTGACGCTTCAGAAGCTGACGCACAACCAGAAGCTGACGCATAACGGTTTACGCTGCAGCGTTAAACACGATATAAAAAGGGGGCTATGCCCTAATGCCGATCAGTTAAGAGATAAATGATCGGTTGAACGATCCAACAGATGGCTTATAAAGGCTCTAAGTCCCCATACTTAGAGCCTTTTATTTTGCAATTGACCACAGCCCTTACCCTCG
>NZ_JAHUTS010000032.1:0-46491 GCF_019209835.1 Enterovibrio paralichthyis | reverse complement strand
CGCGAGGGTAAGGGCTGTGGTCAATTGCAAAATAAAAGGCTCTAAGTATGGGGACTTAGAGCCTTTATAAGCCATCTGTTGGATCGTTCAACCGATCATTTATCTCTTAACTGATCGGCATTAGCCAGATGGCCCTTTTTTGTTTTCTCTTTCCGGATTATCACGCGATACGTTTAGCTTCAGCCGGCTCAGATACCACTGCTGGCTCCGGCGCATAAATAGCCCCCAGAGTCCGGTCTTTACGTTCCCAAACCCCATTCAGCCATTGGTTGAACTGGCGCTTGTACACTTTGTCATTGAAATAGTCCCCAGTCACCGAAGCATCCACCGGTAAGGCATCAATACGCACCACGATTTTTTTCATCTTGCCGCCAAGCAGGTCTTTAAACGGCAGCTCACGGTTTTCCGGGTAAGCCATGGTCACATCAATAATGGCATCAAACTGATCGCCCATCGCGCCCAGGGTGTAGGCGATACCGCCGGTTTTCGGTGGCAACAGATAACGGTAGGGTGAACGGGTCGACGTTTTCTTGTCTGCGGTAAACCGGGTGCCTTCAACAAAATTGACCACTGTAGTCGGGGTATGACGGAACCGCTCGCAGGACTTGCGTGTGGTTTCCAGGTCACTGCCGCGCTTTTGTGGGTGCTTTAACAGGTACTGGCGGGAATAGCGTTTCATAAACGGCATATCAACTGCCCAGCAGGCAAGACCGAGGAATGGCACGTACAAAAGCTGCTGTTTCATGAAGAACTTGGCCATCGGGATACGGTTGCGGAACACCGAAAAAATCACCACGATATCTGTCCAGCTCAGGTGGTTGGCAATCAGCAGGTACCAACCATCTTTGTTGAGCGACTCCCCACCCTGAATATCCCATTCCACATTCGATGTCGCGTTCAGCAGCTTAAGATTCAGTGTCGCCCACGCCCACATAAAACCATTACACAGCCGGGTGATGGCACGTTGAAGCGGCGCAAACGGCAACACCATTTTGATCAGGGCAAAACAGCAGATCAGCACTGACCAAAATGCAGTATTTATGCAAACCAGAAAGGTATTCAGAACAAGTAACAAGGGCTTTCTCTCGCAGTGTTTTCGCGGTTGTTATCAGGCCGTAATCATACGATGCCAAAATAAAAAACACCATTCAGTTACAAGTGGTCGCATCAGTGCAAAGGCTACCGGAGTGATTAGCTGGCCAGTGCTGTTAACTGTTTGAGTAAACGGTCCATAGCGCGATAGCCCAGCGCCTCAGCAAGGTGTCCGCGCCGGATGTTCTCCTCACCGGCCAAATCAGCAATGGTGCGCGCCACTTTGATAATGCGGTGGTAGGCACGGATAGAAAGCCCCAGGCGGTGCAGCGCGGTTTCCAGGAAATCGGCGTCCGCTTTATCCAGCGGGCAATAGGTTTCAATCTCGCGGCTGGAGAGCAGGCTGTTCACTTTTCCGGCGCGCGCCAACATCACTTCACGCGCCTTTTCTACCCGCGCCTTGATGACCGCTGTCGGTTCACCACGATCGCCCCCTTCGGTCAGGGTGCCGCGGGGCAGCGCCGGAATTTCTATCGAGAGATCAAAGCGGTCAAGAAAAGGACCCGATAAACGGTTGAGGTAGCGGAGCGTCGCCTGCGGATTGGAGCGGGCCAGCTGGCCTTCATAGTGACCGGTCGGACTCGGATTCAACGCACCGATAAGCTGGAAACGGGCAGGAAAGCAGGTTTTACCGTTGGCGCGGGAGATCACCACTTCACCGGATTCGAGCGGCTCACGCAATGAGTCCAGAACCTTGCGTTCAAACTCCGGCATTTCATCCAAAAATAGAATCCCGTTATGGGCAAGGGAGATTTCACCGGGTTTGGGCATAGAGCCGCCCCCAACAAGCGCAGCCATGGAGCTTGAATGGTGCGGGGTGCGGAATGGTCGCTGACGCCAGTTCCCTTCGTGCAGAGGCTTTTCGGTGAGCGAAGTAATGGCCGCGGCTTCCAGTGCTTCCTTATCACTCATCGGTGGCAATAGATCGGCCATGCGTGACGCCAGCATGGTTTTTCCGGTTCCAGGTGGCCCTAAAAATAACAGGTTGTGAGCACCGGCAGCCGCAATTTCCAGCGAGCGTTTCCCCTGCTGCTGGCCGATGATGTCCTGCATACAGCGGTTGGATAAATTGACCTCCTGACCAATATCCTCAGGCTCTTTGAGCATCAGATCGCCTTGACCACACAGGTGGCGGCAGACAGAAACCAGATCCGGCGCAGAAAGGTGCACGTCGCGCCCCACCAGGGCAACCTGCCCACCATTGTCATCCGGCACGACTAGGCTCCGCCCCTCTTCGCGGCAGGCTACCGCGGCGGGCAAGGTGCCTTTCACCGCACGAAGCTGCCCGGAAAGCGCCAACTCACCCACAAATTCGTGGCCGCCAAGGCGAGTCATGGGGATTTGTCCCGAAGCAGCCAGGATGCCAGGGCAATGGGTAAATCGAAACGTCCACCCTCTTTAGGCAGATCGGCGGGTGCGAGATTGACAGTTATGCGGCGGGCGGGAAATTCAAAACCGGAGTTAACGATGGCGCTGCGTACCCGGTCACGCGCTTCCTTGACGGTGGTTTCTGCGAGCCCTACCAGGGTAAAAGCAGGCAGTCCGTTGCTGATATGCACTTCCACCGTCACTTGCGGCGCTTCGACGCCGACACAAGCACGGCTTTGAATAATAGCGAGATTCATAAGGCAGATTGATTACTTAGTTATTTATCAGAAAGTTAGATGCATAAATTCATAGTATTACTGCATTACGAGGCGGAAATTGGAGAAACTGGCGACTTTTTGCTTGTCATGCGACAGAAGTCTGTGATACCACTAAAGGCGAGCAATATCTGTGCAAACAAACAGCGATACAATAGACAGCACCGACAATTTCGGTGGAAAAAGAGACAAAATGAATCACCTATCTCGCGCCCTAGTCATTATTATTTCAATTATCGTGGTGGTACTACCGCGAGGGGCAGCGACGGTTAGAAAATAACAAACAAACATCGCAACCAGCCCCCGCATCGAAAGGTCCGGGGGCTTTTTCACATAGGAAGTCCGGTTGCAAAACGCACAAGGAAAACGCGGTATGGAACCTACGCAGGATACAGAGCAAAGAGCCTCCCAGTCAGGATGTCGCAGGAGGTTAAAATGACAGGTGCACAATTGGTGGTTGAAGCACTGCGAAAGCAAGGCGTAACAACCATTTTCGGTTACCCGGGCGGTGCCATCATGCCCGTGTACGATGCCCTCTATGATGGCGGTGTCGACCACGTATTGTGTCGCCACGAACAAGGCGCAGCGATGGCCGCCATCGGCTATGCCCGCGCGACCGGCGGTGTCGGTGTTTGCCTGGCCACCTCAGGCCCCGGCGCAACAAACTTAGTGACAGGTCTTGCTGATGCGCTGATGGACTCTGTCCCTGTCGTCGCTATCACCGGACAGGTTGCCAGCCCCCTTATCGGTACCGACGCCTTTCAGGAAGTGGATGTGCTCGGCCTCTCCCTTGCCTGTACCAAACACAGTTTTCTGGTGACCGATACCACCAAACTCGCTGCTACATTGGCTGAGGCCTTTGTGGTCGCCAAAGAAGGCCGCCCAGGACCTGTGCTGGTGGATATCGCCAAAGATGTGCAACTTGCTCAGATTGATGAGGCACTGGCTATCATCGCCCAGCAGCCTGCTGCGCCGGACGTTTCCCAGACAGCCTTACAGGAAGCCAATGCGCTGATCGCTGAAGCAAAGCAGCCAATGGTTTACGTCGGCGGCGGTATCCAGCTTGGCCATGCCACCGATACCCTGCGCCAGTTTTTAAACCACAGCCAAATCCCGGCCACCAGCACCCTCAAAGGCTTAGGCTCGGTGGATAAGGATTACCCTTATTACCTCGGTATGCTCGGCATGCACGGCACCAAAGCCGCCAACCTTGCGGTGCAACAATCAGATTTATTGATTGCCATCGGCGCGCGCTTTGATGATCGCGTCACCGGTAAGCTGGATACGTTCGCCCCCAATGCCAAAGTGGTACATATCGATATCGATGCGGCAGAGTTCAACAAACTGCGCCGCGCCAATGTCGCGCTGCGTGGTGAACTCAACGCGATATTGCCCCAGCTTGGCGAACCTGCGGATATCCGTGAGTGGCAGCAAAGCGTACTGGCGATGAAAGCCGACTTCGGCTGGCGTTATGACCACCCCGGCGATGCCATCTTCGCCCCGCTCCTGCTCAAACAACTTTCCGACATAATGCCGGACTCCACCGTGGTCGCGACAGATGTTGGCCAGCACCAGATGTGGGTCGCGCAACATGTTGAGCCCAGACGCCCGGAAAACCTGCTCACGTCCGCCGGTCTTGGTACCATGGGCTTTGGCCTGCCCGCTGCCATGGGCGCAAAAATGGCGCGCCCGGACGACCAGGTCGTATTAGTTTCGGGAGACGGTTCATTTATGATGAACATTCAGGAGCTTGGTACCCTGAAACGCCGTAATATACCCGTTAAGATAGTGCTGCTGGATAACCAACGCCTCGGCATGGTTCGCCAATGGCAACAGCTGTTCTTTGCAGAGCGCTACAGTGAGACCAACCTGTCGGATAACCCCGACTTTGTCACCCTGGCCAGTGCGTTCAATATTCCGGGTAAAACCATTACCTGCAAAGACGAAGTTGTGCCAGCGCTCAAAGCGCTGCTTGCCAGCGACACAGCCTATCTGCTGCATGTTGCAATCTCAGAGGAAGAGAACGTATGGCCACTGGTTCCCCCCGGTGCCGCCAACCAGGATATGTTGGAGCGAACATGAGCCAGTCACACACCCTGCTTATTGATGCAGACGACCAACCGGAGTTGCTGGAACGTTTGCTGCGCATTGTCCGTCACCGTGGATTCCGCCTGACGAGTCTCGACATGCACCACACCGACGACAGCAATGCGGTTGAAATTACCCTGCAAGTCAAAAGCGATCGCCCGATCGCCAACCTGCAAAGCCAGTTAGACAAATTATGGGATGTTTCTCGCGTACGCCTGCTCCCGCCAGCACAACAGTAATGCGTTAAAGGATTAATAAAATGGCAAACACAGCAGATTATATTTGGTCAAACGGGGAGCTTATCCCCTGGCAAGACGCCACGGTTCACGTGCTCACCCACGCCATGCACTACGGTACCTCGGTATTTGAAGGGATCCGTTGCTACGACACGCCAAACGGCCCGGTGGTATTTCGTCACCGTGAACACATGCAGCGCCTGAAAGACAGCGCCAAAATCTACCGCTTCCCTATCCCTTACTCCATCGATGAGCTGATGGAAGCGTGCCGTGAAACCCTGCGTGCCAATGAGCTGCGCTCTGCCTACATTCGTCCGCTGGGCTTTGTTGGCAATGTAGGCCTCGGCGTTTGCCCGCCGCCGGACACCAAAATGGATTTGATCATCGCCGCCTTCAGCTGGGGAACCTATCTCGGTGAAGACGCACTGGCAAACGGTGTCGATGCCATGGTCTCAAGCTGGAACCGCGCCGCACCCAATACCATTCCAACCGCCGCCAAAGCAGGTGGAAACTACCTTTCAAGCCTTTTGGTGGGCGGCGAAGCCCGTCGCCACGGCTATGCAGAAGGCATTGCCCTGAGCGTTGACGGCTACCTGTCAGAAGGTGCCGGTGAGAACCTGTTTGTGGTGAAAAATGGCGTGATTTCTACGCCGCCCGCCACCAGCGCCATCCTGCCCGGCATCACCCGCGACTCCATCATGACCCTCGCCAGAGACATGGGCTATGAAGTGCGCGAAGAAAATATCGCCCGTGAAGCACTCTATCTGGCAGACGAAGTCTTTATGACCGGCACCGCCGCGGAAATCGTACCGGTGCGCAGCGTTGACCAGATCACTGTCGGCGAAGGCAAACGCGGGCCTGTCACTGAACAAGTGCAAACCGCTTTCTTTGGCCTGTTCAATGGCCAGACAGAAGACAAATGGGGATGGCTGGATCCGGTCTCGCCAACCGACGAATAAGCCGTTTAGAGGAATAAGGAAATGCCTAAGTACCGTTCAGCCACCACCACCCACGGCCGTAATATGGCCGGTGCCCGCGCCCTTTGGCGTGCGACCGGCGTAAAAGATGAAGATTTCGGCAAACCTATCATCGCCGTGGTGAACTCCTTCACCCAGTTTGTGCCAGGTCATGTGCACCTGAAAGATCTGGGTCAGTTGGTCGCCAAAGAGATTGAATCTGCCGGTGGCATCGCCAAAGAATTCAATACTATCGCCGTCGATGACGGTATCGCCATGGGGCATGGCGGCATGCTCTACAGCCTGCCTTCGCGCGAGCTGATTGCCGACTCTGTCGAATACATGGTCAACGCCCACTGCGCCGATGCCATGGTCTGCATCTCCAACTGTGACAAGATCACCCCGGGGATGCTGATGGCATCAATGCGTCTGAATATCCCGGTGATCTTTGTTTCCGGCGGTCCAATGGAAGCAGGTAAAACCAAACTCTCGGATCAGATCCTGAAGTTGGATCTGGTGGATGCCATGATCCAGGGCGCGGATCCAAATGTGTCAGATGAACAAAGCGAACAGATCGAGCGCTCTGCCTGCCCGACCTGTGGTTCCTGCTCAGGCATGTTTACCGCCAACTCCATGAACTGTCTGACCGAAGCGCTGGGTCTTAGCCAGCCGGGTAACGGCTCACTGCTGGCCACCCACGCTGATCGCGAAAAACTGTTCCTGTCTGCTGGCCAGCGCATTGTTACGCTGACAAAACGTTACTACGAGCAAGACGATGCCTCGGTACTGCCACGCAATATCGCCACCAAAGCCGCGTTTGAAAACGCCATGGCGCTGGATATTGCTATGGGCGGCTCTACCAACACGGTATTGCACCTGCTGGCTGCTGCGCAGGAAGGCGAGGTGGACTTTGACATGTCTGACATCGACCGCATGTCCCGTATCGTCCCACACCTTTGTAAAGTGGCGCCATCGACCCAGAAATATCACATGGAAGACGTGCACCGTGCTGGTGGCGTGATTGGTATCCTGGGTGAACTTGACCGTGCCGGGTTACTGAACACCGACGTGCCAAACGTGCTCGGTGAAACCATGGCCGATACCCTGGCCAAATATGACATTGCAGTGACTGACAGCGAAGAAGTGAAAACCTTCTTCCGCGCGGGACCTGCCGGCATCCGCACCACTAAAGCGTTCTCACAGGATTGCCGTTGGGACAGCGTCGATGATGACCGCGCTGAAGGCTGTATCCGCACCCGCGAACACGCCTACAGCCAGGACGGCGGTCTGGCCGTGCTGACCGGCAACATTGCACTGGATGGCTGTATTGTGAAAACCGCCGGTGTGGAAAAAGAAAACCTCACCTTCCGCGGCCCGGCTCATGTATTCGAAAGCCAGGAAGATGCCGTAAATGGCATTCTGGGCGGCAAAGTGAAAGCCGGTGAGGTCGTCGTGATCCGCTATGAAGGCCCGAAAGGCGGCCCAGGCATGCAGGAAATGCTCTACCCAACCACTTACCTCAAATCCATGGGGCTTGGGAAAGCGTGTGCGCTGATCACCGACGGACGTTTCTCCGGCGGTACCAGTGGCCTGTCTATCGGGCACGTCTCTCCGGAAGCGGCGAGCGGCGGCACCATTGGCTTGGTGAAGCAGGGGGACATCATCGCTATCGACATTCCAAACCGCTCTATCGTGCTGGAAGTAGACGAGGCAGAACTCGCTGCCCGCCGAGCTGATCAGGATGCCAAAGGCTGGAAGCCAGCGTCGCGTGAACGCCAGGTTTCTTTTGCCCTGAAAGCTTACGCCAGCATGGCCACCAGCGCGGACAAAGGCGCAGTGCGCGATAAAAGCAAACTGGAGGGGTAAGCATGAGTCAGGCCCAGCAACAAAGTGAAGCTGCACCACTTAGCAACGCGCAGTACCTGCGTGATATCTTGCGTGCCCCTGTTTATGAGGCCGCGATTGTCAGCCCGTTGCAGGACATGCCGAGACTTTCACAGCGTTTAAGCAATACCATTCAGCTAAAACGCGAAGACCGTCAGCCGGTGCATTCCTTTAAATTGCGCGGTGCCTACAACATGATGGCCCAGCTAACCGAAGCACAGAAAAATGCCGGGGTGATCGCCGCCTCGGCAGGCAACCACGCCCAGGGCGTGGCATTGTCCGGCAGCAAACTGGGCATTCAGGCTACCATCGTCATGCCGCGCACCACGCCGGACATCAAGGTCGCGTCTGTGCGTGGCTTTGGCGGCAATGTGGTGCTTCATGGCAACAACTTTGATGAAGCCAAAGCCAAAGCCGTGGCGCTTGCTGATGAAAATGGCTACACCTTTGTCCCGCCGTTTGACCACCCGTTGGTGATCGCCGGTCAAGGCACCATGGGCATGGAAATGCTGCAGCAAAACGGCCATCTGGAATATATTTTCCTGCCTGTCGGGGGCGGTGGTATCGCAGCCGGGGTCGCTGTACTTATCAAACAGTTAATGCCGGAAATCAAACTGATTGCAGTAGAAGCAGAAGATTCCGCCTGCCTGAAAGCAGCGCTTGATGCGGGTGAACCGGTGACCCTCGACAATGTCGGCACTTTTGCTGACGGTGTGGCTGTCAAACGTATTGGCGATGAAACCTTCCGTCTGTGCCAGCAGCACCTTGATGACATCATCACCGTTTCCAGTGACGAGATCTGTGCGGCGGTGAAAGATATCTTCGAAGATACCCGCGCCATTTCTGAGCCTGCTGGTGCCTTGTCGCTGGCAGGTCTGAAGAAATACAGCGAGCTACACCAGCTTAAAGGCAGGAAGATGGCAGCAGTGCTTTCAGGTGCCAACACCAACTTCCACAGCCTGCGCTATGTGTCAGAGCGTGCTGAACTCGGTGAAAAACGTGAAGGCCTGCTGGCTGTGACCATCCCCGAGCGCACTGGTGCCTTCCTCGAGTTTTGCAAAATCCTCGGTGGCCGGGCGGTTACCGAGTTCAACTACCGCCACAGTGACGATACCCTCGCCAGTATTTTTGTCGGTGTGCGTTTGCAGAGCGGACAAGAAGAATTGGATGCCATCATCACGGATCTGCGCAAGGGTGGCTATCCAGTGCAGGATTTGTCGGATGACGAAATGGCGAAGGTGCACATCCGCTATATGATTGGCGGGCGCCCTACCAAGGTGATGAAAGAGCGTCTTTACAGCTTTGAGTTTCCGGAATATCCCGGCGCCCTGCTGCGTTTTCTCAACACCCTAGGCACCCACTGGAATATCAGCATCTTTAACTACCGCAACCACGGTGCCGATTATGGCCGTGTGCTGTGTGGCTTTGAACTGGATGATAAGGATCTGCTTTCCTTTACTGCACACCTGCGCGAGCTCGGTTATGGCTGGAAAGATGAGACAGATAACCCTTCGTACCGCTTCTTTCTCGCCAATACCCGATAAGCGAAAAAACAAAAAGCCCGGCAAACACGCCGGGCTTCCTTTTTCTTTCTACTTATCGCCTTTAGGTGGCGTCATCGAGATCATGTACTGCGCTAACAACAACGCCTGATCCATGACCAGAGTGCGCGCTGACTCGGGGAGTTGATTGAATAACGCCAACAGGGTATTCAAATCATCTCGGTGCGTGAAGGCAATATCGCTTCGCGTACTTTCACCGAATAAAAACCAGTTCAATGGTCGGCCTGTGACGTCTGCAATTATCGCCAGTGACGACACTTTAGGCTCTGTTTTACCGGATTCGATATCCAGATAGGTTTGACGCGCAACATCCAAATGTTGCGCCATTTCTACCTGCGTAATATCTCGATATTCCCGCGCTTCCCGAATGCGCTGTGCAACATGAGCTTTGACAATATACATCGCTTGCCCCACAACTCGGCGCCCGACTCATTCCCAAACAGGTTTGAGAACTGGAACGCACTTTACTGCTAGATCCTGCATTATGCACAGCGTGGTTGCCTTCACATGCAAAGCGTTGTTGAAGTGTGAGTTCAGGCCATTGTTGCCCAAGCCAAATGACAACGAAATTGTGCAATACCCATTTTGCAAGGCAAGACATGGCAGCGCTTGCCAAGTAAGTAAGTGCTTAACCTCGTTGTGCTGATTTGGAGTAGTTCACCAAGAACGACGCCATATTTACACTCTGATTCAGGATTGCCGTACGCGCTTCGTGCGGCAGCTTGGAGAAATGCTCCAGCAGGCGGTTTACATCCTGTTTGTACTGCACATCGTGCAATTCAACGTCCGCATCACCATAAACGAACCAAACCAGCGGACGTTCGGTGATTTCAGCAATTTCGGACAACATGCGCACGCGAGGCTCTGTCTTACCGGTTTCTATATCCAGGTAAGTCTGGCGCGCTACATCAAGAAGTTTTGCCATTTTGACCTGAGTGATCCCTTTCCACTCACGTGCTTCTTTAATACGTTTTGCTACTTGTGATTTCGAGTCGATCATACTTCACTCCCTACGACTTACAGCTCTGGTTATCGTTTTGCTGTTTTTCGGTAATATGCACAATGTAGGCCAACTATTTAGACAATGAGAATTTCATTATAAAACATCATATTAGATAAACAGGTCACACTCCTGTTTATCTTTCTGGGCGCGGTGTCTTATTAAAGATGCGAAATGATTTGCAAAATGCAAATAACAGTTCTATTTACCAAGTTGCAAATAGCGACAGAATTTATGTGATGTATTGCATATAAGACAAAAGGGAGCGATATCGCTCCCTTCAGATGGTTGGAAAATTCAATTATTCCACAGTAACGGCTTTGGCCAAGTTTCTTGGCTGATCCACGTCAGTGCCCTTTATCAATGCCACATGATAAGACAGCAACTGCATTGGCAAAGTATAGAAAATCGGTGCGGTAACTTCGTCAACATGTGGCATGGCGACAATCGTCATTCCCTCGCTGGCTTCAAACCCAGCATCGGTATCAGCGAAGACATAAAGCTGTCCACCGCGGGCGCGCACTTCCTCAATATTGGACTTCAGTTTTTCCAACAAGTCATTGTTTGGTGCCACTACGATTACCGGCATATCTGCATCAATCAATGCCAACGGGCCATGTTTGAGCTCGCCGGCCGCATAGGCTTCCGCGTGAATGTAAGATATTTCCTTGAGCTTGAGTGATGCTTCCATTGCTATCGGGTAAAACTCCCCGCGGCCAAGGAACAAGGCATGGTGCTTGTCCGCAAAATCTTCCGCCAGCGCTTCAATTTCCCTGTCGAATGCCAGCGCCTGATCCATGACAACCGGCAGGCGGTGCAGTGCCTGTACAATAGATTTCTCTTTCGCTTTATCAACAATCCCTTTCTGCTTACCTACCGCCGTCACCAGCATCAGCAAAGATGCGAGTTGAGTGGTAAATGCTTTGGTGGATGCTACACCGATTTCAGTGCCGGCACGGGTCATAAAGGCCAGATCGGATTCGCGCACTAAGGACGAGCCTGCGACGTTACAAATCGTCATGGCGGCCATAAAGCCACGCTCTTTGGCCAGACGCAGCGCTGCCAATGTGTCGGCCGTTTCACCGGACTGCGACAGGGTGATCAACAGGCTGTTTGGACGGGTCACAAAGTTGCGGTAACGGAACTCAGAGGCAATTTCCACGTCGCAACTGACACCGGCAATGCCTTCAAACCAGTAACGCGCCACCATACCGGCATTGTATGAAGTGCCACAGGCCACAATCTGGATGTGTTCAACCTGCTGGAGAATGTCCGTCGCACCATGGCCGATGCTTTCAACAACGACTGAATCGGCATCAATGCGCCCTTCCAGCGTGTTGATAAGCGCTGATGGCTGTTCAAAAATTTCTTTTTGCATGTAGTGGCGGTACTGGCCTTTATCAGCCGCATCATGCTCCGCCGACGACTCATGCACCTGACGTTCAACCGGCTGGCCAGCAATATCGAGAATGTTCACTGCGCGGCGTGTGATTTCAGCCACATCCCCTTCTTCTAGAAAGAGAAAACGGCGGGTCACGTTCAACAGAGCCAGCTGATCGGAAGCAAGAAAGTTTTCCCCGATCCCCAAACCGATCACCAGCGGACTTCCAGAGCGCGCTGCGATCAATCTTTCTGGATCGCGTCTGTCCATCACCACGGTGCCATAGGCGCCGTGAAGTTGTTTCACCGTGCGCTGGAAGGCTTCCAGCAGCGAACCGCCCTGTGCCAGCTCCCAATCCACCAGGTGGGCAATCACTTCTGTATCTGTCTGGGAAGTAAAAACATAGCCACGGGATTTGAGCAGTCCACGCAGTGGCTCATGGTTTTCAATAATGCCGTTGTGGACAATGGCGATGTTCTCACCAGACATATGTGGGTGGGCGTTGGCTTCGCTCGGCTCACCGTGGGTAGCCCAACGAGTGTGGGCAATACCGGTTCCACCCGCCAAAGGCTCTTGTTCTAAAGCTTCTGCCAAAGCCTGAACCTTACCCAGACGGCGCAAACGGCGCAGCTGGTTTTCGCTGTCAGTGACCGCAAGGCCGGCTGAGTCATAACCGCGATACTCCAAGCGGCGCAGACCTTCCAACAGAATTTCCGCCACATCCCTTTGCGCGACTGCGCCCACAATTCCACACATACACTATCCCCGTTAATCTGGGGCGCAGATAACCTCTGTGCCCGTCTTTTCAATGGCAAGTTTGGTGGCAGCGTCGAGTTGGCTATCGGTGATCACGGTTGTCACAACATCCCATGGCAGTTCAAGGTTCGGGATTTTACGCCCGATCTTGTCTGATTCGATCATCACCACCACTTCACGGGAAACATCCGCCATTACGCGGCTCAGTCCGACAATCTCATTGAAAGTCGTTGTACCGCGGCTAACATCAATGCCATCAGCACCGATAAACAGCTGGTCAAAGTCATACGCACGCAGCGCCTGCTCAGCAACCTGCCCCTGAAATGCTTCAGAGTGTGGGTCCCAGGTCCCCCCGGTCATCAGCAGTGTGGGTTCATTTTCCAGCTCTTTGATTGCCTGAGCGACATTCAGTGAATTGGTCATGACCACCAGACCGCGTTTTTGCTCCAGCAGGGGAATCAAGGCCGCGGTTGTCGAACCGCTGTCCACCACTATTCGATTATGGTCGCGGATCCGGGATGCTGCCATTTTTGCGATTGCTAACTTTTGTTCCGAAACTTTTACCGCACTTTCCGAAACCATTTCATGAGGAACAGGTACCGCACCACCATAGCGACGCAACAACAACCCATTTTTCTCAAGCTCAGCAAGGTCTTTACGGATAGTTACCTCTGAGGTTTCGAACAGGTTGGAGAGCGTATCAACGCTCACTTCGCCCTTTTCGGTCAGCATGGCAACAATCGCATGGCGACGTTGTTGAGTATTGCGTTTCGACATGTAACCACCAAACTTTCGTTTCGAAAGATAATATAAACTTTAAGCCAAAGATCAAGGGTAAAATGCGAGACACATCACTCCGACCATGATCTGCCGCACAGATCGAAGATTATACAGGGAGTGAGACACAGGAGAGAGTAATTGCTGGGGGATAGAAGGACACTGGGTAAATCGCAGATAGAAAAAAAGCAGGCTAAAAAGCCTGCTTTAAATCATGGTGCGGAAGGAGAGACTTGAACTCTCACACCTTGCGGCGCCAGAACCTAAATCTGGTGCGTCTACCAATTTCGCCACTTCCGCAAATTGTTTTACCTACCCCTTCAAAAAGAAGGTTTAAGTGATGTTTGGTGCGAAGGGAGAGACTTGAACTCTCACGTCCGTAAGGACACTAACACCTGAAGCTAGCGCGTCTACCAATTCCGCCACCATCGCAATTTTTTGCCCGATTTGGGTTATCCCCACAGACACTGGTAGTGTGTCTTATCAAGCGGAAAGTCAGAGACTTTCGAATAAGTGGTGGCTACGACGGGATTCGAACCTGTGACCCCATCATTATGAGTGATGTGCTCTAACCAACTGAGCTACGTAGCCAACCTGAAATATGGCTGGGGTACCTGGATTCGAACCAGGGAATGGCGGCATCAAAAGCCGCTGCCTTACCGCTTGGCGATACCCCAACAGCAACCACGCTATACAAGCATGATCTTTAAATCATGGTGCGGAAGGAGAGACTTGAACTCTCACACCTTGCGGCGCCAGAACCTAAATCTGGTGCGTCTACCAATTTCGCCACTTCCGCATACAAATTGTTATCTCAACCTTTAAAAGGAGGAGATGGCGCGACCGGGAGGATTCGAACCTCCGACCGCCTGGTTCGTAGCCAGGTACTCTATCCAGCTGAGCTACGGTCGCGTTCTGGCTGGGGTACCTGGATTCGAACCAGGGAATGGCGGCATCAAAAGCCGCTGCCTTACCGCTTGGCGATACCCCAACAGAGGCGCGTATAATATTGCGGATTCGAAAAGCCGTCAACCCCCCAAAATTCGTTTGCTGAGGATTTAACCAGCCAAAACGAAAAAACACCGCATTTGCGGTGTTTTTAATCGAATCAGGGGAATTATTTCTGTTTCTGCGGGCGTTGCCAACCGTCAATGGTACGTGCACGGGTACGCGTGATCACTAATTGGCCTTCATCCACATTGCTGGTCAGGGTAGTCCCCGCACCCACTGTTGCACCTTTCTTGATGGTTACCGGTGCCACCAGCTGGCTGTCTGAGCCAACGAACACATCATCTTCAATAATGGTTTTGTGTTTGTTAGCGCCATCATAATTACAGGTAATCGTGCCTGCACCGATATTTACGCGCTCACCAATCTCTGCATCGCCCAGATAGGTGAGGTGGTTGGCTTTAGAGCCTTTACCGATACGTGCGTTTTTCACTTCGACAAAGTTACCGACATGGGCATCTTCCACCAGCTCGGCGCCTGGGCGCAGGCGGGCGAATGGCCCCACGGTACAATCTTCACCGACAGAGGCACCTTCAATCACGCTGTAAGGACGCACAATCGTGTTGTCGTCAATTTCGCAGTCCTTCAGCACACAGCCCGCGCCGATAAAGACGTTATCACCCAAGGTCACAGAGCCTTCAATGATGACGTTCACATCGATTTCGACATCCGTACCACATTGCAGGTCACCACGCAGGTCAAAGCGGGCAGGGTCTCGCAACATCACACCGCTTTCCAGCAACTTCTCAGCCTGCGCCGCCTGGTAAGCACGTTCCAGTCGCGCCAGTTGAATGCGGTTGTTGACACCTTCCACTTCAATCGCACTTTCAGGATGTACCGCTTCGACTGCTCGGCCTTCATCGTGTGCAATGGCAATGACATCTGTCAGGTAGTACTCACCCTGGGCATTGTCGCTTTTTACTTCATTTAACCAGCGGCGCAAGTCACGCCCGGTTGCAACCATGACACCGGTGTTGATTTCCTTGATAAGCTTTTGCTCTTGGGTCGCGTCTTTATCTTCAACAATTGCTACAACAGGGCCATTGCGGCGGATAATACGGCCATAGCCGGCAGGATTGTCCAACACCACGGTCAGCAAGGCAATGCCGCCATCAGGCTGTGCATCCAGCAGGTTTTCAATGGTTTGTTCTGAGATAAGGGGAACGTCACCGTAAAGCACCAGTACCTGTTCATCATCCGCAAACTCAGGTGCCGCCTGGTTAACAGCATGACCGGTACCCAGCTGTTCTGCCTGCAATACCCAGTTAACCGGCTCTTCTGCCAGCGCTGCTTTCATGGCATCACCGCCATGGCCATACACCAGATGCAGGTTCTTCGCGCCCAGAGAGGTACAGGTGTCAATCACGTGCTTGACCATCGGCTTACCAGCCAAGGTATGGAGTACTTTTGGCAGGTTGGAGTACATACGGGTTCCTTTACCCGCAGCCAGAATAACGGCACTGAAGTTCATGGTTGAATTGTCCTTCCTATGGTGAAGCTACTTCAAAAAATTTGGGGCATATTGTAACTGTGAAAGAGGTCAAACGGGATTTATATCAGTAAAAATAATCAATTTTTCCGTCATGTTGTAGCAATTTTCAGGCGCAATCTCACAGTTAGAAAACAAAGAAAAAGGCGACCTGTAGGGTCGCCTTTTTTATCTTTGTGCATCATCGGGCGCTTAGCGTGCCTTTTTGGTCAGCTCAATAACACGGAGCTGGGCAATCGCTTTCGCCAGATCACTGGCCGCCTGAGCGAAGTCCATATCGCCGTGCTTATTGAGGATTCGATCCTCAGCGCGGCGCTTCGCTTCTTCTGCCTTCGCTTGATCCAGGTCGATACCACGAATCGCGGTATCCGCCAGCACAGTCACTGTGCTGGGTTGCACTTCCAGCGTACCGCCAGAGAGGTAGATGACCTCTTCATGGCCGTGTTGCTTGGTAATGCGGATCATGCCCGGCGTGATGGCGGTCAGCAGCGGGGTGTGGCCAGGGAAAATCCCCAGTTCACCTTCGCTACCAGTTACCTGGATAGATTCAGCACGACCGGAAAACAGTTGTCTCTCTGCACTTACTACATCCAGGTGGAAGGTTATCGCTGCCATTTCGCCTCCTACCGGCAATTACAGTTTCTTCGCTTTTTCCAGTACTTCTTCGATACCGCCACAGTACAGGAATGCCTGCTCTGGGATATCGTCGAACTCACCACCCAGCAGACCTTTAAAGCCCGCGATGGTTTCTTTCAGCGAAACGTAAACGCCTGGTTGGCCAGTGAAGACTTCTGCTACGTGGTAAGGTTGCGTCAGGAAACGCTCAATCTTACGTGCACGGGCAACAGTCAGCTTGTCAGACTCTGACAGCTCATCCATACCCAGGATAGCGATGATGTCTTTCAGCTCTTTGTAACGCTGCAGTACAGACTGTACGCCACGCGCAACATCATAGTGCTCTTGACCAATAACCAATGGGTCCAGCTGACGAGAGGTGGAATCCAGTGGGTCGATCGCAGGGTACAAACCCAGCGCCGCGATGTTACGGGACAGAACAACGGTTGCATCCAAGTGCGCAAACGTGGTCGCTGGAGACGGGTCAGTCAAGTCATCCGCAGGTACGTATACCGCCTGAACCGACGTGATCGAACCAGACTTGGTTGACGTGATACGCTCCTGAAGCACACCCATCTCTTCCGCCAGCGTTGGCTGGTAACCTACCGCAGAAGGCATACGACCCAACAGTGCTGATACTTCAGTACCTGCAAGGGTGTAACGATAGATGTTATCGATAAACAGCAGTACGTCACGGCCTTCGTCACGGAATTTCTCCGCCATGGTCAGACCGGTCAGCGCTACGCGCAGACGGTTACCCGGTGGCTCGTTCATCTGACCGTAAACCATTGCTACTTTTGATTCAGCTGGATTCTCAACGTTTACAACGCCCGCTTCCTGCATCTCAAAGTAGAAGTCGTTACCTTCACGGGTACGTTCACCAACACCCGCAAATACTGACAGACCAGAGTGCTGCAGTGCGATGTTGTTGATAAGCTCCATCATGTTTACGGTCTTACCTACACCCGCACCACCGAACAGACCGATTTTACCACCCTTCGCAAATGGGCAAACCAGGTCGATAACTTTTACGCCGGTTTCCAGCAGTTCAGTCGCGTTCGATTGGTCTTCGTAGCTTGGCGCTTCACGGTGGATGGAGTAACGCTCTTTCTCACCAATGTCGCCACGCTCGTCGATTGCATCACCCAGAACGTTCATGATACGTCCCAGAGTCTCTGTACCTACCGGCACTTCAATCGGCTTACCTGTGTTCTCTACTTCCAGTCCACGACGCAGACCATCTGACGAACCCATTGCGATGGTACGGACGATACCACCACCCAGCTGCTGCTGAACTTCCAGCACCAGACGCTCGCCTTCACGTTTCACGTTCAGGGCATCATATACCTGAGGTACAGATTCCTGCGGAAACTCCACGTCGACTACCGCACCGATGATCTGAACGATCTTACCTGTAGCCATCGTTAATCCTCTAAAATGTTTCGTTGGCCCTTGCCTTACACCGCCGCTGCACCGGAGACAATCTCCGACAGCTCTTGGGTAATTGCAGCCTGACGGGCTTTGTTATACACCAGTTGCAGTTCATCAATCAGATTCCCTGCATTGTCTGTTGCAGCCTTCATCGCAACCATTCGCGCTGCTTGTTCACACGCGAGGTTTTCCACAACCCCCTGGTAAACCTGAGATTCAACATAGCGAACCAGCAGGGTATCCAGCAGAGGCTTAGGCTCGGGCTCATAGATATAGTCCCAAGAGTGGTTGCGCTGCATTTCTTCGTCTTCCGACTTAGGCAAAGGCAGCAATTGATCGATCACTGGTTCCTGAGTCATGGTGTTCACAAATTTGTTAAACACCAGATACAGGCGATCCAGTTGGCCTTCATCATATTTCTTCAGCATCACACCGACCGTACCGATCAGGTCTTCCAGCGAAGGGCTGTCGCCCAGGCCAGAAACTTGTGCTGATACTTTACCGCCGTAGCTGTTAAAGAATGCGGTCGCTTTAGAACCGATCAGGGCAGTTTCAACTTCCACCCCTTTCTGGCTCCATGACTGCATGTCGTTGATGGCACGTTTGAACAGGTTGATGTTCAGGCCACCACACAGACCACGGTCTGAAGATACGATGATGTAACCGACGCGCTTGGCTTCACGCTCTTCCAGGTATGGATGGCGATATTCAAGTTTACCAAGTGCGACATGACCGATCACTTTGCGCATAGTAGTCGCGTATGGACGGGAGCTCTCCATTGCGTCTTGCGAACGACGCATTTTTGAAGCAGCGACCATTTCCATCGCTTTGGTGATCTTCTGTGTACTTTTTACACTTCCGATCTTGTTACGAATTTCTTTTGCGCCGGCCATCGTTACTCTCCGTTATCAGAAGGCCGCAGAGCGGCCTTCTACGCATTACCAGGTTTGCGTTGCCTTGAAGTCTTCAACCAGCTTAACCAGTTGCGCTTCAATATCGCCGTTGTAATCGCCTGTCGCATCGACATTTGCAACCAGCTCAGCAAACTGACCTTTAGCATATGCAAGCAGAGCAGCTTCGAAGTCACCCAGTTTGGTGATTTCTACGTCTCTCAGATAGCCTTTTTCAGCTGCAAAAATCATCAATCCCTGCTCAAACACAGACATTGGTGCATATTGCTTCTGCTTCATCAGCTCGGTCACTTTCTGACCGTGATCCAGCTGCTTCTTGGTTGCGTCGTCAAGATCAGAAGAGAACTGAGCAAATGCTGCCAATTCACGGTACTGCGCCAGCGCGGTACGGATACCACCGGACAGTTTCTTGATGATCTTGGTCTGCGCAGAACCACCTACACGTGATACCGAAATACCTGGGTCAACCGCTGGACGGATACCTGCGTTAAACAGCTCCGTTTGCAGGAAGATCTGACCATCGGTGATCGAGATAACGTTGGTTGGTACGAATGCCGATACGTCACCCGCTTGGGTTTCGATGATAGGCAGAGCAGTCAGAGAACCGGTTTTACCTTTCACTTCACCGTTGGTGAATTTCTCAACGTAGTCAGCGTTTACACGCGCAGCACGTTCCAGAAGGCGAGAGTGGAGGTAGAAAACGTCACCTGGGAATGCTTCACGGCCTGGTGGACGACGCAGCAACAGAGAAATCTGACGGTAAGCAACAGCTTGCTTGGACAGATCATCGTATACGATCAGTGCATCTTCACCGCGGTCGCGGAAGTATTCACCCATCGCACAACCGGCGTAAGGCGCCAGGTATTGCAGTGCCGCTGCTTCAGAAGCAGATGCCACAACAACGATGGTGTTTTTCAGCGCGTCGTGCTCTTCCAGTTTGCGCACCACGTTTGCGATGGTTGACGCTTTCTGGCCGATAGCAACATAGATAGAGTAGATACCAGAGTTCTTCTGGTTGATGATCGCATCGATTGCCAGAGCCGTTTTACCAGTCTGACGGTCACCGATGATCAGCTCACGCTGGCCACGGCCGATTGGGATCATGGCGTCAACCGCCTTGTAACCGGTTTGTACTGGCTGGTCTACTGACTGACGTGCGATAACGCCAGGTGCAATCACTTCTACAGGAGAAGTCAGTGCCGCATTGATAGGACCTTTACCGTCGATTGGCTCACCTAGGGTGTTTACCACGCGACCCAGCAATTCAGGACCCACTGGAACTTCCAGAATACGGCCTGTACCGGTAACTTTCATGCCTTCCTGAAGGTCAGCATAAGGACCCATAACAACCGCACCTACAGAATCACGCTCAAGGTTAAGCGCCAGTGCGTAACGGTTGCCAGGTAGTTCAATCATTTCCCCTTGCATAGCATCTGCAAGGCCATGGATGCGAATGATACCGTCGCTGACTGACACGATGGTACCTTCGTTGCGCGCTTCACTAACAACGTTGAATTTTTCAATACGCTGTTTGATCAGGTCGCTAATTTCCGTGGAATTAAGTTGCATGCTCCAATTCCCCAAATCAAGACTGCAATGCATCGCTCAGGCGGCGTACTCGGCCGCGCACTGAGTTATCGATGACCAAGTCTCCAGCTCGAATCACAACCCCGGCAACCAGGGTCTCGTCTACACTACAGTTCAGCTTCACTTTGCGCTCAAGGCGGGCTTCAAGCTTGTCAGCAATAGCGTCCAATTGCGCTTGTTCCAGCGCGATAGCAGACACGACCTCAACGTCGACCTGCTTTTCATACTCATGGCGAAGCGCCATGAATTGGGCACATACTTCTGGCAACGCTTTTAAACGTCCGTTTTCAGCCATCACCTTTATCAGGTTCTGGCCAAATTCATTGAGCTGCTCACCGCACACTGAGATAAAAATCTCAGTCAACTTTTCAGCTGAATGCATACCACCAAGAAAATCTGCGATGGTTTCATTGCGGGCAACTTCTGCTGCGAAAGTCAGCATTTCAGACCATTGGTCTAATTCGCCTTTTTCCACAGCCAAGTCGAAGGCTGCTTTAGCGTAGGGGCGTGCGATGGTAGTCAGTTCAGACATAGCTGCCCCTCCTTCTTAAAGTTCTGCAGTGATTTTATCGAGAATATCTTTATGAGCGTTCGCATCGATGGAACGCTCAAGGATTTTCTCAGCACCGATTACGGCCAGAGTGGCAACTTGTTTGCGCAGCTCATCACGGGCACGGTTGCGTTCAGCTTCCAGTTCAGCCTGTCCTTGGTGAAGGATATTGTCGCGCTCAGCGTTAGCTTCTTCGCGGGCTTGATCCAGAATTTGCGCTTTACGCTTATTCGCCTGTTCAATGATCTCAGTTGCAGCGCGTTTTGCTTCTTTCAGTTGATCAGAAGCATTAGCCTGGGCCAAATTCAGGTCTTTCGCGGCACGTTCGGCGGCCGCAAGACCGTCAGCAATTTTCTTCTGACGCTCTTCAATCGCCTGCATGATAGGTGGCCATACATATTTCATGCAGAACACCACAAACATGAAGAATGCGATCGCCTGGCCAAATAGAGTTGCGTTGATATTCACAACAGCGCCTCCCAGTTAGTTAGCTACAGGTACGATACAGGCGACTTAACCCAGCTGACCGACGAATGGGTTTGCAAAGGTGAACAGCAGCGCGATTACGATACCGATCATTGGAACCGCATCCAGCAGACCTGCGATGATGAACATTTTAACTTGCAGCATTGGCGCCATTTCTGGTTGACGAGCAGCACCTTCAAGGAATTTACCGCCTAGCAGTGCGAAGCCGATCGCTGTACCCAGGGAAGCAAGACCTACAATGATGCCAACGGCAATTGCAGAAAAGCTCAATAAAGTTTCCATCACTATCTCCAGTTTCTTGTTGTCGGCTTATTTGCCGGAAGGTCTAACAAAGTTGCTTACTAAAAAATCTATTAATGTGAGTCTTCGTGGGCCTGAGACAGGTACACGATGGTCAGCATCATAAATACGAACGCTTGGATGGTAATAACCAGAATGTGGAAGATTGCCCACGGTAATGAACCCAACCATTTCGCCCACCACGGCAGTAGTGCCGCAATCAGGATAAATACCACCTCACCGGCAAACATGTTACCGAACAGACGCATACCAAGTGAAATAGGTTTCGCCAGCAGCGATACTACTTCAAGCAGCAGGTTGAACGGGATCATGACAGGGTGATTGAACGGGTGAAGTGCCAGCTCTTTAGCAAAACCGCCCAGACCTTTCACCTTGATGCTGTAGTAAATCATCAAGAAGAAAACGCCAAGCGCCATTGCCAGGGTGATATTTACGTCTGCTGTCGGTACCACTTTCAGGTAAGGAATACCAAGCAGTTCGGCTGGATAAGGAAGAAAATCGATGGGGATTAAGTCCATCGTATTCATCAAGAAAATCCAGACGAATATAGTTAGAGCAAGAGGCGCGATCAGCGGATTCTTTCCATGAAAGGTCTCGCGGACGTTTTCGTCTACGAATTCAACCAACATTTCCACAAAACACTGAAGCTTGCCTGGAACTCCGGTAGTCGCTTTCTTCGCCACAGAGCGGAACAGCCACAAAAAGCCGAATCCAATCAGGACAGAGAAAAACAGACTATCTATGTTCACCGACCAGAAGCTACCTTCACTTACCAATCCCAACTTCTCGGTAGAGAGGTTGGTTAAGTGGTGCGTGATGTAACTGGACGATGTAAGCGCTTCACCTGGCGCAGCCATAACTCATCCTATTTGTTGTTGTTAATGAATAAAACTGGTGCAAGGATGTTGATCCCGAGAACCAGCAAATAGGTCAGTTTGAGGGGAACAAGTTCCACCTCGGCATACAGGTAAACAACGGAAAACAGCGCGACGGTCAGCAAGATTTTGAGTACCTCACCGCTGTAGAAAGATGCTACAACGAGCTTGGCAGCTCTCGCTCCGCTAAAGAGGAATGCACACAATGCGAATGCTGCATTGGCAATGACAAAAATGCCACCGCCAATGAGTGCGGATATTCCCCAGTCGACATTGATGGTGGTCACCATCAAGATTGCCGTTGCTAACACGACGCACGCTTGTAACAGCAGCAACCTTTTCGCAAGCTTGCGACCTGGTCGCGCGAGCGTCGATACCATGTATTCGTTCCTCGATTCCTTTCCTCTTCGCACCTGATGTCGTGCTGGGAAAACTGCGAAAATTATACGGGTAGCCCTTTTTAATGCAATCTCATCACATCAAAAAGGGAGGCTAAATTTTACAACAGGGTAACCTGATCACAGTAAGCAAAAATATGTAACAAAATCCCAACGTGTTACGTCACATTTCTTCGCCTAACATTGCGAGAATTTGCATAAGTTTTTCGTGTTGATCAAAATTAATCACAAGCTTGCCGTTTCCTGACTTTCCTTGCGATAACGACACTTTTGTGCCCAGTTTCTCTGCAAGTCGATCCTGAACATTTGCAAGCTCAGGGGAAACCACTACTGGTGGCTTTTCCACTGCCGGTGTCAGCATTTTTTTCACCAGCGCCTCAGTCTGCCTGACGGTAAGCTTTTTGTTCACCGAGACCAAAGCCGCATCAATCTGCGCTTCACCTTCCAATGCCAACAGGGCACGGGCATGACCCATTTCCAACTGACGTCCAGACAGCAGTTTCTTTACGCCGGTCTCAAGACCATTCAAGCGCAGAAGGTTGCTGATGGTGGTGCGGGATTTGCCGAGAGCTTCGGCCAGTTGCTGGTGGGTCAGGGAGAAGTCGTTGATGAGGCGCTCAAGCGCTTCCGCTTCTTCCATCGCATTGAGATCTTCACGCTGGATGTTTTCAATCAGGGCGATAGCACTGGCTGCGCGATTATCCAATTCACGAACTAGACAAGGTACGTGAGTCAAACCGGCAAGTTTGGATGCGCGGAAGCGGCGCTCACCGGCAATGATTTCATACTGCTTGTCGGCAATACGACGGACGACAAGCGGCTGAATGACGCCTTGGGCACGGATAGATTCAGCCAGCTCATCCAGGGCTTCTTTCACCATATCCTGACGAGGCTGGTAGGAGCCCGGTTGCAAAACCGATAAAGGAAGCTGCTGTAACTCACTGTTATTCAGTGCTTCTTGTGTGTCCGCATTCAAATCTACCCGAGCTTGGGCACGGGCGCTGGTTGCGAGGAGCGCATCAAGCCCCTTACCCAATCCACGTTTGGTGGCGTTCATTCATGTTCCTTAAGACGCATTGGCAACACTGGTGCTTTGTCTGACATGTTCTTCACGGCGTAGCATTTCTCCGGCAAGCGCCAGATAAGCTTTCGCTCCGCTGGACAGTTTGTCGTAATACATGGCCGGTTTGCCATGACTTGGTGCTTCCGCCAAACGTACATTACGTGGAATCACAGTGCGGTAGACCTTGTCACCGAAGTGTTTCTTAATCTGTTCAGACACTTCTGTCGCCAGACGGTTGCGGGGATCGTACATGGTTCGTAGCAATCCTTCTACGTGCAAATCTGCGTTCACCACGCTGGCTAACTTGCTGATGGTATCCATCAACGCCGTCAGTCCTTCCAGTGCAAAATATTCACACTGCATCGGCACCAGCACAGAGTTTGCAGCCGTCATGGCATTGATTGTAAGAAGGTTAAGAGAAGGGGGACAATCAATGAAGATGAAATCATAGTTTTCACGAACGTCAATTAACGCATTGCGCAATCTCACTTCGCGGGCGAACACTTCCATCAGTTTTATTTCCGCGGCGGTCACGTCGCCATTGGCCGCGATCAGATGATACCCGCCGGTGGTTTCCGTTACCACCACATCGTTAAACGGGGTTTCTTCCACCAAAAGGTCGTAAGCGGTGGCATGGACATCATATTTGTCCACACCACTTGCCATGGTGGCGTTTCCCTGAGGGTCAAGGTCAATTACAAGCACCTTGCGCTGTGTCGCTGCGAGCGACGCCGCCAGGTTAATACAGGTCGTTGTTTTTCCAACGCCGCCTTTTTGGTTTGCAACTGCAATGACTTTTCCCACAAGTAAACCCCGCCGAATAATCTTATCTGGTCAAGATTACTAGATGACGTTGACCTTCCAATCCGGGAACCATCAAAGGTTTGATATCGGTCACAGAACAATCAGCAGGTAATGCGTCAATTTCGGTCTGGTCGACTTGTCCTTTCAACGCCAGGAACTGACCGCCAGCGTTTGGCAGGTGATGACACCAGGTCACCATGTCTGTCATTGAGGCGAAAGCACGGCTCAATACACCATCAAACCCTTGTTCTGGTTGAAAATCTTCAACGCGGCTCTGTACAGGCGTAACATTGGCGATTTTCAGTTCATGCAAGACCTGACGGATAAAACGGATACGCTTACCCAGACTGTCGAGCAGGGTAAATTGCTTGTCCGGGTTGATGATGGCCAGCGGAATCCCCGGCAAACCAGGTCCTGTGCCTACATCGATGTATGTCTGTCCTTCAAGGTGTTTGCTTACCACGATGCTGTCCATGATGTGCTTGACGATCATTTCCTGCGGGTCGCGCACTGACGTGAGGTTGTAAGCTTTATTCCATTTGTGGAGCATTTCAACATAGCCAATCAGCTGGGCTTGTTGCTCGGCAGGGATCTCCATCCCTGCCTGTTCAATCAGTTGTGCAAGACGTTGTTTCACGAAGGATCAGGCTCCCTTTTTCAGCATGCCTTGTTTTTTCAGATGCACCAGCAGAATAGAAATGGCTGCTGGCGTGATACCGGAAATGCGCGACGCCTTACCGATAGTTTCAGGGCGGGTATCCTGAAGCTTAGCCACCACTTCATTCGACAACCCTTTGATTTGGCGGTAATCCAGCTCAAACGGCAGTACGGTATTTTCATGGCGGGTCGATTTTTCAATTTCTTCTTTTTGGCGGTTGATGTAACCGGCATATTTGACCTGGATTTCGACCTGCTCAGAAGCCTGAGTGTCTTCATGGGCCGGTGCAAACAATGGGTTAGCGACCAGTTGATCGTAGGTCACTTCCGGACGGCGCAGCAGATCCTCACCGTTTGCCTCGCGGGACAGCGGCGCTTTAAGGATCGCATTCAGTGCCTCAGCATGTTCAGAGGTTGGGTGGATCCAGGTATTGCGAAGGCGCTGTGCTTCCTGCTCCATGTTTTCCAGTTTCTGGTTGAAACGGGCCCAACGCACGTCATCCACCAGACCCAGCTGACGGCCAGCTTCGGTCAGGCGCAAGTCGGCATTGTCTTCACGCAGCAGCAGGCGGTATTCCGCACGGGACGTGAACATACGGTACGGTTCTTTGGTACCCATGGTCGACAGATCGTCAATCAACACACCCATGTAGGCCTGGTCACGGCGAGGACACCAGCCTTCTTTGTCCTGAGAGAACAACGCAGCGTTGGTACCAGCCAGCAAACCTTGTGCCGCAGCTTCTTCGTAGCCTGTGGTGCCGTTAATCTGACCCGCAAAGAACAGGCCTTTAATAAATTTGGTTTCGAACGTTTGTTTCAAATCACGCGGATCGAAGAAATCATACTCGATCGCATAACCTGGGCGGATCACCCTCGCGTTCTCGAATCCCTTGATCGAATGGATGATCCCCATCTGCACATCAAACGGCAGGCTGGTGGAGATCCCGTTCGGGTAGAGTTCGTTGGTCGTCAGGCCTTCCGGCTCAACGAAAATCTGGTGTTTATCCTTGTCAGCAAAACGCATCACCTTGTCTTCGATAGACGGGCAGTAGCGTGGGCCAATCCCTTCAATCACACCGGCATACATCGGACTGCGGTCCAGGTTATTACGGATCACATCGTGCGTTTTTTCATTTGTGTAGGTGATGTAACACGGTACCTGACGTGGGTGTTCTGACACGTGGCCCATAAAGGAAAATACCGGGCATGGGTTATCACCATGCTGCTCTTCCATCACGCTAAAATCGACGGTACGCGCATCAATGCGCGGTGGGGTGCCGGTTTTCAGGCGATCAACACGAAACGGCAGTTCACGCAGGCGATCAGCCAACGCGATCGACGGTGGATCACCGGCACGGCCGCCGGCGTAGTTTTCCAGACCAATGTGGATTTTACCGCCAAGGAAGGTACCAACGGTTAAAACAACCGCACGGGCACGGAATTTCAGACCCATTTCGGTCACGACACCCGTAACCTGATCCTGCTCAACGATCAGATCAGTGACTGCTTGCTGAAACAGCATCAGGTTTGGCTGGTTTTCCAATGCTTCACGTACCGCTGCTTTGTAAAGTGCGCGGTCTGCTTGGGCGCGGGTCGCCCTGACAGCTGGGCCTTTGGATGCATTCAGCGTACGGAATTGAATGCCACCCTTGTCGATAGCACGGGCCATCAGGCCACCCAATGCATCGACTTCTTTCACCAGATGTCCTTTTCCGATCCCGCCGATAGCTGGGTTACATGACATTTGCCCCAATGTATCAATGTTGTGTGTCAGCAGCAGGGTCTGTTGACCCATACGCGCAGCAGCCATTGCCGCTTCCGTGCCTGCATGACCACCACCAACAACGATGACATCAAAGTTATCCTGGTAAAACATGGTGTGACCTCAATAAGGAATGTGTTGATCGGTTTGATGAGCAAAAGAGGATCATTCTACCGCTTTTCCAAATTGGAGAGAACCAAAAGTGTGATCTTTGATCGAAGGGAGGCTCTTAAATATATATAAAGATCTTTATATAGATCTTTTATTTTGATCTCTTATTAGGATCGACGATCTCTGTGGATAAGTTTTAAATGATCAACATGATCATGCGTTTAAGAGGGATCAATTTCTGTGTGTGAGCTTGGATCAAATCCGGTACAGTCTGGGATCAAAATGGCTAGTTATCAACAGGGCGGGAAATCTGGAAAAGTTGTTATTGGGATAACTATAGGTTTAACACCGGTTAGATCTATAGTTATCCACAATGTCTAGATCACGAAATGGAATAATTATCGAGACCTTATTACAGTAATTTATTCACAAAATGCCTGCTTGTGTTGGGATAACCAGGTTTCCGCAGGTTCTTCAGGTAAAGGGGATTCGAGAATGTCAATTTCCAGCATAGGTGCGAGAGGTTTGGCTCCGAGCCTGGTAAGCAAGCTCTCTGCAGCGCGTCCTGCACCACAAAAAGTGTCATAGCTTGAATCACCAATGGCGATAACCGCAAACTTCAGGTTGCTGAGATCGGGGGCATCCTTCGCCAGCTGCTCCATCAGCGGTGCCAGGTTTTCAGGGTAGTCACCGGCGCCGTGGGTTGATGTGATCAGAAATAAGATCCTGGCATTGAGGACGTCGTTGATCGCACCTTCATTGATCACATCAACCGGGATGTTTTCCTGGGTCATCAGATCGCTGAGGTGATCACCGACATATTCAGCGCCGCCTAGGGTGCTTCCGGTGATCAGGGTAATGTTCTGCATGGGTTGCTCTCTAACCTGTTGGGGTAAAAACAGCCAGTATTCAGGCCTGAGGTCTGAGCGTCAAGTCAGCTTGGTTGGTAATTTTCACTGCGGTACAAGGCGTTGATCCCTTTGGGCGTCAAGGACTGTATTTTGTTTTTTCCGCGCTTCTTGGCGTTGAACATGGCGGTCATGGCCGTATCAATAAGCTGGAAGCCTGCCAAGCACCCTTCATTGGACGTCGTGACACCTAAGCTGGCAGTCCGTTTGACGGCTGTGTTGTCCAGCAACACGACACTTCGCCCGATTGCTACCTTGAGATGCTCAGCGATTCTCAATGCGTCATTGGCCTGGGTATCACGCAGCAAAACCACAAAATTGTCTGCGTAAAGCCGCCCCAGCGGTGTGGCGGGCGGCAAGTGTTCTTTAAGCAAATCAGCGACATGCATGAGAACCCGGTCACCTGTGTTTCTTCCGTGCATATCGTTGATTTGTTTGAAATCATCCAGGTTGATTGCAATCACTGACAGCGGTTGGCTGCGTCTTTGAGCCTGAAAGTAAAGCTCATCGGCTTGGTTATAAATACTCTGGCTGTTGGACGTTTCTGTCAGCAAATCGTCATGGATAAGGCGGCGGGATGAATCATCTATCGACTTCAAATCGACAAAATAAAAATCAGTCAGTGATACCGAGGCGAGGACAAAAAGCAGGATCACACACAGGTAGGCGGTGCGGGCATTGGTGTCCGTCAAGATCAGGATTGGGTCTGACGAAGGAATGGTCTTGGCCAGAAACAGAAGCACAATGGCGACCAGGGACAAGGTGTATCTGGGCAAGCGTTCATTGGGATCAAACACCAGAACGACAGTAGTGGGAACCACCAGCAACAGCAGTTCTGTTTCAAAATTGTCTGACAGGACAAACAGGGGCAACAGCATTTGCTGTAAGAAGAAAACCACGAATATCCAGTACTTTGCTATCCACAGTATCCCTTCGCGTGTCAGTACAAAGGTGATGATGTAAAGGAAAGCAAACAGGCCGTTGAGCAGGGCAGCTGTGCTGCTGCCAAAAGCAAACCAGAACAGGGCAGAGAACAATAGGGTGCCACCGACAGACAGACTGGCCAGGAGATTGACCATGCGGAGGTGGTGAACCTGCAGTTTGTCGCAGCGTTCAATCCCTAGATTGAGAAGAGGGCTTAAGCTGTTGATCATTACTTCGTCTGGATTGGCTGAATATGTGATCAAGTGTAGCAAAGGTGGGATGTTTCGTCGGAGGAAAGCGGGGCCTTCGTTGGCCCCGCTGGCAGGTTATTTTCCGATGCAGAAAGAGCTGAATATGCGTCCCAGCAGATCGTCTGAGCTGAATTCACCGGTTATTTCTGACAGATGTTGTTGCGCAATACGCAGCTCTTCCGCCAGGATTTCACCGGCCATGTAGCCTTCAAGTTGTTCTTTGCCAATATCCAGATGGCGCGCTGCGGCATCCAGCGCTTCCAGGTGACGGCGGCGGGCCATAAAGCCGCCCTCTGTGGCGCCAGAGAAGCCCATACAGGCTTTCAGGTGTTCACGCAGGGCATCGACCCCTTCACCGGTTTTGGCACTCAGGCGAATCAGTGTAGGTTGGCTGGCGTGGCAAATACCCAGTGGTTCACCGGTCATTTCGGCCTTGTTGCGGATAACCGTCATGCCGATATTTTCCGGCAGACGATCGATAAACTCCGGCCAGATTTCTTCTGGTGAGGTTGCACTGGTGGTGGTGCCATCCACCATAAACAGCACACGGTCAGCCTGTTTGATTTCATCCCAGGCGCGTTCGATACCTATGCGTTCTACTTCATCAGAGGCGTCACGAAGACCTGCAGTGTCGATGATGTGCAGCGGCATACCATCAATATGAATATGTTCGCGCAGTACGTCTCGGGTAGTGCCGGCTATGTCGGTCACAATCGCACTCTCTTTGCCGGAGAGGGCATTCAGCAGGCTCGATTTACCGGCGTTAGGGCGACCTGCAATCACCACTTTCATCCCTTCGCGCATGATAGCGCCCTGGTTAGCGGCTTTGCGCACGTCATCGAGGGAAGTGATGATCTCGTCGAGCTCTCCGGCCACTTTTCCGTCTGACAGAAAGTCGATTTCCTCATCGGGAAAATCAATGGCGGCTTCGACATAGATACGCAGGTGAATCAAGGCTTCCACCAGGGAGTTGACCTTGGTGGAAAACGCGCCTTGCAGGCTTTGCAGCGCACTTTTCGCCGCTTGCTCAGAGCTTGCATCAATCAGGTCGGCGATCGCTTCTGCCTGCGCCAGGTCCAGTTTGTCGTTCAAGAATGCACGCTCGGAAAACTCTCCCGGACGGGCAGTGCGCACGCCGTCGAGTTCAAGGATGCGTTTGATCAGCATGTCCATGATAACCGGGCCGCCGTGGCCTTGCAGTTCAAGGACATCTTCGCCGGTAAAGGAATTCGGGGCTTTGAAATACAGCGCGATACCCTGGTCGATGGCGTTGCCGTCAGTGTCTTTAAACGGCAGGTACTCGGCGCGGCGAACCGGCAGTTCGCGGCCAGTAACGGCCTGAGCAACAGCAAGGGCCTTAGGGCCGGAGACGCGGATAATGCCGACACCACCGCGTCCCGGTGGTGTGGCCTGCGCAACAATAGTGTCTGAATGGGTCATGGAGCGTTACCTGCTGCGTAAATTTTGGGGATTAGTGTATACCAAAATAAGGTTTCATCTGGTGTCATAAAAGCACAAAGGCGGCCCTGGGGCCGCCTTGTTACTGTGCGTTGGCATTACTTACGGCTGTGTAGGCCTTTTTTCTCCAGCGCGCGGTAAATCAGCGTCTGCTGGATAAGTGTCACGATGTTAGACACCAGCCAGTACAGAACCAGACCTGCTGGGAACCACAGGAAGAACACGGTGAACATCACAGGCATGAAGTTCATGATCTTCTGCTGCATTGGGTCGGTCACTGTGCTTGGGCTCATCTTCTGGATCATGAACATTGACGCACCCATCAGCAGCGGCAGCACATAGTATGGATCTGGCGCAGACAGGTCGTGAATCCACAGCATGAACGGCGCATGGCGCAGCTCTACGGATTCCATCAATGCCCAGTAAAGTGCAATGAAGATTGGCATTTGAAGAAGCAGAGGAAGACAGCCACCCAGCGGGTTCACTTTCTCTTTCTTATACAGCTCCATCATTTCCTGGCTCATGCGCTGGCGGTCGTCGCCGATACGCTCACGCATTTCTTGCAGTTTTGGCTGCAGAAGGCGCATTTTCGCCATCGAGGTGTACTGCGCTTTAGTCAGCGGGTACATCGCGCCACGGACGATGAAGGTCAGGATAATGATTGCCACACCCCAGTTACCCACGAAACCGTGGATAGTCGACAGCAACCAGTGCAGTGGGCTCGCAATAAACCACAACCAGCCGTAATCCACAGTCAGATTCAGGTTTGGTGCCACTTTCGCCATTTGGTCCTGAAGCTTAGGACCTACCCACAGGGTCGAATCCAAGGTCACTTCTTTGCCTGGTTCAACCGTGGTGGTTGGGTAGCGGACACCGATAAAGCCAAGGCCATCGCTGGTGCGGGTGTAAAGGTTCACGTCGCCGGTTGCATGAGGGATCCAAGCCGCAACGAAATAGTGTTGCATCATGCCCGCCCAGCCATCTTTGGTGATAGTCAGGTTCAGGTTTCTGTCCTTCATATCATCAAAGCTGTATTTCTCGTATTTTGACTCGTCAGCAGAGTACACACCACCACGGTAGGTAGGCATGGTCAGGCTGCCGCCGTCATCCATCAGATTCTGTTTCAGCTGTGCATACATCTGAACGCTGGCTGGCTTATCGCTCTGGTTGTTGATGGTGTAATCCACATCAACCGCGTAGCTGTCGCGCTTCAGGATGAATGTTTTGGTGTAAGTGATGCCATCTTTCACCACGGTCATTGGAACACGCAATTCGTTCTGATCTTTGCCCATGACAAAATCAGTGCCGTCAGTGGTGTATTGAGCACGGCCGCTTACGGTGTCGATACCGTTAGAACCGATCAGGCCACTTTGCGCTTCGAAAACGTGGTTAGGCTGGTTCTTCAGTAGAACGAATTTTGCTTCTGAATCCAGTTCTGCATCGTAATCGTTCAGTTGTGCACGAACGATGTCACCACCATGTGTGTCAACGGTCAAAGTCAGCACATCACTTTGCAGGGTGATCAGTTTGTCAGAAACCTTGTCCTGCGTCAGAGGCGCATTGGCATCGGCGCTGGCGGGTACATCACCACTGTGTTGTGCTTGCTGAGTGACGCCCTGTCCCTGTGGTTGGGGGTTGGTTGCTTCCGTCCAGTTGAGGTACAACATGAAGGATACAAACATTAGGGCAATCAACAGGATATTGCGTTGAGAATCCATTGTTAATTGTCTCGATTATTAGGATGACGCGGGGGTACAGGATCGTACCCACCATTATTTAGAGGATGGCATTTTAATAAACGTTTGCTGGCTAACCAACAACCTTTTATCACACCGTGACGGTTGACCGCTTCTATGGCGTATTGAGAGCATGTCGGCGTAAAGCGACAGCGAGGCCCCAGAAGTGGGCTGATGAAGAGTTGGTATGCGCGAAACAGTCCGACGACTATTTTTTTCGCGGCGGTCTGGACAAACGTTGCCATAACTTATCGAGCAGCGCACTCAGTTCTTCGTTACTGAGCTCATTGGCACTTTTCTTGGCAATCACAACAAAATCTTTTGCCGGTAGCGAATGCTGGTTCAAACGAAAACTTTCACGTACAAGACGTTTAAAGCGATTTCGATCGACGGCAAGTTTGATTTGTTTTTTAGGCACAGCTTGACCCAAACGAGGACGTTCGAGACTGTTGTTGCGAGCAAGAATGGTTAAGTGGGGTGAGCCAGCGCGATGAGGTTGCTGGAAGACAAAGTTGAAATGTTCGGGAGTTAACAGACGTAACTCCCGAGAGAAAGCTAGCTTCTTCACAAATCGCTAAGGATTATTTTGAAAGCTTGCTACGGCCTTTCGCACGGCGAGCGGCGATAACCTTACGGCCGTTCTTAGTCGCCATGCGCGCACGGAAACCGTGAGTGCGCTTACGCTTTAGAACTGAAGGTTGAAAAGTGCGTTTCATGGTTTCTACCTTATTACTGATCAGTTTTTAGGTTTGTTAACCCGACGTGGGACAAAAGTCCGACGCCTCTCAACAAAGAGGGCGGATTGTAATCACTGACTGAGATATAGTCAATGTTAAAACCACGGATGGTTATAATCCTGCCTTCTCGGGCGCGCAATTATACGTGCTCGTTCGTCGAGCGCAAGGATCCTTTTGCGATCTTATCCACTTTGGGTTGTGTAATTTCTGTGCCGAAAGTATGGATGACCGGGTATAAAGCGTAAATAAGTGTGCAAAAGGAATTTTTCTTTCTGATGATCATCCGTCACGTTTTGTGGATGGAAAGGGATAACCTTGTGATCGGATCTTCGGAATTTTCGACCAGAATCGAATAATTCTGTGAGTAAGTGGGGCATTAGGTGTGCTGATCTCGTCACAGCTTGTGCGATCTGTGTGTATAACTTCGATCTTATTCACTGCAAACGGGATCTTCTTGCTGGCGATCCGCCTCGTACAAGTATAAAATTACTTCCCTTTTCGATTATTGAGTGTGGAGTCAGACGTGTCATCTTCGCTTTGGTTGCAGTGCCTTCAACGCCTTCAGGAGGATCTTCCTGCGACAGAATTCAGCATGTGGGTTCGACCGCTTCAGGCGGAGTTGAATGACAACACCCTGACTTTATTTGCGCCTAACCGTTTTGTACTGGATTGGGTTCGCGATAAATACATCAACAGTATCAATCAATTGCTGAATGATTTCTGCGGTAATGATGTGCCTATGCTGCGCTTTGAAGTGGGCAGCAAACCTGTGGTGGCGACAGCGCCGCCAAGTCAGCCAGTGGCTCCGGCACCTGCTGCGCCAGTAGCCAAGCCCGCTGTTGGACGTACCTGGGAGCCAGCACCATCGCCAGTACAGTCTGACGTCAACCACCGCTCAAACGTCAACCCGAAACACAAGTTTACTAACTTTGTAGAGGGTAAATCGAACCAACTGGCACTGGCAGCAGCCCGTCAGGTGGCGGACAATCCTGGCGCAGCATATAACCCGCTGTTTCTTTACGGCGGTACTGGTTTGGGTAAAACCCACCTTTTGCATGCAGTAGGCAATGCGATTTCTGATCGCAAGGCAGACGCCCGTGTGGTTTACATGCATTCTGAGCGTTTTGTTCAGGACATGGTAAAGGCGCTGCAAAATAACCAGATTGAAGAGTTCAAACGTTATTACCGCAGTGTTGATGCACTGCTGATCGATGACATCCAATTCTTTGCCAACAAAGAGCGTTCTCAGGAAGAGTTTTTCCATACCTTTAATGCGCTCTTGGAAGGTAACCAGCAAATCATCCTGACCTCTGACCGCTATCCAAAAGAAATCAGCGGCGTGGAAGATCGCCTGAAATCACGTTTCGGCTGGGGTTTGACCGTCGCTATCGAGCCTCCTGAGCTTGAAACCCGCGTGGCCATTTTGATGAAAAAAGCCGAAGACCATAATATCCGTCTGCCGGATGAAGTGGCCTTTTTCATTGCCAAGCGACTGCGTTCCAATGTTCGAGAGCTTGAAGGGGCGCTTAACCGCGTGATAGCGAATGCTAACTTCACCGGCCGTGCTATCACCATTGATTTCGTCCGTGAAGCGCTGCGTGACTTGCTCGCGCTTCAGGAAAAGCTGGTGACTATCGACAACATTCAAAAGACCGTCGCCGAATACTACAAAATCAAAATGGCGGATTTGTTGTCCAAACGTCGTAGCCGCTCTGTGGCCCGTCCCCGCCAGGTGGCGATGGCGTTGTCAAAAGAGCTGACCAACCACAGCTTGCCGGAGATCGGTGATGCATTTGGTGGCCGCGATCATACTACGGTGCTTCACGCCTGCCGAAAAATTGAACAGTTGCGCGAAGAGAGCCACGATATAAAAGAAGATTATTCCAACCTGATCCGGACTTTGTCGTCTTAATATGAAATTTACCGTTACCCGTGACCTATTCTTGAAACCCCTGCAGCAGGTATCTGGTGCATTGGGGGGACGACCGACACTGCCAATCCTTGGCAATATCCTGCTGAAAGTAGAGTTCGGTCAGCTGTCGATGACCTGTACTGATCTGGAAGTGGAATTGATTGCCAACCTTCCGCTGGAAGGCGATGCGGTTGACGGCGCAGTTACCGTGCCTTCGCGTAAATTCCTGGATATTTGCCGTGGTCTACCGGAAAGTGCTCCAATTCATTTCGCGCTAGAAGGCGACAGGGCGGTGATCCGCTCCGGCCGCAGCCGTTTTACGCTGTCGACCCTGCCAGCCGCAGATTTCCCGAACATTGAAGATTGGCAAAGCTCTGTTTCTTTTACTTTGCCACAAGCAAGATTACGACACCTCATTGAAAGTACTGCGTTTTCTATGGCCAATCAGGACGTGCGTTACTTCCTGAACGGTATGCTGCTGGAAACTGACGGCACCACGCTGCGCTCGGTTGCGACAGACGGTCACCGTATGGCTGTGGGTACAACCACCTTGGATGCCGAGATGGCTGGCCAGCAAGTGATTGTACCGCGTAAAGGGGTGATGGAATTGATGCGTCTCCTGGATAATCCGGACGCACCGGTTACCATCCAGATTGGCAGCGCCAATATCCGTGCTGAAGTAAACCAGTTTGTGTTCACCTCCAAGCTGGTTGATGGCCGCTTCCCGGATTACCGCCGCGTCATGCCGCAAACCTCAACCAAAATCATGGAAGCGGGCTGTGACGAATTGCGTCAGGCATTCTCACGTGCTGCGATTCTTTCCAATGAAAAATTCCGTGGTGTGCGCCTGAACCTGAGCTCAGGTCAACTTCGCATTTCTGCCCACAACCCGGAGCAGGAAGAAGCGGAAGAGTTCGTCGACGTGAATTACGACGGTGACGATCTCGAAATCGGTTTCAACGTCAGTTATGTGCTGGACGTACTCAACACCCTCAAGTGTGACCAAGTACGTTTCTCTATGACAGATGGCACCGCAAGTGCGCTGGTAGAAGATTGCAACAAAGATGACGCTGCGTACGTCGTGATGCCAATTCGTCTGTGATATGGCGCTATCGCGACTCGCTATCCACGATCTAAGAAATATTGAAGCCTGTGACCTTAGCCTGTCATCAGGCTTCAATTTTCTTGTCGGCCCCAATGGCAGCGGCAAAACCAGTGTGCTTGAGGCTGTGTACTACCTCGGCCATGGCCGCTCTTTCCGCAGTCCGCTGACGGGCAGGGTGATTCGTCACCAGCAAGACCGCTTGGTGGTGCACGGCCGCGTTCAAAACGGTGAAACACTATTGCCTGTTGGCCTGCAGAAAAACCGTGATGGTAGCACCGACGTTAAAATCGGTGAAGAGAAAGGCCAGAAGCTGGTGCAGCTTGCAGAAGTATTGCCGATGCAGCTCATCACCCCTGAAGGGTTTGAGCTGCTTACTGGCGGCCCGAAGTTTCGCCGTGCGTTTATAGACTGGGGTGTGTTCCACGTGGAACCTCAGTTTTATCCCGCCTGGGCGCGGGTAAAGCGATTGACTAAACAACGCAACGCGCTGATGAAAACCGCCCGCAGCTATCGTGAACTGAGTTATTGGGACGCTGAATTGGCACCGTTGGCACATCAAATCGATCAGTGGCGCAAAGACTATATTGATAAACTTGCTGAGCGCGCTGCAAAGCTTTGCGAAGCCTTTTTGCCAGAATACGAAATTAAGCTCAGTTACAGCCGCGGTTGGGATAAAGAAACAGATTATGCCGACTTGCTGCGTGACAATTTTGTCCGTGACCAGCAGTTGGGTTATACGGTAAGTGGCCCGCACAAAGCCGATCTCAGGCTTCGTGTGGGTGGCACGCCGGTAGAAGATGTGCTGTCCCGTGGACAGCTGAAATTGATGGTATGTGCACTGCGTTTGGCGCAGGGACAACAGCTTACCGAAGACAAGCAGAAGCAATGCATCTATTTGATCGATGACTTTGCGTCCGAGCTGGATAGCCGGCGTCGGGCGTTGTTGGCTGAGCAGTTAAAAGCCACGGGCGCACAGGTGTTTGTCAGTGCCATTAGTGCCGATCAGGTCGCTGAAATGTGCGACGAAAATAGTAAGATGTTTCATGTGGAAAACGGTAAAATAACCGCAGAATAAATTAAGCGAGAGTAACTCAATGTCCAACAATTACGATTCATCGAGTATCAAGGTACTCAAGGGTCTGGATGCAGTACGAAAGCGTCCGGGGATGTACATCGGTGATACTGACGACGGTACCGGTCTGCACCACATGGTCTTTGAGGTAGTCGATAACTCTATCGATGAGGCTCTCGCAGGTCATTGTAATGATATCGTGGTAACTATCCACGAAGATGGCTCAGTGTCAGTGAAAGATGACGGCCGTGGTATTCCTGTCGATATCCATGAAGAAGAAGGCGTGTCTGCAGCAGAAGTTATCATGACTGTCCTGCATGCCGGCGGTAAGTTTGACGATAACTCGTACAAGGTTTCCGGTGGTCTTCACGGCGTAGGTGTTTCCGTAGTGAACGCCCTGTCTGAAAAACTTGAGCTGACTATCTGGCGTCACGGCAATATCCACCAGCAAATCTACGTTCATGGTGTACCCCAAGCCCCATTGGCTCCAATTGGAGAAACAGACGAAACAGGTACCCGCATCCGATTCTGGCCAAGTGACCAAACGTTTACCGACACGACTTACCACTATGACATTCTGGCTAAACGCCTTCGTGAGCTGTCATTCCTGAACTCGGGCGTTTCTATCAAGCTGATTGATGAGCGTGAAGAGAACAAGCAAGACCACTTCATGTACGAAGGCGGTATCCGTGCGTTTGTAGAGCACTTGAACCGTAACAAAACGCCTATCCACCCAACCGTGTTCCATTTTGAACATGAACGTGAAGACGGCGTGTCAGTAGAAGTCTCTATGCAGTGGAACGATGGTTTCCAGGAAAACATCTACTGTTTCACCAACAACATTCCCCAGCGTGATGGTGGTACCCACCTTGCGGGCTTCCGTGCAGCACTGACACGCACGTTGAATTCCTTCATGGAAAAAGAAGGCTATTCGAAGAAAGCCAAAGCCGCGACCTCAGGCGATGATGCCCGTGAAGGTCTGACTGCGGTTGTTTCTGTGAAAGTGCCGGACCCGAAATTCTCTAGCCAGACCAAAGACAAACTGGTGTCTTCAGAAGTGAAGTCTGCCGTTGAGTCAGCCATGAACGAGAAGCTGTCTGAGTTCCTGATTGAGAACCCACAGGATTCAAAAATCGTTTGTAGCAAAATCATCGATGCTGCCCGTGCCCGTGAAGCGGCGCGTAAAGCACGTGAAATGACCCGTCGTAAAGGTGCGCTGGACTTGGCGGGTCTGCCAGGCAAGCTTGCTGACTGCCAGGAAAAAGATCCTGCGCTGTCTGAACTCTACATAGTGGAGGGTGACTCTGCGGGCGGTTCCGCCAAGCAGGGCCGTAACCGTAAGAACCAAGCTATCCTGCCTCTGAAAGGTAAGATTCTGAACGTAGAGAAAGCACGTTTTGACAAGATGCTTTCTTCTCAGGAAGTAGCAACGCTGATCACTGCATTGGGTTGTGGTATCGGTCGCGACGAATACAACCCGGATAAACTGCGTTACCACAGCATCATCATCATGACCGATGCGGACGTCGACGGCTCGCACATCCGTACGCTGCTGTTGACCTTCTTCTACCGTCAAATGCCTGAGCTGATCGAGCGTGGTTACATCTACATTGCTCAGCCGCCACTGTACAAAGTGAAGAAGGGCAAGCAAGAGCAGTACATCAAAGATGATGAAGCGATGGAGCAGTACCAGGTTGCACTGGCGCTGGAAAATGCATCACTGTTCGTTAACCAGGATGCACCAGCCCTTAACGGTTTGGCACTGGAAGAGCTGGTGAAGCAATACAACGGTGTGATGAAGCTTATCAAGCGTATGAACCGCCGTTACCCATACGCGCTGCTGAACGAGCTGTTCTATCAACCACGTCTTTCCGTTGATTCGCTGGCGGATGAAAATCATGTTCGCGGTTGGATTGACACTATCGTTGATACCCTGAACAAGAACTCAACCGGTGAAAGCCAGTACCGCGCGGAACTGAAGTTCGATGAAGAGCATCAGGTTTACCAGCCGGAGCTTATTGTTCGTACCCACGGTGTCGACCACGAATATCTCATTAGCTACGATCTGCTGAACTCAAAAGAGTACGGCCGTATTGCTGATTTGTCAGAAGCGCTGGATGGTCTGCTTGATGACACAGCTTACATCCAACGTGGTGAGCGTAAGCAACCAGTGAAGAGCTTTGCTGATGCACTGGAGTGGCTGATCAAAGAGTCCAACCGTGGTCTGTCTCGTCAGCGCTATAAAGGTCTGGGTGAGATGAACCCGGATCAGCTGTGGGAAACCACCATGGATCCAGAGTCACGCCGCATGATGCGAGTAACTATCCAAGATGCAGTAGCAGCCGATGAGCTGTTCACCACCTTGATGGGCGATCACGTAGAACCACGTCGTGCGTTTATCGAAGATAACGCCCTGAAAGTGGCAAACCTGGACGTGTAACGACGCGGCTCTACGCAAATTCTGAGTACCTAACGCCGCTTATGCGGCGTTTTTTTTACGTAGAGTAAGATCTTGGCTTAACTCGTTGATAAATAATAATTAATTTTGCTATGTGAGTTGTTTGAGTATCTCACCCAGCCCCGGATGAATAGTGCGGCTTTGATCGTTGTAAGATACAAGGTTGTCTTCAAGGTTTGAATGACAGCTGACCAAGACCTGGTTCATGGTGGGGATGATATGTAGTTCGCTCGATGGTGAAGTTTGGCATACAGCATTTGTGAATCGAACGCAAAACTCAACGAGTCATTTATAAGCATAGCGATTAGAAGCATTAGCATGGATAGGGATGCCTCACAGTGTTTCACGTGAAACACTGGGTGCAAACGAGTAGAGCTGGATGTTGCGAGGGTTGTTGCAGTGGCTGATGTATAAAGCACAAAGAGAAGCGCATTTCTAACTCGTCGATCTTGAAAAACTAAACATGGTATTCAGCATGCCGCCAAATACCGTGTTTCACGTGGAACCTTGGTAGAGCTTAGAAGTCGGAGGTGCCTAGAAAAACCTAAGAACCAGCGTAAGCTTTCGAGACCTCGTCCGCGAGGATTTCGATGCCGCGCTCAATCAGTTCGTCAGGCTGAACATAGTTCATGCGCAGACACTCATGGGTATGGTCCCAGTCGAGTTCTGAGCCAATAAAGAAGTACTCGCCCGGCACAACCAATAAGCCGCGTTGTTTTAGACGTTGATAGAGTTCTTTGGTCGGAATTGGCAAGCCTTCAAACCAGAGCCACAAAAAGATGGCACCCTCCGCTTTGTGGATTTTGAAGCGGCTATCGGGAATCGCCTGCTGCAATTTAGCGATAGTGCGTTGTGCCTTGTCCTGATAGAAAGGCTTAATCACATTCTCACTCAGCGTGAGTAAGTCGCCGGTTTTAATCATTTCCTGCGCCAACGCTGGACCAACACCGCAAGGCGCAAGACTGACAATCCCATTGATGTTCGAAAGCGCAGTGATGATGTTTTCACTTGCGATAATGATACCGCAACGCACACCAGGCAAGCCGAGCTTCGACAGGCTGGAGCATAGGATAGTGTTGCTGTTCCAGAATGGCGTGACGTCTTCGAAGATAATATTGGGGAAGGGCACGCCATAAGCGTTGTCGATAATAAGTGGAATACCGTGCTTTTGAGCCAGTACATCCAGTTTTCTTACTTCTTCATCTGTCAGTACATTGCCGGTTGGGTTTGTGGGTCTAGACGCACAAATAGCGGCGACTGACTCATCTATTTCCAACGCATCAAAGTCCACATGGTATTTAAACTGGCGGTTGTTGAGGTGCTCGATTGTCGGTTTAAAGCTGGTGAAAATTTCCGGCGTAAGACCTGAATCGGCATAGCCAATATATTCCGGTGTGAGCGGCAATAGTATTTTCTTAAAACTGCCGTCGTCATACTGACCGCCGAAAAGGTTAAACAGGTAGAAGAAGGCACACTGACTGCCGTTAGTCAGCATGATATTTTTCTCGCTGATCGGCCAGCCATAGGTATCGCTGAGTAGCTTGGCTAGGGCAGAAATAAATGATGATTTACCTTGGGGGCCATCGTAGTTAGTAAGCGCAGATACCAGCGAACCATCTTCAACCATTCGCTGGCTAAGATGGGTAAAGTGCTCAATCATCTCAGGGATAGCGGCTGGATTCCCTCCACCGAGCATGATCGCGTCAGGGTTCTGTAGGCCGTCATTCAAATCATCCATTAATTGGGTGATACCGGAGTGTTGCGAAAATTTCGTACCGAACGTTGAAAACTGCATATCAGCGAGACCTATTCAATCCTTGTCATCTCTCAATTTGTCGACAAACCATAACCGATTGCTTGCACAAAATGAATGCAAATTGAGGTTCTTTTTTGAGCCTTTTAAACGATGCTGTTTTGTATTATTGGGATCGAGTACGGCGATGTTTCACGTGGAACATTCAGCAGAAACTTCTATGTATACGAGAGCCAAGCGCTAAGCGCATGTCGCTGGTGGCAGATAAACAAAAGCCCCGCGAATGCGGGGCTTTAATAGCGGAATATCAGTTAGTCTGAACCGTTATTTTTGCAGCAGGGAAATATCTGCTACGTTCATGAACTGGCTACGCAGAGTATTCAGCAGTGCCAGACGGTTTGCTTTCAGCGCTTCGTCTTCTGCCATTACCATCACGTTGTCGAAGAAGGTATCGACAGGTTCACGCAGTTCTGCCAGTTGCGTCAGCGCAGCTTGATAGTCGCCTGCCGCAAATACTGGTTTCAGCGTTTCTACCATTGCAGTCACTTTGTCTGCCAATGCTTTCTCTGCATCTTCCACAAGCAGTTCGTGGTTGATGGTTGCAGAAAGTTGACCGTCGAATTTCGCCAGGATGTTACCTACACGTTTGTTCGCGGCAGCCAGTGACTCTGCAGCGTCCAGAGAGCGGAAGTGGGTTACCGCTTTTACGCGTTTGTCGAAATCAGCAGGTTGGGTAGGGCATAGTGCCAGTACCGCCTGAATCGCATCAACACTATGACCTTCGTCTTGGTACCAAGCGCGGAAACGGCCAAGCATGAATTCAATCACGTCGGTATCTACGTTTTCGTTAGTCAGGCGATCACCAAACAGAGACTTGGCTTTTGCTACCAGGTCTGTCAGATCCAGATCGTAACCGTATTCAACGATGATACGCAGAACACCCAGAGATGCACGACGCAGTGCGAATGGATCAGAACCTTTCGGCGCTTGGCCGATACCGAAAATACCAACGATGGTATCCAGTTTGTCTGCCATTGCCAGCGCAGCAGAGACACCGTTACCTGGCAGTTCATCACCGGCGAAACGCGGCATGTATTGCTCGTTCAGGGCAACAGCCACTTCTTCCGCTTCACCATCGTGGCGCGCGTAGTGCATACCCATCACGCCTTGGGTTTCAGTGAACTCGAATACCATAGAGGTCATCAGGTCACACTTCGCCAGAAGGCCTGCGCGTTTTGCTTTTTCAACATCAGCGCCAATCTTGTCAGCAATGTAGCCAGCAAGTTCAGTGATGCGGTCAGTCTTGTCTTTGATGGTACCCAGCTGCTGCTGGAAAATTGCCGTTTCAAGCTGAGGCAGACGGTCAATCAGAGGACGTTTGCGGTCAGTGTTGAAGAAGAACTCTGCGTCCGCCAGACGTGGACGAACCACTTTCTCGTTACCTTCGATAACGTGGCGAGGCTCTTTGGATTCGATGTTCGAAACAAAGATGAAGTTCGGTAGCAGTTGCTTGTCTTCGCTGTAAACAGGGAAGTACTTCTGGTCACCTTTCATGGTGTAAACCAGCGCTTCTGCTGGCACTTTCAGAAACTCTTCTTCAAAGGTCGCGGTCAGTACGACTGGCCATTCAACCAGAGAGGTCACTTCTTCAACCAGGTCATCTTCAAGATCAGCAATACCGCCAACCAGCTCAGCCGCTTTCTTGGCGTCTGCAATGATGGTGGCTTTACGTGCTTCGTAGTCGGCGATGACTTTACCGCGTTCTTCGAGGATTGCCGGGTATTGGTCTGCGTTATCGATACTGAACTCTGCTTCACCCATAAAACGGTGACCGCGGATAGTGCGCGCTGAATCCACACCCATGATGGTGCCTTCAATCAGCTCGTCACCCAGCACGATAGTCAGGGTTTTTACCGGACGTATGAACAGGGTGTCTTTGTCGCCCCAACGCATTGGTTTGGCGATTGGCAGGTTAGCCAGCGCTTTGTCAGCCAGTGCAACCACGATTGCTTTGGTGTCTTGACCTTTCACTTCTTGCTTGAACAGCAGCCATTCGCCTTTGTCCGTTGCAATGCGGTCAGCTTCAGAAACGTCGATGCCACAACCACGTGCCCAGCCTTGCGCGGCTTTGGTTGGGTTTCCTTCCGCATCAAATGCTGCAGAGACCGCTGGGCCGCGTTTTTCAACCAGCTTGTCAGCTTGTTGCTCAGCCAGTGCTGCCACTTTCAGTGCCAGGCGGCGAGGGGTCGCGTACCAAGTGATGCCTTCGTGAGTCAGCTCTGCGTCTTTCAGCTCTTGCTCAAAGTTCGCTGCGAATGCTTCTGCCAGTGTACGAAGTTGCGTTGGTGGCAGCTCTTCCGTACCCAGCTCAATCAGAAAATTCTTTGCCATCTTACTTCTCCTCACCCTTTTTACACATTGGGAAGCCAAGCGCTTCACGGGATGCGTAGTACGCTTCTGCCACTGACTTGGTCAGGTTGCGGATGCGCAGGATGTAGCGTTGACGCTCGGTCACTGAGATGGCTTTACGTGCGTCCAGCAGGTTGAATGCATGGCCTGCTTTCAGGATGCGCTCATACGCTGGCAATGGCAGAGGCTTCTCCAGTTCAAGCAGCTTTTTACACTCTTTCTCACACTGGTCGAAGTAAGTGAACAGGAAGTCCACGTCTGCGTATTCGAAGTTGTAGGTCGACTGTTCCACTTCGTTTTGGTGGAAGATATCGCCGTAGGTCACTTTGCCGAACGGGCCGTCTGTCCATACCAGATCGTAAACAGAGTCTACGCCCTGGATGTACATCGCCAGACGTTCGATACCGTAAGTGATCTCACCGGTCACCGGCTTACACTCAAGGCCGCCCACTTGCTGGAAGTAAGTAAACTGCGTTACTTCCATGCCGTTCAGCCACACTTCCCAGCCCAGACCCCAGGCACCCAGAGTCGGGTTTTCCCAGTTGTCTTCTACGAAGCGGATATCGTGAACTTCAGGGTCAATGCCCAGTACACGCAGCGAACCCAGATACAGTTCCTGAATGTTGTCTGGAGACGGCTTCAGGATGGTCTGGAACTGATAGTAATGTTGCAGACGGTTAGGGTTTTCACCGTAACGGCCGTCTGTCGGACGACGAGAAGGTTGAACGTAGGCTGCTGCAATTGGCTCTGGGCCAAGTGCACGCAGACAAGTCATCGGGTGAGAGGTGCCAGCACCTACCTCCATGTCGAGCGGTTGTACGATGGTACAACCTTGTTGGGCCCAGTAATCCTGCAGCGCGAGGATCATGCCCTGAAAAGTTTTAACGTCGAATTTTTGCATCGTCAGGTTCGCGCGATTTAATGAAGTGAAAATAACACGCGATTATAACGCGCCGGGCTTGGGATAAGTAGGGGTAATGGCGGTTTTTTGTCCTTTGTGGGTCAAGCGGGAGAGAGGCGTCGAAGAGGTCGTCTGAGAAGGCTTGTATTTCATCCGGGATAACGGCTAAAATGCGCGCGCTCTTGGGGAGTAGTCTCTCGCGCCAGCGAGGCCATTATCAACATAGTTGCAGCTCATCTGCATGGTAATGGCGACACACGACAGTGGGTTTGACGAGACCAATGACAATCAGCACGAACCGGGCGGGGCGTGGGATTTGTCATGGTTTTCGAATAATAAACCCTGCCCAGGAAGACAATAATGAGTGTTTTAGCTATCTCAATGGCCACCGTCGCCCTGGCGGAAATCGGCGATAAAACCCAACTGCTTTCACTGCTGCTTGCCAGCCGTTACCGCAAACCTGTACCCATTATTCTTGCCATTTTGTTTGCTACCTTGCTAAACCATGCACTTGCTGCCTGGCTGGGTGTGGTGGTGGCCGATTACCTGACTGAAGATGTGCTGCACTGGGTGTTGATAGTCAGCTTTGTAGCGATGGCCATTTGGGTGCTGATCCCGGACAAGTTGGATGATGATGAAAGCATCTCAAACCGTGGCCCGTTCGTCGCAAGTTTCATTGCATTTTTTATCGCAGAGATTGGTGACAAAACACAAGTCGCCACAACCGTGCTGGGGGCGCAAAATGCCGATGCCCTGACGATGGTGGTGATTGGTACCACGCTTGGTATGTTGCTGGCGAATGTGCCCGTGGTGTTGCTGGGTAAGAAAGCCGCCAATGCACTGCCACTGAATATCGTACGTTATGTCACCGCCGGGCTTTTTGCTGTGTTGGCGATTGCGACCTTTTTGATGCGCTGACGCTACCGGTCAAACGGCTGATTGTGTGAGTTTCACGACAACCTCTTTTGCGTTTCCATGCTAGCGTAAGTTCAGAGTGATGGTGATTGAGGAGCGTGTTATGGAGCGGTTTCTGGCAATCAGCCCAAAAAGCCAACTGTGGTTGTTTCATTTTGCACTGGCGCTGAACATTCTGGGCATGGTACTGACAGATATGTGGGTGCCGATGGTGGTTGGTGCAATAGTAACCACTTACTTATCTATCGACGCCATGGTGCGGGTTCGTTACGTGTTACCGCTGAAAAAAGAGTTACGGGAACTCGAGCAGGAGAACGCCACACTCAGGCGCAAAGTCAGGGAAGTGGAGCAGGTCAGCGACTACTGAATTATCCCTTCAAGTACACAGCAAAAAGGCAGCCTGGGCTTAATGCCAGTCAGTTAAGCTGACTGGCTTTCTTTTTATTGGGGTATTTCTTTGCCTTAGGCTTCACGGCTCTCGGGTATATTCGATCTTCTCGCTTAATGGGCAACACATGATGTATCGCCTC
>NZ_JAHUTS010000031.1:0-46526 GCF_019209835.1 Enterovibrio paralichthyis | reverse complement strand
ACTCTTCAATTAGAATTTTGGCTCAACGAATACTGTTTTGTTTTGTCTCCGCTTTTAAAAAAGCAGAAGCAAAACGAATTGACTGTGCCGATAACTCCGAAGAGTTTCGTTTGGTCACTCAGTTCGTCGATAAATCTTTTTGTCTATCAATGACGAGTGCCCACACAGATTGCATTGGTCAAATTGTTAAAGAACGTTGACTTGGTTCGCTTGCTTCGTGAGCCGCTTGCCGTGTCGATGTGGCGCAGTATAGGGACTTCGAGATTTGGCACAAGTGCTTTTTTGAAAAAAATCACACTTTCGCGTTCAAGTGTTCAAATAACACTCAAAACCTGCGTTTTTGGCTATTTTGCCTACAGAGAAAGTGATGATCATTGTCGATCAAGATCCCATGCTTGGATCCAAAACTTGCTAGATAGAAGTCTTCGCGCCGTTTAAATCCCACAAGACTATTGAGTAAAGCACATCTCCACACATTCGTATGATTATTTTTGCGCCATCATTGCTACTCGCTAGCCCAATAAATTTGGCGGATCTAATAACCCTTTATTTAGATACAAAAAAGCCCGCTTGCGCGGGCTTCTTCTTTTTTACGTGGGATGATTACATCATACCCATACCGCCCATGCCGCCCATATCAGGCATTGCAGGACCGTCTTGTTTTGGCAGCTCAGTCACCATAGCTTCTGTAGTGATCATCAGACCTGCTACAGATGCTGCGAACTGAAGTGCTGAACGGGTAACTTTGGTTGGATCCAGGATACCCATCTCAATCATGTCACCGTATTCACCGGTCGCTGCGTTGTAACCGTAGTTACCTTCGCCAGATTTAACCTGGTTTGCCACTACAGAATCTTCGTCGCCAGCGTTCAGTGCGATTTGACGGATTGGTGCTTCCATAGCGCGCAGTGCAACGCGGATACCAACGTTTTGCTCTTCGTTGTCACCTTTCAGGTCTACAACTTTGCTTGCCGCGCGGATCAGTGCAACACCACCACCAGCAACCACGCCTTCTTCAACTGCTGCGCGAGTCGCGTGCAGTGCGTCTTCTACGCGGTCTTTCTTCTCTTTCATTTCAACTTCAGTTGCTGCGCCAACTTTGATTACCGCAACACCGCCTGCCAGTTTCGCAACGCGCTCTTGCAGTTTCTCTTTGTCGTAGTCTGAAGTTGCATCTTCGATTTGCTGACGGATTTGAGCAACACGGCCTTGGATAGATGCTTCGTCACCCGCGCCATCGATGATGGTGGTGTTTTCTTTAGTAATAGAAACACGCTTCGCTTGACCCAGATCTTCCAGCGTCACTTTCTCCAGTTCCATACCGATCTCTTCAGAGATAACAGTACCTGCAGTCAGTGTCGCGATGTCTTGCAGCATCGCTTTACGACGGTCACCGAAACCTGGTGCTTTAACAGCAGCCACTTTCACGATGCCACGCATGTTGTTCACCACCAGCGTTGCCAGTGCTTCACCTTCTACGTCTTCTGCAATGATCAGCAGTGGACGAGAAGATTTCGCTACTGCTTCCAGCGTAGGCAGCAGTTCGCGGATGTTAGAGATTTTCTTATCAACCAGCAGGATGAATGGGCTTTCCAGATCAACAGAACCAGACTCTTGGTTGTTGATGAAGTATGGAGACAGGTAGCCACGGTCAAACTGCATACCTTCAACCACATCCAGCTCGTCTTGCAGAGACTGACCTTCTTCAACAGTGATGACACCGTCGCGGCCTACTTTTTCCATCGCTTCTGCAATGATGTTACCTACGGTTTCATCAGAGTTTGCAGAGATAGTACCAACCTGCGCGATAGCTTTGGTGTCGTTACACTCAACAGACAGCGCTTTCAGTTGCTCAACCGCAGCAACCACTGCTTTGTCGATACCACGCTTCAGATCCATTGGGTTCATACCCGCAGCCACTGCTTTCAGACCTTCAGTAATGATTGCCTGAGCCAGTACAGTTGCGGTAGTGGTACCGTCACCCGCTGCGTCGTTTGCTTTAGACGCAACTTCTTTCACCATCTGTGCGCCCATGTTCTGGAATTTGTCTTCCAGTTCAATTTCACGCGCAACAGACACACCGTCTTTGGTGATAGTTGGTGCACCGAACGATTTGTCCAGAACCACGTTGCGGCCTTTAGGGCCCAGAGTCACTTTTACCGCGTTTGCCAGAACGTTTACACCTTCCAGCATTTTTGTGCGTGCATCATTGCCAAACTTAACGTCTTTAGCTGCCATTTCTCTCTTCCTTTTTAAATCTGTTTTTCAGTGAAATAGAAATTACTCAACGATAGCCATGATGTCGTTTTCAGACAGGATCAGGACTTCTTTACCGTCAATTTTTTCGGTCTTGGTGCCGTAGCCTTCTGAGAAGATAACAGTGTCGCCAACTTTAACGTCCAGTGGCTGCACATTGCCGTTTTCAAGAATACGGCCTTTACCTACCGCCAGCACAACGCCACGGGTAGATTTCTCTGCAGCTGAACCAGTCAAAACGATGCCGCCAGCAGATTTAGATTCAACTTGTTGGCGCTCAACGATTACTCGATCATGTAATGGACGAATGTTCATCGGTCGTCTCCTGATAAATGTAGTGATCCGTGTGATAAAGGAATTGGAACTTGCCACACAAAGCAGGTTCCGAAGTTTTGAATCCCTGAAAGACGCGTCATTTCAAGGTTCAAGTTGATTTGCGTATAACGTGGGGATGGGTTATCTCAATCCCAAGGGGCGGAACGCAAATTTTTTCTTTTTTTTGCTCAATACCTTTTGCCCCATCACATTCTATGAATTAGGGTAGCGCTGCCTTTGCAATTAACACGATATGCAACTTTGCATCTTCGTCGTCTTCCCAGCAGTACCTCTTATCGAGATTGGAATGAAGGATAAACACGGCCTGCTCTCCGGCCCTATCGATCAAACGCTGAAAAACATGACCATCCCTATGGTGTTTGGCCTTGTGGCGATCCTGGCGTTTAACCTCGTCGATACCTTCTTTATTTCCCTGTTGGGAACCGATGCACTGGCTGCTGTCAGTTTTACCTTTCCCATCACCTTTGCAGTGAACTGCATCACCATGGGAATTGGCGTTGGGATCTCGACCGGCGTTGCACGTCTTCTCGGGCAGAATGCCCAAATCAACGCGGCGCGGCTCTCAGGTCATGGTCTTTTGCTGGCTGTGATACTGGTGATTGGTGCTAGCGCATTAGGTCTTGCCACCATCGACCCACTTTTCCGTCTGCTCGGCGCGCAGGACAACCTGCTGCCTTTAATCCATGACTATATGTCAGTCTGGTATCTCACCATTCCGCTATTGGTGATCCCGATGGCGGGCAACTCGGCCATCCGTGCCACGGGCGATACCAAGACGCCAGCCAAAATCATGGTTGTCGCCGGCTTTATTAATGGCCTTCTCGACCCATTACTGATTTTCGGCTTGGGCCCAGTTCCCGCCCTTGGTGTGAAAGGCGCCGCTATTGCAAGCGCGATTAGCTGGGCGGGCGCCTTGGTCTGCTCGCTGTACGTGTTAATAAGAAGGGAAAAACTGCTGGCCTGGCCTTCGCCGGGCAAGATAGCGCAGGACTGGAAAGACATTCTGGCTATCGGCACCCCGGCTGCATTGTCCAATGCACTTAACCCGATTTCCGGTGCGATATTGATGGCGATGCTGGCCGCGCAAGGTACCGCAGCAGTTGCAGCTTATGGCGCAGCGCAGCGTGTTGAGTCATTGCTGTTAATTGTGATGATGGCGCTGACATCAGCCCTCACGCCTTTGATGGCGCAAAACTTTGGAGCTGATAACCCATCGCGGGCTTTTGAAGGCCTGTTCCGCGCAATGCGTTTTTCCATTTTGTTTCAGTTCATCGTGTTTATCGCCATGGTGCCACTCAGCCTGCCGATTGCCGCACTGTTCAGCCAAGAACCTGCGGTGCAGGATAAACTCTGGCACTACCTGATTGTGGTACCGGTGAGTTATGGCACGCAGGGCGTGATGATGATGCTGGTCAGTGCATTGAACGCGATGAAAAAACCGGTTCATGCTTTTGCCATGAACCTGGTGCGCCTGTTTGTATTGCTGCTACCTATGGCCTGGATCGGCCGTTATCTGGATGGCACGGAAGGGATGTTTATCGGCATCGCAGTCGCCAACGGGATTGCCGGTGTCTTGGCCTATCTCTACGCACTCTCACTTCGGCGCAGCATCCCGCTGCTCGCCCAGAAAGCCGGTCAGTAGTCCAGACCATCATCTGCCAGTTGGCGCGTTCGCAGTTGCAGCGCATCAAGAGCCTGATACAAATCACGGTACTGAGAGCCCGTCAGGCCATCCAGCATGGAACGCTCCCACTCCAATACCCGCGGCACAATACGGTCGTAAAGCGCCTTGCCGTCATCGGTCAACCGAACCAGTGCCGCACGCTGATCGGTAGCATGCGCTTCCCGACTAACCCAGCCGCGCTCTTCCAGCTTGGATAAAATGCGCGATACCTTCACTTTATCCAGGCTGGTTTCGCGGGCTAAATCCCTCGACATCACCCCATCCCGCGCGCCCAGAGACGCGAGTATGCGCCATTCCGGCCGGGATATTCCAAACTCATTCTCATAAATGGCCGCCATGCTGTCAGCCACCTTTTCCGCGGTTTGCACCAGCTTATAAGGAAGGAAATTATCAAGAGAAAGATCAGGCTTAACCATGTGAATCCTTTTACTGCATTAACGCGGGGTCAGGCATAAAGCCAGTGAGGAAGCGCGAGGGAAATCGCCGGTATAAAGGCGATAAGCGCCAGCCTGACCATGTCTGCCACCCAAAACGGGACGATACCACGAAAGATAGTTTTGGTGCTGATGTCCTTGATCACCCCTGAGAGCACAAACACATTCATCCCCACCGGCGGGGTGATAAGGCTGATTTCCGTCACCACCACGACCAGAATGCCAAACCAAATCAGGTCAAAACCCAGACTCTGCACCAGTGGAAAGAAAATCGGCACGGTAAGCAGCAACATCGACATACTTTCAAACACACAGCCGAGCAGCAGGTAAACCAGAATGATAATGCCCATCACCGCAAAGGGTGACAACTCCATGCCTGTTACCCACATCAGGAGTTCATCAGTAAACCCGGCGCGGTTGATAAAGTTGGAAAAAATCAGGGCTGAAATCACCACGCTGAACAATACCGAAGAGGTAATGGCCGTATCGACCAATACTTCTTTTAGTACCGGCAGGCTGAGCTGTCGCTTAAGCAAAGCAATGACAAATGCACCCGCCGCACCAATACCCGCCGCTTCTGTGGGCGTAAATACCCCGGCATAGATACCGCCCATCACCAGAACAAACAGCACCAATGTCGACAACACGCCTTTGAGCGCCGCAAATCGCTCCGGCCAACTCAATGCTTTCAACGGAGGGGCACTTTCCGGATCGCGGGAGACCGCCCATTTCACAGCCAGTAAGTAGAGGACGACCCCAAGCAAACCGGGAATTAACCCTGCCGCGAACAGCTCGCGGATACTGCTTTCAGTCAGCAAGCCATACACCACCAGCATCACACTGGGGGGAATAAGGATACCCAGCGTGCCGCCAGCGGCAATCGAAGCCGATGCCAGAGAGTCGCGGTAGCCGTACTGGCGCATTGGGGGCATCGCGACTTTCGACATGGTCGCCGCTGTTGCCAGACTAGAACCGCAAATGGCCGAAAAACCGCCACAGGCCAGAATGGTCGCCATCGACAAACCACCCTTGCGATGACCGACAAAGGCATTGGAGGCACGGTAAAGCTCACTGGAAATACCGGCCTTGTTCACCAGGTTTCCCATCAGGATAAATAGCGGGATCACTGACAGGCTGTAGTCCTGCCCGGTATCCACAATGCGGCGCGCCGCCATAGACAAGGTGGCATTCCAGTTAAAATCAATCAGCCAGGCAAAGCCGACAAATCCCACGATCCCCATGCTGTAAGCCAGCGGAAACCGTGCGAGCACCAAAAGAAGAAGGACTGCAAATCCAATCAGGGTTTCCGTCATCAGTTATGCTCCGAAGGTGAAGGGGAAACAGCAGGATGGCGAAGCACTAAGGCGACAACCAACCCCAAAGCGGCCAGCATAGAAAACCAGCTCATCGCTGAAATGAAATAGACCAGATAGGCAGTGGGAATGGCCAGCACATCGGTTTCATCACCGTAACCCAGAGCGCGGTCAGCAAGCAGCCAAACTTTATTCGCCACCAGCCCAAGAGCTGCCGCACTGACAAGGTTAATCACCACTTCACGCCAGCGCACCCAACTGTCCGGCACATAGTCATCCAGCAAATCGACACAGATATGCGCGCGCCGCCAGGTCACCAGGGGATAGGCACCAAACACCACCACGGCCAGTGTCAGTTCAATGATCTCCACCCCGCCGCTCAGCGGGGCATTGAAAAAGTAGCGGCCGACAACATCCACTGTCGTGGCAACCATCATCAGCATCAGCGCCAGGGCGATAATACCTTCCAGCAGAAGGCCGCTAAAACGAATCAAAGCAGTCATGATGCTCACTGCCCATTAAACGATGAGACTTGTTCGCGGTAGTAATCGAGGGCTGCCTGGGGATCTTTTATGCGCCCGTCGGCCTGTTTCAGCCATTGCGCTTCGATACCCTCAGCCAAAGTTTTCGCTTCAGCCACCATCTGAGCATCCGCTTCAACCACAGGTGTGCCTTTAGCGAGGTTGTCGGCGACGCCGGCAGCGTCAGCCTCATCCATCATCTGGCCAAAAAGTTGGGACAGTTTTTCACCGGATACGCTCAGCACCGCTTCCCTGTCTTGATCTGACAAACTGTCCAGGGTGTCGCGGTTCATCAGGATACTGAAGCTGCCGCGGTATAAGCCGCCAGGGAATGACACCGTATACGGTGCCACTTCGTTTAAACGGAAGCTTTTCAGGGTTTCCAGCGTAAAGAACGCGCCATCCACTACCCCTTGCGACAACGCTTCATACACCTTGTTGGGTGGCAGTGCGACAGGCACAACGCCCATGCGTTCAGCCAACGTGGTCATCACATCCCCGGCCACACGCATCTTTTTGCCTTTCAGATCAGCAAAGCTGTTTATGGGTTCGCGGGAGATAATGGCACCCGGGCCATGAACGCCCACCGCCAGCACTTCCAATCCTTTATGTTCCTTACCTTTTTTCAGGTATTTATCAAAGGTGCGCCAGTAAGCTACTGAGGCATCTTCCGAAGAAAGTGTGTTATCAAAAGTGGGAATTTCAGGGAGTTTGGTCAGCTCAAAACGTCCTGGCTTAAACCCATGGAAGAACCAGGTGACATCCGCCACGCCATCTAACACCAAATCAGCCTGAGCCGGTGGTGGGCCCATGTTGTATTCCACTTTGACATCGACCCGTCCGTCGGTCGCTTCTTCTACCCACTTGCCCCAAGTCGGCCACACCTTGGCGTTAATACCATGGTTGGGTGATGCCCAGGAGCTGATGCGAAGAGTTGTCTCGGCAGCCTGAAGGGTGAAGGAGAAACTGAGAACGACAGCGGCCAAAGACCAGGAAATTGCTTCACGTTTCCACATGTTAACGACTCCATATTTGTTTCAAATGCAACCAAAAGGTTACACAGAAGGTTCCTGTATCCGATGCACACGAAAGCCGTGCGCCTTAGAAATACAAGCATGAGAATGGGATGATGGCAACATATTTTTAACATTAAGGTAAATTTATTGTTGCAATGAGAGAGATTATGTCGATACTAAAACGACAATTTAGTTTCAATTGAAACGATATTGCTGTTTCAGTTGATACCATTTTCATACTCAGGAGTGAGCTATGCGTAAGTGGTTTTCATTTCCCATCACCGAAGGGAAAGCATCCAGACAGGCACATTGTGATTTACCCGAAGGGACGTACGAGCGTGAATGCGGTAAGGAAGGTTTTTTCGGGCCTGCGACCCACATGTACCACCAAAATGCCCCAACAGGCTGGACAGAATGGGAAGGTGACCTCCGTCCCCACGCCTTTGATACCAACCGGATTGAAGAGGCGGGCGACAACCCGTTAACCGCCGCATTATTGATGTCCAACGCCAACATCAAAGTGCGCTTGTGGCGCTGTGATACCGCCATGGATTATTTGGTCCGCAATGGCGATGGCGATGAATGCCTGTTTATCCATGAGGGCACCGGGTCACTGTATTGTGATTACGGCCATCTGCGCTTTCGAGATGGCGACTACCTGATCCTGCCCCGCTCCACCAACTGGCGTATTGAACCGGACACGCCCGTTACTATGCTGATGATTGAGGCGACTTATGGATCCTATATGTCGGCAGAACGGGGGATCGTCGGCGATCACGCCATCTTTGATCCGGCCGTGCTCGAATACCCGCAGATCGATGACGCATTTATGGCGCAACAGGCGGAAGAAAAGCCGTGGCAGGTCTACCTCAAGTCCCGCGACGCATTAAACCGCATCACTTACCCGTTCAACCCACTCGATGCCGTCGGCTGGAAAGGCAACCTCACAGTATTCCGCCTCAACTGGCGCGATATCCGCCCATTGATGAGCCACCGTTATCACCTGCCGCCTTCGGCGCATATCACCTTTGTCGCCAATGGTTTTGTGATTTGTACCTTTGTGCCACGGCCGATCGAGTCTGACCCGGGCGCACTCAAAGTGCCCTTCTACCACAACAATGATGACTATGATGAAGTGATCTTCTATCACAAAGGGGAGTTCTTCAGCCGCGACAACATCCATCCCGGCATGGTGACACTGCATCCTTGCGGCTTCCCCCACGGCCCGCACCCCAAAGCCTTTGCTACCGGGGCGAAAGCGGCCAGAGCCGAAACCGATGAAGTGGCGGTGATGATTGATACCCGTATGCCGCTCGATTTGGGGGATGCAGCGAAACAGACCGAGCTTGACGATTATGTCCAGTCCTGGCGCACACCAGCACGCAGTTAAATAACGCGGACAACAGAATAAGGAATAGAGAATGAAACTGGCTTCCCTGAAACACCGCCGAGACGGAAAACTCATACTGGTCTCCCGTGATTTGACCCAGGCTGTCGACGCGTCCGATATCGCCCTCACTCTTCAAGATGCGCTGGATGAGTGGGAAACCCTGTCGCCACTTCTTCAGGCACGTTATGAAGCGCTCAATGATAACCGCGCCGCCGGTCGCTTCCCCTTTATCCCAGCCGATTGTGATTCGCCGCTGCCGCGCGCGTTCCAGTGGGCGGATGGAAGTGCCTACGTAAACCACGTAGAGCTGGTGCGCAAAGCCCGCGGCGCCGAGATGCCGGAAAGTTTCTGGACTAACCCCCTGATGTATCAGGGTGTCTCTGACAAATTTATCGGCCCACGTGATGATATTGAGCTGTGTGACGAAGCGTGGGGCTGTGACTTTGAAGCAGAAGTCGCCGTGATCACCGATGACGTCCCTATGGCGACACCAGCCGGAGAAGCCGCTGGCCACATCAAACTGCTGATGCTGGTCAATGACGTTTCGCTGCGTAACCTCATTCCGGGTGAACTGGCCAAAGGGTTTGGCTTCTTCCAGTCCAAACCCGCCTCCTCTTTTTCTCCCGTCGCAGTGACACCGGACGAACTCGGTGATGCCTGGCAGGGCGCAAAAGTGCACCTTCCGTTGAAAGTCACCCTTAACGCAAACCTGTTCGGCGCACCGGATGCCGGGGTAGATATGACCTTCGATTTTGCCCAGCTGGTCGCCCACGCCGCCAAAAGCCGTCACCTGGGTGCAGGCACCATTGTTGGGTCAGGGACGGTATCCAACCTCGACCGTTCAAAAGGCTCATGTTGCATTGCTGAAAAGAGAATGTTGGAAATTTTGGATCATGGTTCTCCAAACACCGGTTTTCTCCGCTATGGTGATAAGGTCAGTATTGAGATGCATGACAAGGAAGATCGTTCAATCTTCGGAAGGATTGAGCAGAAGGTGGTGCCTTACCCGCGATAACGGCAACGGACGAAGAAAGGAAGCGCGTCGTGAAACTCTATGACTACAGTAAATCGTCAGCGTCATACCGTGTCCGTATTGCGCTGAACCTAAAGGGACTGGCCTATCAGTCACAAACCGTTTCCCTGCTGGACGGTGACCAGCGGGGCGACAGCTATCTGGCACTGAACCCCAGCGGTTTGGTGCCGGCGTTGATTGATAACGGCAAGGTGCTGACCCAGTCGCTCGCCATCATTGAGTATCTGGAAGAGGCTTACCCCTCTCCGTCGATATTGCCGGCGGATCCCGTTACCCGCGCCCGTTGCCGGGCAATCGCCCTCGACATTGCCTGCGACATCCATCCCCTGAACAACCTTCGCGTGCTTAAACACCTCACTGGCACAATGGGCCACAGTGAGGAAGAAAAACTGGACTGGTATCTTCACTGGCTCAGGCTTGGTCTCGCCGCGGTGGAAAAGAAAGTGGAAAGCAGCCAAACCACCTTTTGCTGCGATGAGATCCCGACTCTTGCCGATATATGCCTTATCCCACAACTGTTTAATGCCCGTCGTTTCTCACTCGATCTGACCCCTTACCCCACTTTGAAAGAGATAGAACAGCGCTGCCAGGCATTATCCGCTTTTGAGCAAGCGCACCCTGACAACGTGTAGGAGAAAGCATGCCGCAACAGCCACTTTGGCGACCAGACGCAAAGCGTCTCGCCAATGCCAACCTCACGGCATTCATCCATGAGGTCAATCGGGAATACGCACTGAACCTTGACGGTTATGACCAACTCTATAACTGGTCGGTCGCGGAGAGTGAACACTTCTGGGACAGCCTTTGGCGTTTCGCCGGTGTGGTCGGAGACCGCGGGGAGCGAGTAATCGCGCGCTCCCCATCCGCTCCCAATAAAGAAAGCCGCTGGTTTCCCGATGCCAGGATCAATTTTGCTGAAAACGTAATGCGCTGGGCAGCAACCCGCGCCGATGAAGACGCCATTGTCTTCTCCGGGGAGGATGAAACGGCCACACACCTGACTTGGCGGGAGCTGGAGCATCAGGTCAGTTGCATTGCCGCTTACCTCAAAGCGTGCGGCATTGAAAAAGGCGACGTGGTGGCGGGCTACCTGCCCAATATTGCCGAAACCGTTATCGCCATGCTGGCCACCTCCTCACTTGGGGCGATATGGACATCAACCTCTCCGGACTTTGGCGTCGACAGCGTGCTCGACCGTTTCGGCCAGACCCAGCCCAAGGTGCTGTTTACCACGGATGCTTACCACTACAACGGGAAAAGTCACGACTGCCTGAGCAAAGCCCGCGCAATTCGAGAAGGCGTGGAAAACATCGCCCACATGGTGGTGATCCCCTATGTCGGCGGCACGCCGCCAGGCAGCGGCGAGACCTGCTGGAAAGCCATTGTTTCCAAACCTGCCGAGCCATTGACCTTTACCCGGGCCGGCTTCAACGACCCTATGTACGTGCTCTATTCCTCGGGCACTACGGGCAAGCCAAAATGCATTATCCACAGTGTCGGCGGCATGTTGCTTAACCACATCAAAGAGCACCAATTGCACTCGGATGTGAAAGCCGGCGATCGCTTCTTTTATTTCACCACCTGTGGCTGGATGATGTGGAACTGGCTGGCCAGTGGCCTGCTGAGTGGAGCCACTCTGGTACTGTTCGACGGCTCACCGTTTTACCCTGACGCGGGCGTGTTGTGGCGCCTGACCGACAAACAACAAGTGACGCTTTTCGGCACCTCAGCCAAATACCTTGAAGCGCTGGAAAAGCATGGTTACAACCCCAAAGAACATCATAGCCTGACCACCTTGAAAACCCTGTGTTCAACTGGCTCAGTGCTGGCGCCGGAGCAGTTTGACTGGGTGTACAGTCAGGTAAAACCGGACTTGCAGCTTAGCTCGATTGCCGGGGGCACCGATATCTGTGGCTGCTTTGTCCTTGGCAGCCCAATCTCTCCTGTGTACCGGGGTCAAAGCCAGGTAAGAGGCCTTGGGCTGGATGTCGAGGTGTTTAATAATGAAGGGAAAGCGGTTCAGGGAGAAAAAGGCGAACTGGTGTGTTGCAACAGTTTCCCCAACCAACCCGTCGGATTTTGGGGCGATGACGACGGCCAGCGTTACCACAATGCCTACTGGGATAAGATTGAGGATATCTGGTTCCATGGCGACTACGTAGAACTCACCAGCCAGTGTGGCATGGTGTTCTTTGGCCGCTCGGATGCCATTTTAAACCCCGGCGGTGTGCGTATCGGTACCGCTGAAATCTACCGCCACGTTAATCAACTCGACGAAGTGCTCGATTCCGTGGTGATTGGGCAAGACTGGAACAATGATGTCCGGGTGGTGCTGTTTGTGAAACTCAGACCCGGCCAAGTGCTGGATAGCGAACTGGAACAGAAAATCCGCACCACCATCCGCACCAGTTGCACCCCACGGCATGTCCCGGCCAAAATCCTGACTATCACCGATATCCCGCGCACCAAATCCGGCAAACTGGCGGAGCTTGCGGTACGTGATGTGGTGCATGGCAGGGAGGTTGCCCAGCTCAGCGCGCTGGATAACCCCGAATCACTGGAGCAATACAAGGCACGTCCTGAGCTCCAGCATTAACATACCGTCTGTCAGAAACAACAAAGCCATCCCTCGGGATGGCTTTGCTTTAGATAATGCGGCGATCAGTTCAGGCGGTCGCGGTCTTCATCCTTACGCTGGTACTCACCTTCAAAGGTGTTACCGCCTTGCTGGCTGTCATAAGGGCCACGCTGAAAAGGGTCCTGGCCATACGGGCCCTGTTGGCCGCCAAACCCCGTCTGGATATTGGCCACCTTGATTTTGCCCATCAATTGTTTGGCCAGCCACGCACGTGGCCAAGGCAACAGCACGGCCATGCCCATGGCATCTGTCATAAAGCCTGGCGTCAAAAGCAGTACACCCGCCACTGCCAGCATTACGCCTTCCACAATTTGTTGCGCCGGCAATTCGCCTTTCTGCATACGCTGCTGCACCGTAACCAGAGTCTGCAAGCCCTGACTTCTCACCAACGATGCACCGACAATCGCTGTGATCAGGATAAGCGCCACCGTTGGCCAAAGCCCCAGAATGCCACCGACCTGAATAAACAGGGCGATTTCAATTACAGGTACAGTAATGAACATCAACAACAAAATTGGAAACACGGTAAACCCTCATGATGGTGTCTGACTTCATAGTAACATCACCGGCAACCGGCATGACATCCGCCAATGTTACGCAACGTTGATTAACGGGCAATATGTCGCGAAGTTTTAAACGACATGGGCATGGATTGTACAGAAATTAACGGTATCAATACGTTTCTGACAAGCAAGAAAACAAAGAGAAACAACGGGTAACAGAGGCATTAGCGATCAAGATCACAGATCCATGCAAATCGTGGTACTTAGTTTTGAATGGTGATCTCACTCATGTTTTTACCGAAACGTCGGTGTACAATCTTGCAGCATGAATAGGGTATAAGTTCCTAGATACCCAGCCAAAATCTCTGATGAATGGACTCTACAGCGAAATCATTGGCTACAGAATAACCAATATATATTTCATTTAGGGCCAAATCATGTCTCAGACGATCGACTTCGAAAACAACCTGAACAACCCTCAACTTGCTACCCGTATTGAAGAAGATCTGCTTGGCGAACGCCACGTTCCTGCAGATGCTTACTATGGTGTTCACACCCTGCGCGCTATCGAGAACTTCAACATTTCCCGCACTACCATCTCTGACGTTCCTGAAATGGTTCGCGGCATGGTATTCACCAAAAAAGCGGCAGCGATGGCGAACAAAGAGCTGGGTGTTATCCCTGCAGAAGTCGGCGACTACATCATCAAAGCGTGTGATGTGATCCTGGAAACCGGCAAGTGCATGGACCAGTTCCCGTCTGACGTTTACCAAGGCGGCGCAGGCACTTCTGTAAACATGAACGCCAACGAAGTGATCGCAAACCTGGCACTTGAGCTGATGGGTAAAGACAAAGGCGAGTACGACATCGTCAACCCTAACGATCACGTGAACAAGAGCCAGTCTACCAACTGTGCATACCCAACCGGTTTCCGTATCGCGGTATACAACAGCATCCTGAAACTGATTGAATCTATCGAATACCTGCAAGGTGAATTCGATGCGAAAGCAGTAGAGTTCAAAGGCATCCTGAAAATGGGCCGTACCCAGCTGCAGGACGCTGTACCTATGACTGTAGGTCAGGAATTCCGCGCATTCGCAGTACTTCTGAAAGAAGAAGTGAAGAACCTGAAATACACTGCAGAACTGCTGCTGGAAGTGAACCTGGGCGCGACCGCTATCGGTACCGGCCTGAACGCAGCCGCTGGCTACCAGCAACTGGCAGTACAACGTCTGGCAGAAGTGACCGGCCTGAACTGCACCCCAGCAGAAGACCTGATCGAAGCAACCTCTGACTGTGGTGCATACGTGATGGTTCACGGCGCGCTGAAACGTCTGGCAGTGAAACTGTCTAAGATCTGTAACGACCTGCGTCTGCTGTCTTCTGGCCCACGCGCTGGCTTCAACGAAATCAACCTGCCAGAAATGCAGGCGGGTTCTTCTATCATGCCAGCAAAAGTAAACCCGGTTATCCCAGAAGTGGTAAACCAGGTGTGCTTTAAAGTGATCGGTAACGACACCACGGTAACCTTCGCGGCAGAAGCAGGCCAACTGCAGCTGAACGTGATGGAGCCAGTGATTGGCCAGGCGCTGTTCGAATCTATCGAAATCCTGGGCAACGCATGTGTGAACTTGGGTGAGAAGTGCATCAACGGTATCACAGTAAACAAAGAAATCTGTGAAGCGTTCGTTTACAACTCAATCGGTATCGTGACTTACCTGAACCCGTTCATCGGCCACCACGAAGGTGACATCGTTGGTAAGATCTGTGCAGAAACCGGTAAGAGCGTACGTGAAGTAGTGCTGGAGCGCGGCCTGTTGACCGAAGAGCAGCTCGACGATATTTTCTCTGTCGAAAACCTGATGCACCCTCAGTACAAAGCAAAACGCTATAACTAAGCAAAGCATCTAAAGGGTACTCATTACGAGTACCCTTTTTTACGTTTTGAAATACCAAACCAAGAGACTTTCATCACCGACAGTGACCTGACCATCCAACTCAGCGACAGACGCAGGGTAGCGTCACGGACGAAAGTAGCTTCGTTTGGTTTTTCTTTTTTTAAGATGTTTAAGGAGTTACCTATGGTAGCAGTAGAGTTGTTCGTCGTTCTCGCGTTCATCTATATGGGTGCACGAATTGGCGGTATCGGGATCGGCCTTGCCGGTGGCGCGGGTGTTATCGCCCTTTCTCTTATTTTGGGTATGCCAACCAAACAAAGCTTTATCCCTATCGATGTTATTCTGATCATCATGTCAGTGATCACCGCAATTGCAGCCATGCAAGTGGCCGGTGGTATGGACTGGCTGGTTGAAAAAGCAGAAAACTTCCTGCGTAAGAACCCAAAACAAATTACCTTCTATGCCCCAATCGTGACCTACCTGATGACTCTGATGGCAGGTACAGGCCACACGGCATTCTCTACCCTGCCAGTGATTGCAGAAGTAGCGAAAGAACAAGGTATCCGTCCTTCACGCCCGCTTTCTATCGCCGTTGTCGCATCCCAAATCGCGATCACTGCGTCCCCAATTTCAGCGGCGGTGGTGTTCTTCTCTGGCATCCTTGAGCCTTTGGGCATCGGTTACCTTACCCTGCTGGCTATCTGTATCCCAACCACTTTTGTTGCCTGTATGGTTGGCGCATTTGTCGCAAACTTCATGGGCTGTGAACTGAAAGATGACCCTGAGTACCAGGACCGTCTGGCAAAGGGTCTGATCAAACTGCAAGGCACCAAGAAACGCGAAATCGCCCCAACGGCAAAAACCGCGACTTACATTTTCCTGGCAGCGATTGCACTGGTTGTGACCTACGCAGCGGCAATTTCAGACTCTATCGGCCTGATTGACAACCCAACACTGGGCCGTAACGAAGCCATCATGACCTTTATGCTGGCAGCGGCAGCGCTGATCGTGTTCTTCACCAAAATCGATGCTTCCGACATTCCATCTGCACCGACATTCCGCTCAGGTATGACTGCGTGTGTGTGTGTACTGGGTGTGGCATGGCTGGGTTCAACGTTCGTAAACGGCCACGTTGACGGCATCAAGGAAGTGGCAGGCAGCCTGCTGAAAGACTACCCATGGATGCTGGCGCTGGTACTGTTCTTTGCGTCTATGCTGCTGTACTCACAAGGTGCAACCACCGTTGCCCTGATGCCTGCGGCGCTGGCAATCGGCGTGGCACCACTGACAGCCATCGCGTCTTTCGCAGCGGTAAGCGCACTGTTCGTTCTGCCGACTTACCCAACCCTGCTGGCGGCGGTAGAAATGGATGACACAGGCTCAACCCGCATCGGTAACCTGGTCTTCAACCACCCGTTCTTTGTTCCAGGTGTTGTGACCATCGCAACGTCAGTAGCCCTGGGCTTTGTGGTTGGCGGCATCATGCTGTAATCGCAGCGCCGGTTAAAACGACCAAAATTTGAGGACGCTTCGGCGTCCTCTTTGTTTTTGTAAACAATCGGGAAACGAATTCGGGCTTTCCCGGTCTCAGTGATATAGTTCAACCAACCCTTTGAAGTAACCGATTTGATGAAGGCCATGACCAGAATAGGCTCACGACTTTTTGCTCTTTTTGCGCTGGCACTGCTAAGTGCCCTCCCCGCGAAAGCGGAGTTTACCCTGTTCAACTCACCTGCCCCGGCGGCAAACAGCGCACCGGGCTTTGTGCCGGTTGATCAGGCGTTTCCATTTAACTTCACCCAACAGGGCGATCGGGTCTACCTCGACTGGCAGGTCACCCCCGGTTACTACCTCTATCAGGACAAAATTGAGGTAAAACCTGGCGAAGGTACCCGGATTGGCGCGCTTGAAATGCGTCGCGGACAGCCGTATCACGACGAATTTTTCGGTGAAGTTTCGATCTTCAAAAAGCCGCTGACCGTGACCGTGCCTCTGCTTGAGGCGACCAACAATTCAGAGCTTCGTGTGACCTACCAAGGCTGCGCAGAAGCCGGGTTCTGTTACCCGCCGGAAACAGTCACCGTACCGCTGGCAGCCGTCACAGCATCAACTGGGGATTTGTCTTCACAGCCAACCGACAGTCCCTCTTCTATGGCAGAACAAAGCGCACCCGCTTCGGTATCAAAAACACCGGCAGGTAGCAGCAGCTCAAACACGGAAGTCAGTAGCCTAAGCGACAACTGGTGGCAGCCACTGCTGTTTTTAGGGCTGGGAATTGGCCTTGCCTTTACCCCATGTGTCCTGCCGATGTACCCGATCCTGACCGGTATCGTGCTGGGCGGCGGTAAGAAATCCCACGGCCAGACTTTCCGCCTTTCCATGCTGTATGTGCAGGGTATGGCGCTGACCTACACGCTGCTTGGCCTGGTTGTCGCTTCGGCTGGCCTGCAGTTTCAGGCTGCTTTCCAGCACCCGTATGTCCTTATTGGTTTGAGTGCTGTCTTTGTCTTACTGGCGATGTCGATGTTTGGCGTGTTCAATCTGCAGCTTCCGGCCAGCCTGCAGACCAAACTGAGCGAACTCAGTAACCAGCAGCAGGGCGGCAGTAGCCTGGGTGTGTTCACCATGGGTGCGATTTCCGGCCTGATTTGCTCGCCTTGCACCACGGCACCGCTGTCCGGTGCTCTGTTGTACGTGGCACAAAGTGGCGACCTGCTAACCGGCGCTGTCACTCTGTACGCACTGGCACTGGGTATGGGGATCCCACTGATTGTGGCCGCCATGTTCGGCAACAAACTGCTGCCAAAAGCCGGCGCCTGGATGGACAGGGTCAAAGTCTTCTTTGGTCTGGTATTGCTTGCCGCACCAATCTTCCTGCTCGAGCGCCTGTTGCCAGAAACCGTCAGCGTCTGGCTTTGGGCGGCGTGGGCGCTGGTTTCCCTGGGTTGGCTGTATCATATCAGCCGTACACTGCAGCCAGGTAAATTCGCAAGCGTGCTGGGTATCATTGCCATTTTGGGACTGAGCGGCACATCGGTGTACACCTACAACGCCGTCTTTACGCCGGCAGCCAAAGCAGAACTGCCCTCGGTGGAATTTATTAAAATCGCTGATATCGACGATTTGAACCGTGAACTGGCAGCAGCCAAAGCGGCTGGCAAGCCTGTGATGCTGGATTTTTATGCCGACTGGTGTGTGGCCTGTAAGGAGTTTGAAAAGTACACCTTCCATAACGCCGAGGTTGCTCCCGAGCTGCAAAACTTCGTGCTGCTGCAAGCAGATGTCACGGCAAACCGCCCACAGGACATCAAAATGCTGACATCATTGAACGTACTTGGACTGCCTACGATTGATTTCTGGGATGCCAGCGGTAACCCACTTCCGGATGCCCGCCTGACCGGGTTTATGGAAGCCGCACCTTTCCTGACACATCTTGAACAAAATCAGCTGATTAAATAAAAACGTCAGTTGCAACCAAACTTGATCCCCACGACATTGCCCACAAATGGCGGGGGATCAAGCTCTTACTTCCCGGCGAAGCAAATTGATCAATCCCCGTCGCGGTGTTAGCGTTTTTGTTAAACGGGTATTAATGAATTTGCCATGGACGCTCAATACACCATCGTTATCGCAGACGACCATCCTCTCTTCCGCAATGCACTTTTCCAGTCTGTGCATATGGCGATCAGTGGCGCTAACCTGCTCGAAGCCGACTCTCTCGACAGTCTCACCGCCCTGCTCGACAAAGAGCCTGATATCGATCTGCTGCTGCTCGATCTGAAAATGCCCGGAGCCAACGGCATGTCTGGTCTTATTCACCTTCGTGTCCAATACCCTGAATTGCCGATTGTAGTAATTTCCGCCAGTGAAGAGCCCAGCGTCATCCGCCAGGTCAAATCCAATGGTGCGATTGGCTTTATCCCCAAATCCAGCGACATGCGCGAGCTTATCAGCAGCCTGAACCGGGTATTGGAAGGAGAAACCTGCTATCCAAGCGGCATTGATTTCAGTGAGGAAAGCGATGAAGAGTCGCTGATGGACAAGATTTCCTCCCTGACCCCACAGCAATATAAAGTGCTAAACATGCTCAACGATGGCCTGCTCAACAAGCAGATTGCCTACGAGTTGGATGTGTCCGAAGCGACCATCAAGGCGCACATGACAGCTATCTTCCGCAAGCTCGGCGTTAAAAACCGCACTCAGGCGGTTATCCTGCTGCAACAAACGGATCAGGATATCTGACCCCTCCCCAAGCCAGCCTCGCGCTGGCTTTCTTGTTTTCACCAAACCTGATCGCTGACGCCTTTCACTGCGTGGCTTTCAATTGTTACATCCTGCAATTTGACCGCGGATTAAAACCATCTCTCACCTTCGCCTAAAGCCTATTAGACCTTTGGCTAGGTTAATAAATTGTTAATGCCACCAAAGATTGCCTCACATCACAGAAACCCCTTAAAAGCAGACAGTTAACGACTTTTGTCGCTCGACTAAAGTTGCAGTGTTTAGTTGCACACCTACTGCTATTGTCGAAGCGTAACAATCCGTTAACTCGTCACTTAAGGAGATGGTGATGTCTGAGGAACAGAAACAAGATAACGCCAAAGCCTATTGGGCTAAAAACGTCCGGTTGATGGTAGGTCTGCTGGTCATTTGGTTTGTGGTGTCGTTTGGATGCGGCATCCTGTTTGTTGATCAACTCAACGAATTCCGTATTGGCGGCTACAAGCTCGGCTTCTGGTTCGCACAACAAGGGTCAATTTACACCTTCTTGGCCATCATTTTTGTATATGCCTTTCAGATGCGCAAACTCGACAAAGAGTTTGGCGTCGATGATGACGAGTAAGGAGTCGTAATCATGGATTTGAAAACCGTTACTTACCTTGTCGTTGGTTTTACGTTCGCGCTCTACATTGGTATCGCGATCTGGGCCCGCGCTGGTTCTACGAAAGAGTTCTATGTTGCCGGTGGTGGCGTTAACCCGGTAGCCAATGGTATGGCAACAGCCGCAGACTGGATGTCTGCTGCATCGTTCATTTCAATGGCAGGTCTTATCGGCTTTATGGGCTACGGCGGCTCTGTATTCCTGATGGGCTGGACCGGTGGTTATGTACTGCTGGCTCTGTTGCTTGCCCCTTACCTGCGTAAGTTTGGTAAGTTCACCGTACCTGAGTTTATCGGCGAACGTTTCTACTCCAACTCCGCACGTGTGGTCGCTGTCATCTGTCTTATCATCGCATCGATCACCTACGTTATCGGTCAGATGAAAGGTGTGGGCGTGGCATTTGGCCGCTTCCTGGAAGTGGACTATGACACAGGCCTTTACATCGGTATGGCGATTGTATTCATGTACGCAGTACTCGGCGGCATGAAAGGCATCACCTACACCCAGATTGCACAGTACTGTGTACTGATTCTGGCATACACCATCCCAGCTATCTTTATCTCTTTGCAGCTGACCGGTCACCCACTGCCACAAATCGGCTTGGGCAGCACCATGACTGGCACCGACACCTATTTGCTGGACCGACTCGATCAGGTGGTTTCTGAGCTTGGCTTTACCGAATACACCACACAGGTGCGCGGCGATACACTGAATATGTTCGTCTACACCATGTCCCTGATGATCGGTACTGCGGGTCTGCCACACGTTATCATCCGCTTCTTCACCGTACCGAAAGTACGTGATGCGCGTATCTCTGCGGGTTGGGCACTGTTCTTCATCGCGATTCTGTACACCACTGCCCCTGCAGTAGCGGCAATGGCACGTCTGAACCTGATGGATACAGTAAACCCTGCGCCTGGTCAGAACCTTGCGTATGACGAACGTCCACAGTGGTTTAAAAACTGGGAAAAAACCGGCCTGCTTGGTTTTGACGACAAGAACAATGACGGCATCATCAACTACACCTCAGACGCTGCAACTAACGAGCTGAAAGTTGACCGTGACATCATGGTGCTGGCAAACCCAGAGATTGCGAAACTGCCTAACTGGGTTATCGCTCTGGTTGCAGCAGGCGGTCTGGCAGCGGCACTGTCAACGGCTGCGGGTCTACTGCTGGCCATCTCGTCAGCGGTATCGCATGACTTGTTGAAAGGTATACTCAAGCCTGATATCTCTGAGAAGAACGAGCTGATGGCGAGCCGACTTGCCATGGTGGTTGCGATTGGTCTTGCAGGTTACCTCGGCCTCAATCCGCCAGGCTTTGCAGCCGGTACGGTGGCCCTGGCCTTTGGCTTGGCAGCTTCCTCCATCTTCCCGGCTCTGATGATGGGTATCTTCTCGAAAACCATCAACAAGGAAGGCGCAATCGCAGGTATGATTGCAGGTATTACTGTCACCCTGTTCTACGTATTCCAGCACAAAGGGATCCTGTTTGTTGCAGACTGGAAATTCCTGCAGAGCTGGGGCAGCGACTGGTTCTTCGGTATTGAACCAAACGCCTTCGGTGCGATTGGTGCATTGGTGAACTTCATCGTGGCGATTGCAGTATCCCGCGTGACTGAAGCGACACCGCAACACGTGAAGGATTTGGTTGAGCACGTCCGTATTCCGGGCGGCGCAGGCCAGGCACACGACCACTAAGTAACAAGCGCCTGTACCATTGCGCTATAGGCATCACGTTACGATGAAAAAGCCCCACCACGGGGCTTTTTTTATCCTCGCTGAGATACCGCGTGTGGTAAGGTATCTCTCAGCTCAAGGACGAAAAAGAACAGATTATTATGTTTAAAAACAAACACATCATTGCGGCAATGCTCATTGCCCCTATTCTTGCCATCATTGCTTATTTCGGTGTTGATCTGGCTGTCAGTGAAAAACCCCACGTCGCGAAAGAAGGGGCAACCTACAAGCTCGCTGCTGATTCAAACTGCCGTTATACCAGTGGTTTATGTACGCTGGAAAACGGTGACTTCGAAGTGAAGTTGCGCTCTGAACGCCTGACAGATAACGAAGTGGTACTTAAGCTGACATCGGCTTTTCCGTTGGAAGGCGCCAAAATCAACTTGGTACAGAAAGAGGGACTATCAGCTGAGCCTGTGGACATGGCACAGAACAGTGAAGACAACAAAGAGTGGATGGTCAGCTTACCAGCCCCGACCACGGAAGAGAGTAAAATCCATCTGGTGGTGAAATCGGACGGCACCTTTTACTACGCGGAGGCGCCCGCCCTGTTTGTTGAATATAAAACCCTGTTTACCGATCAATAACGGCGCGCCTCTCGGCGCCCGTTTTCTTCATTACTGACGTACAAGATAACGCTTGGCAGCCACCAGCACCGCCTCAATACGTGCTTCATGCTCTTGCTCTGTCAGCCAGAAAGATACGTCCATCCAGCCATCAGTTCCCATCAGATCCAGTTCCGTCAACTGGATCTCAGCCGTTAACGGATCCCAGTCCCCCGAGGCACGGATAAGTCCGGCTTCGGTGTCGAGTCGTGGAATAAAAAACGCTTCCATTTTCAATGCGCTCCTTGCTGAAGCAATGCCCGCAGCTTCAGCGGTTTAACCGGTTTGGCGATATAGCCAAAGCCCAGTTCCCTAACCATTAAACGGGTTTCCTGCGTCCGGTCAGCGGTAATAACCGCGCCGATAAAGCCCTCTCCCAGCACTTCGCGGCAACGCTGGAGTACATCAATACCCGTCAGTGAAGGCGCCAGATGGTAATCACTCAAAATCGCATCCGGCCTCAGTCCCTGCCTCAGTTTTTCCAGCACTTCATCCAAATCCTCTGCCAGTTCAACCTGACAACCCCAGCGGGTCAACAGGCTTTCCATTCCGGCAAGGATGTCTTTTTCATTATCAACGCATAACACACGAACCCCAGCCAGCGGCTCGCTATTTTTTGCCTGATCGTCAGTCGCAATGCCAGTGTCGCAGTGCTGAGGCGCAGCCTCAATATTGGCCGTAATGGAAAAGACAGTCCCCTGTCCCGGCCAGGACCTCAGGTTAAGTGGCTGATTGAGAATACGGCTGATCCCGCGTGCGATCGCAAGGCCAAGCCCCAGGCCAAGTTCAGCGCCTTTTCGATCAATGCGGGTGAATTCGTTGAAAATATCCTGCTGGCGATCTTCCGGGATCCCCGGGCCGTTATCCCACACTTCGATCCTGCACTGGGATCCACGGCGACGAACCCCCAGCAACACCCGGCCACCGGGGTTGTAGCGAAAGGCGTTGGTAAGGAAATTCTGCAAAACCCGGCGAAGTAACCGGCGATCGGAACGGATACTCAGCTTGGAGGGCTGAACCCGGAAATCGACGCCCTGTGCGTTGGCAATCACCCCGAACTCCGCCGCCAGGGTGGAGAACACTTCATCCAGTTCAAAATGGGTGATCTTGGCTTTCATTTTGCCTGACTCGATACGGGAGATATCGAGCAGATCGCCGATCAGATCCTCTGCCGCCCCAAGGGCACTTTCAATGTGGGAGGCCATTTTTTGCACCTCTTTTTCTTCCGCCATTTCACTGAGGGAAGAGGCAAACAGACGCGCGGCATTCATCGGCTGCATCAAGTCATGGCTTACCGCAGCCAACAGACGGCTTTTTGACTGCGACGCCTGTTCGGCTTTGGCCGTGGCGCTGATCAGCCGGCGGTTAAGGGTTTCCAACTCCCGTGTTCTTTCCACAACCCGTGCTTCGAGGGTTTCATTGGACTGTTTCAGGGCATCTTCCGCATCACGGAAGGCGGTAATGTCGGTAAAACTCATGACAAAGCCGCCGCCCGGCATGGGGTTGCCCTGCACTTCAATCACCCGTCCGTCAGGATGAACACGGGATGAGGTGTGCGGCGAGCCTCTGCGCAAATAAGCGACCCGTTTTTGCACATGCTCATCGATATCACCGGGGCCACACAGGCCAAGCTCCGCGTTGTAGCGCACCACATCCGCAATCGGCCGGCCAACCTGGATCAAATCTGGCGGGAAGTTGAAAAGCTCGACATACCGCTGGTTCCAGGCCACCAGCCTAAGCTGTTTGTCCACCACGGAAATGCCCTGGCTGATATGCTCAATCGCCCCCTGCAACAGGCCGCGGCTGAAGTCGAAAAGCTCCGAGGCTTCATCGACAATGGTGGCAATTTCTTCCAGCTGCATATTGCGCCCCTGCAGCGCAGAGGTCAGTACCAGCTTGGCCGAGGAAGCACCGAATACACCGGCCAATACACGTTCGGTATGGCGGATCAGTGCGGCACTGGCCTGCTGTTGCGGTAACAGGGTTTCACCACGCTGCTCACCGAAGGTGCGGAACGTCTGGCGCATGCGTGTCCGGCCCACAAAGCGCGCCGCCAGCATTTCCAGTTCAGCCACTGTCACACGGCTTTGATACAGGCTGGAATCATCCCCTTCCGGCAGTGGCGTGCCGACAAAGCTCGCCGCCTGCAGGCGTTCACTCAACGAAGGCCGGGTCGCCATGGACACCACCACAAAGCAGGCGGTATTCACCATAATGCTTAACACCATGCCCCAGTCGACCGGGCTCAACGTGGCGAAAAAGGGCAGTTCCGGCGGCGACAACAGCCACAACACCACGTTGGTGTCTTCCGTTCCCGCCAGCATGCCGGTTTGCATCATCAGCGCCATTAACCAGACGATAAAGCCGGAGAATAACCCCGCATACACCCCTTTCTTGTTGGCCTGACGCCAGTAAATTCCGGCAACCAGAGGTGGCGCAAACTGGGCAATGGCGGCGAACGAGAGAAAGCCGATGGCTGACAGCGATGGAACTTCAAGGATCAGCTGATAAAAGCCCCAGGCTCCAATAAGAAGCAGGAAAATCAGGGCGCGGCGAACATTAAGCAAAAGACCCGAGAACTGGGTAAAGTTGCGGTTGGAAACCCGCATGCGGCGGAGCAACTGTGGTAGCACCAGATCGTTGGAAACCATGATTGCGAGGGCGATGGTTGAGACGATCACCATGCCACTGGCAGCCGATGCGCCGCCAAGAAATGCCAGCAACGCAATGCCTTCATTGCCCGTCGACAGCGGCAATTGGATAACATGGGTATCTGCCGAGACGTCCGGCAGGAATACCTGCCCGGCATACGCCAGTGGCAACACAAACATCCCCATCAACAACAGATAGAGCGGGAAAACCCAGCGCGCCGTATGCAGATCCTGCGCCCGGGCGTTTTCCACCACCATGGTGTGGAACTGGCGTGGCAGACAGATAATGGCAGCCATGGTCAGCAAGGTGTGGACAAACAAAGCGCCCCAGTCCGGCGCTCCGACCACATGGGCTTCGGTTAACGACGGCAGTGGCCCCGGCGCGTCCAGCAGCATGAAAACAGCAAAAAAGCCCACAACAAGAAAAGCCACCAGCTTGACGATAGACTCAAAAGCCACGGCCATCATCATGCCGCGGTGGTGTTCCGTTGAATCTATATGGCGGGTACCGAACAGTACGGTAAACATGGCCAGGGACATACAGACCAGCCAGGCGATTTGCCCCTGGTTCAGCCCTGCGCTCTGCCCGATATCCGGAGCAATGACATCCAGCCCCATGGTAATACCACGCAACTGAAGCGCGATATACGGCAGGATACCGACCACGGCGATAATGGTCACCATGACAGCCAGACCCTGCGATTTACCGTAGCGGGCAGCGATAAAGTCAGCAATAGAGGTGATGTGCTCGCGCTTGGCAATCATGATGATGCGTGCGAGGAACCGCCACCCCATGGTGAAGACCAGGATTGGCGCCAGATAGATAGGCAGGAATGACCAGGGTTGGCTTGCCGCCTGCCCCACCGTGCCGAAGAAGGTCCAGGAGGTACAGTAAACGGCGATGGAAAGGCTGTAGATCCAGGGACGCCAACCCCGCAACCAGCGTGGGCGGCTGTCGCCATACCAGGCAATAAGAAACAGGACTCCAAGGTAGGCAAGCGCCACCGGCACCACGATCCATCCAGCCGACATAATCCCTTCCATTATAAGGCGTTAACTTTTTAAAGGTGCGCCCTTATCACCCTGAACCGCAGCGCACCTATCTGTTGGACATTGTTTACCACGCTCCCCATTGAACAACAATTCGCCGCCCCAGCACCGTGAGCAATCTCTCCCTCAAGACATCTCCCTGCAGATCAGCCAAGGTTGCAGAAACGCCGGGAAGTTAAGACCAGCGCAGGTACGCCAAGCAGCGCCATAATAAAAAAGCTGTGCCCCCCGAACAGGTGATAAAGCTCACCGCTCAACATGGTCAGTGCCGCCATCACGATACCCATGGGGATAGCGCTGTAAAGCGCCTGCAAAGCCATCATGTTGTCAGCCTCCTGCTGCTGGATGTAGCGCATCGCGGCAATATGGGCAACGCCGAATGTGATGCCGTGCAGGGACTGGGAAAAAACGAGAGCCCACACATCTGTGGTCAGGCCGGTAATTGTCCAGCGCACCATGACAGCCACCGCAGCGAGGCGAAACAGGGATGCCACACGCCAGCCGCCAAAGAGCTTCTGGCTGATGGCAAACATCGCCACTTCCACCACCACCCCGAGGCTCCACAGATACCCCACCACCACATCAGAGATACCAGATTGAGTCCAGTGAATAGCGCTGAAGGCGTAATACGCGGCATGACTGCCCTGAATGAGCGCCACCAAGGATATAAACACGCCCACGCCGGGCAGACGCAGAACTGAGAGCAGGGGTTTGCGTGTTCTCCCCTGTCTTTCCTCGTTGGCAGGAAGCGGGTTAGGCGAGGTCAGACTCCATCCAAATGCAATCGCCAGCGCCCCTGCCGCCACGGGAACGATGACACCTTCACCAAAGCGCTCAACCAATCCGCCGGTCAGGGTAGAGCCCACCACAAATGCCAGCGAGCCCCACAGCCTCGCCCTGCCATAGTCCACCAAACGGCGGCGGGTGTAGTGGTTCGCAAGCGCATCGGATATCGGGATGGCCGGGCCCAACGCCATGTTGATGGCCACGGACAACGCCGTCAGCCAAAGCAGATCCGGCGTGGCAAGCAGATGGGTAAACCCCACGACCGCCGCCAGGGCGGAAAGCCAGCGGATGGCAGGCAGGAGCTGTTCGGGCAGGTGAAATCTTGGGGTGACCAGCAGGTTGACCACAAACCTCGCCAAAACCCCCGCGCCGAGGACTATCCCGATATCGTTGGCAGGAAGACCAAGCCAGGCCAGCCACACAGACCAAAAAGGCAGATAGACGCCAAAAGCAAAAAAGTAGCTGCTGTAATAAATAGAGAGCCAACGAAATGGCGATGATGGTAGAAAGCTCACGCAGGCAGTTCCTTTTGCCGGGTCAAGAGATCAATCTGGCACCAGAGCAGTGCCGCCCATGTCACGAACCACGCAGTTTAACAGCCGGAATTCATAGACTAAAGTCGGCTGGCAAGGTCAGGGGTGGTGAGACACACTGAGTTAAATCAAGGCGCTTTGTGCGCATGCGAAAACACGGAGTTTACTGCCATGCCTGAACCGTTTGATACCTCCTCCCCCCCGTTTGACCGCCTCGACAGCAAACAGGCCAAACACCTGCTTTCGGCACTGGATGTCGCCTATTACCGGCGCGGCGATGTATTGATTGAGAAAGGGGAATCCAACGACGCCCTGTATATCGTGATCAAAGGACGCGTGCAGGAAGTCAATCCGGACACCAAAGAGGTACAGGCACAGTACATCAAAGATGACATTTTCGATGCGCGGGCTCTGCTCAAAGGCTTTAACCACCACAGATACCGTGTCGTGGAAGACACCCTATGTTACGTATTGCCCAAGGATGTCTTCCTGGAACTCTATAACGAAAACCAGGCCTTTGCTGACTATTTCAATACCAGTTTCAGCAAACGCAAGAAGATGCTGGAAAAAGCGCAGCAGCAACAAAATCTGGCCGAGTTCATCCTGACCGAAGTGGATGAAAATAACATCCAGCCTATTATGACCCTCGACCATGACACCTCAATTAAAGAGGCTACCCTAAAACTTCGCAGCGAGCGTCAGGATTGCGCATTGGTCGCCCTGAAAGGACGTGAACACGATATCGGCATCATTACCCGGACCAACCTGCTGCATGCACTGGTCGAAGACGGCTGTCACCTTGAGTCCCCGATTGGTGATGTAGCAACGTCGCCGGTTATCGGTGTCGAACTCGGGGACTACCTGTTCAACGTGATGATCCTCATGACCCGCGACCGGGTAAAACGGGTCCGGGTGAGCCAAAAGGGTGAAACCGTCGGCATGCTTGACATGACACAGGTGCTAAGCCTTTTTTCCACCCACTCCCACGTACTGACACTGCAAATCAACCGCGCCCACACTATTGAAGAGTTGTCGCTGGCGGCCAACAACCAACAACAACTGGTGGAGAACCTCACGAATAACGGTATCCATACCCAGTTTGTGATGGAGCTGATTTCCGCCGTTAATGAACAGATCATCGAAAAGGCGTTCCGCCTGACTATCCCGGAGGGCTTCCAGCAAAAATGCTGCCTGTTTGTGATGGGTTCAGAAGGCCGTGGTGAGCAAATTCTCAAAACCGATCAGGACAACGGCCTGATCCTGGCCGATGATGCTAATTGGCCGGATGTTCAACACTACATGGAGAGGTTCAGCGAAGTATTGAGCCGTCTGGGTTACCCACCCTGCCCCGGTAATGTAATGGTGAACAACCCACGTTGGGTGAAAACCCAGTCCGAATGGCTGAAAGAAATGACGGCACTGAGCCGTATTTCCGATGAACGCAGCCTGATGGATTTGGCCATTTTCGCAGACAGCCATGCGGTAGCTGGCAACAAGGCGTTACTTGAACCCGTAATGGGAAAACTCCGTACCACCATGAAAGGCAATATGCTGGCGCTCAACACCTTTGTCCGTCCATGTCTGGCTTTTCGTGTGCCACTTACCCTGTTTGGCAGCCTGAAAACCGACAAGGAAGGGCTGGACGTGAAAAAAGGCGGGATATTCCCGTTAGTGCATGGTGTGCGCACGCTGGCACTGGAAAACGGCATTGTACCGAGCAACACCTTTGAACGGCTCGATGCCCTTGCCCAGTGCAATGCGCTGGATTCGGAAACTGCCAGCAACCTGACGGAAGCGCTCAAACTGTTTGTGAAAATCCGTCTGCGCCAGCAACTGGACTCCGATGCCAGCAGTGGCAACTTGCTCGATGTCAGCCGCCTGCCGCGCACCGAGCGGGACTTGTTGCGCGATTGCCTGAGCGTAGTGAAAAAATTCAAAGAGCGGCTGGCATCCCACTATCAGGTGAGGGATTAGGATGAATCCGATATCGCGTTACTGGCACAAATACAAATGGCGAAACACGCCCTATGCGCCGCTGTTTAACGCGCCAACATCGGAAGAACTGGTTTCGCTCGACTGCGAAACCACCAGCCTGGATCCGCACAAAGCGGAGATCGTCACCATTGCGGCCACCAAGATCCGGGGCAACACGATTATTACCAGCGAGCCGTTCAACGTTTCGCTGCGGGCACCTGTATCACTCAGCGCCCAGTCAGTGAAAGTGCACGGTATCCGGCATCAAGATCTCAACGATGGCCTGACAGAAAAAGATGCCATGCACCGCCTGATTGACTACATCGGCAACCGTCCCATCGTGGGGTATTACATTCAGTACGACAAAGCGATCCTCGACCGCTACGCCAAGCGCTACCTCGGTTTCAAACTACCAAACCCGACAATTGAAGTGAGTGATATTTACCGGCGTAAACTGGAGCATATCTTGCCCAATGCCTACTATGATTTGAGTATGGAGGCGATAGGACACCATCTGGAATTACCACTGTCTGGACGACATGATGCACTTGATGATGCCATCAGTGCGGCGCTTATCTATGTGCGGCTGAAATACGGTGACATCAGCATGCCAAGTTATGTCTGACAGGTTCCAGTGGTACCAGCACGCAACAGGCAGGCTGGAAATGAGAGCCATCGCTCACTGTGGGGGTGGTGAGGTCACAAAATCCAGAGAAATCCGCCCCGTCATCCTAAAGTCTAATTGTCGAGAATCCCTATCTGTCCGACCTTATTGTGACAAGACCGCATTACCGTACCCTATTCTTATGCCAAGCGGTCACCCATCGCCAGTGCCAGAGCGCACCACGCAGGAAACACAAGGAGAAAGAGAATGAGTGAGGTTAACCTGCACCCGGTCATGCCGGAGATCGAAGCAAAAGCCCATGCCAACAACGACACGTACCGTGAGATGTACCAACAGTCTGTCGTTAACCCAGAAGGGTTCTGGCGTGAGCATGGCCAGATCGTTGACTGGATCAAGCCCTTCACCAAAGTCAAACAAACCTCGTTTGATACCGGACACGTCAACATCAAGTGGTTTGAAGACGGTACACTCAACGTTTCCGCGAACTGTATTGACCGCCACCTGGAAACCCGTGGCGATGAAGTTGCCCTGATTTGGGAAGGCGATGATCCGAATGAAGACAAAACGCTGACCTACAAAGAGCTGCACAAAGAAGTGTGTCAGTTTGCCAACGCACTGAAAGGCCAGGGCGTACGCAAAGGCGATGTGGTGTGTCTGTACATGCCAATGGTGATGGAAGCGGCAATTGCGATGCTGGCCTGTACCCGTATCGGCGCCGTTCACACTATCGTATTCGGCGGCTTCTCTCCAGAAGCGCTGGCGGGCCGTATCATCGACTCCAATGCCAAAGTGGTTGTGACTGCAGACGAAGGCGTCCGTGGCGGCCGATCCGTACCGCTGAAGAAAAACGTCGACGAAGCACTGACCAACCCAGCCGTGAAATCGGTTGAGAAAGTGGTGGTCTACAAACGCACTGGCGGCGAGATTGCCTGGCATGAGCACCGCGATGTGTGGTGGCATGAAGCAACGGCAGTGGCTTCAGACAACTGTCAGCCAGAAGAGATGAACGCCGAAGATCCACTGTTTATCCTTTACACCTCAGGCTCAACCGGCACACCAAAAGGTGTCCTGCACACTACTGGCGGCTACCTGGTTTACGCCACCATGACCTTCAAATACGTCTTCGACTATCAGGAAGGCGAAGTGTTCTGGTGTACCGCTGACGTGGGTTGGATCACCGGCCACAGCTACTTGATTTACGGACCGCTGTCGAACGGTGCGAAAACCATCCTGTTCGAAGGTGTGCCTAACTATCCATCGACTGCACGCATGAGCGAGGTGGTCGACAAACACCAGGTCAATATCCTGTATACCGCACCGACTGCCATCCGCGCACTGATGGCAAAAGGCGACGAAGCCGTTCAGGGCACATCACGCTCATCCCTGCGCATCATGGGTTCTGTGGGCGAGCCAATTAACCCTGAAGCTTGGGAGTGGTACCACAAGACCATCGGTGACAGCCGTTGTCCAATCGTTGATACCTGGTGGCAAACCGAAACCGGCGGCATTCTGATCACCCCATTGCCAGGCGCAACTGCGCTGAAGCCAGGTTCTGCAACCCGCCCATTCTTTGGTGTGCAACCGGCACTGGTGGACAACATGGGTAACCTGATCGACGGTGCTGCGGAAGGCAACCTGGTGATGCTGGATTCATGGCCAGGCCAGATGCGTACTGTATTTGGTGACCATGAGCGCTTCGAGCAGACCTATTTCTCGACCTTTAAAGGCATGTACTTTACCGGTGACGGCGCGCGCCGCGACGAAGACGGCTATTACTGGATCACCGGCCGTGTGGATGACGTGCTAAACGTATCCGGCCACCGTATGGGTACCGCTGAGATCGAATCGGCACTGGTTGCTTTCGACAAGATTGCAGAAGCGGCGATTGTCGGTGTTCCACACGACATTAAAGGTCAGGCGATTTATGCCTACATCACCCTGAATGCCGGTGAAGTGCCAAGTGCGGAGCTGACCAAAGAAGTGAAAGACTGGGTACGTAAGGAAATTGGTCCTATTGCGACACCAGATTTCATTCACTGGACAGATGCCCTGCCGAAAACCCGCTCCGGTAAAATCATGCGCCGTATCCTGCGTAAGATTGCCACCGGTGACACTGGCAGCCTGGGTGATACCTCAACGCTGGCGGACCCAAGCGTGGTTGACAAGCTGATTGCAGAGAAGTCCAGCGTGGTGTAATCCGCGTGAACCTTTTCCCCCTATCGAGGCTGCCAATGGCAGCCTTTTTCACCCCTATACGGCAGCATCGATAACGGTTCAGCGTGTATCTAACTTCGTGGAATTCACCGCAATTTTCGCCAACTCCAGCCCCAATGAGATCTAAGTAACACTTTGGTAGCTAAGTGTGGTTATTTCGTGAACTCCTGCCCTGAAATCCCTGTCCTAAGTGCATAATCTGTGTTCTCGAATGTCAGATTTTGGCTGATTAGACCAGTATTTTGCTGCCATTTGCGGTGAATTCTCTATAATTGCGATCCAGCAAGTGGCAGGAGTGCCATTTTTTAGGTTCTCGCACCCTTGGGTGCTGAAAAGCAAAAGTTACGGTCTTTTCGCAACAAGAACAGGAACAAAGCGATCAATATGACGACAAATCGCAAAGTTTTACTTATCAACGGCCCCAACCTCAATATGCTGGGCGTCCGGGAACCTGGTCACTACGGACAGAAGACGCTGGATACCATTGTCGCCGATCTGACGGCGATCGCCGCATCTCTCAATATTCAACTTGAGCACGTTCAATCCAATGCAGAGCATGTATTGATTGATACGGTTCACCAAGCGATGGGCAAGGTGGATTTCATCATCATCAACCCAGCCGCTTTCACCCACACCAGCGTTGCCTTGCGCGATGCCATTCTTTCGGTGGGCATTCCGTTTATTGAGGTGCATCTGTCAAACGTTCACGCCCGTGAGCCATTCCGCCACCACTCCTACTTTACTGATAAAGCGGTAGGCGTGATTGCGGGCCTCGGTGCTGACGGATACGAATTTGCGCTGAAGGCAGCGGCTCGCCGCCTGCAGTCAGCAGCCAACTGAACAATAATTTTAAAGAGATAGTCATCATGGATATTCGTAAAATCAAAAAACTGATTGAGCTTGTTGAAGAGTCGGGCATTGCTGAGCTGGAAATCTCTGAAGGTGAAGAATCAGTACGCATCAGCCGTGCTATCGCACCTGTAGCTGCACCGGCACAAGTTTACGCATCTGCACCTGTCGCAGCAGCGCCTGCACCTGCGGCACCAGTTGCAGCGGCACCAGCAGCAGAAGCGCCAGCCGCTGCACCGGTAGAAACTGGTCACAAAGTCCTGTCTCCAATGGTAGGTACTTTCTACCGTTCTCCAAGCCCAGACGCGAAAGCATTCGTTGAAGTCGGCCAATCAGTCAATGTTGGCGATACCCTGTGTATCGTTGAAGCGATGAAGATGATGAACCAAATCCAAGCTGACAAAGCGGGTGTGGTAAAAGCTATCTTATGTGTAGACGGTCAAGCGGTTGAGTTTGACGAAGCCCTTGTGATCATCGAGTAATCGAGGACCGTTATGTTAGATAAAATTGTCATCGCTAACCGCGGTGAAATTGCCCTTCGCATCCTGCGCGCGTGTAAAGAGCTCGGCATCAAAACCGTCGCTGTGCACTCGACTGCAGACCGCGATCTGAAACACGTTCTGTTGGCAGACGAGTCTATCTGTATCGGTCCAGCATCGAGCGTTGAAAGCTACCTCAACATCCCTCGCATTATCAGTGCAGCGGAAGTCACCGGTGCGGTGGCTATTCACCCTGGCTACGGCTTCCTGTCTGAAAACGCTGATTTTGCTGAGATGGTAGAAAAATCAGGCTTTATCTTTGTTGGCCCTCGCGCAGAAACCATTCGCCTGATGGGTGACAAAGTGTCTGCGATCAGCGCAATGAAGAAAGCTGGCGTGCCATGTGTACCGGGTTCAGATGGCCCACTGGATAACGATGAAGCGAAAAACAAAGCTTTCGCAAAACGCATCGGTTACCCAGTGATCATCAAAGCATCCGGTGGCGGTGGCGGCCGTGGTATGCGTGTGGTTCGCTCTGAAGCAGAGCTGACTTCAGCGATTGCCATGACCCGCGCAGAAGCAAAAGCTGCATTCAACAACGACATGGTTTACATGGAGAAATTCCTGGAAAACCCACGTCACGTTGAAGTACAGGTTCTGGCTGACGGCCAGGGCGGTGCAATCCACTTGGGTGAGCGCGATTGTTCTATGCAACGTCGTCACCAGAAGGTGGTTGAAGAGGCACCAGCGCCGGGTATTACTGCAGAAATGCGTAAATACATCGGTGAGCGTTGCTGCCGTGCATGTATCGAAATCGGTTACCGCGGTGCGGGTACGTTTGAGTTCCTGTACGAAAACGGTGAGTTCTACTTCATTGAGATGAACACCCGTATTCAGGTTGAACACCCAGTGACTGAAATGGTTACCGGCATTGACCTGATCAAAGAGCAGCTGCGCATTGCGGCAGGCCAGCCACTGTCATTCACGCAAGATGATATCCAAATCCGCGGTCACGCGATTGAGTGTCGTATCAATGCGGAAGATCCAGAACGCTTCCTGCCAAGCCCAGGTAAGATCACCCGCTTCCATGCCCCTGGCGGTATGGGTGTGCGTTGGGAATCCCATGTGTACGCCGGTTATACCGTGCCGCCACACTATGATTCGATGATCGGTAAGCTGATCTGTTACGGTGAGAACCGCGATGTGGCCATTGCCCGAATGCGCAATGCACTGAAAGAGATCATTATCGACGGCATCAAAACCAACATTCCTCTCCAGCTGGAAATCATGAAAGATGAGAACTTCCAGCACGGTGGTGCGAACATCCACTACCTGGAGAAGAAGCTGGGTTTGCATAAATAACCCACCTCCTGATTTGGTCAAAGGCTGCGCATGCGCAGCCTTTTCTTTTCCCGCCATTTGCCAATCGCTGTCACTCTCCCGCCACATTTGTCACAATATCCCTCTTTTTTCATACCGTATTACTGAGAACAGACACCGTTTTTCGGCATAACTCTGTTTCGGAGGCTTCTTATGAAGACACTTAGCAGCCGGTATCGCCAGGCACACAAGGAAGCCAAATGGGCAATTGGGTTGGCTCTCGCTTATTTTGCGTGGTGGTATGGCTCCGCCTATGGGCTGGCACCGGACAACATTGAGCAAGCACCGGTGCTCTATTTCGGCTTGCCTCTTTGGTTTTTGATGGCCTGTGTGATTGGCCCGCTTGTTTTTACCCTGCTGTGCGCCCTGATGGTGAAATACCTCTACAAGGAGATGCCATTGGACATTGAGCCGGAGAGTAAGCATGAATAGCCAACTTCTGATCCCGATGGCGTTGTATCTGGCGGCCGTGTTTGCGCTTGCGCTCTATTCGCGTAAGCAGGGCGACCGCAGCGGCGGCTTCCTGAATGAATACCTTCTGGGCAACCGCAGCATGGGCGGCTTTGTGCTGGCAATGACACTGGCCGCGACCTATGCCAGCGCCAGTTCGTTTATCGGTGGCCCTGGAGCAGCCTACAAAATGGGATTGGGCTGGGTATTGCTGGCGATGATCCAGCTCCCTGCCGCCTGGCTGACCCTCGGCGTGCTGGGCAAGAAATTTGCCATTGAATCACGCCGCCACAATGCGCTTACCCTCAATGACATGCTTTACGCCCGCTATAAAAACCGTGCCGTGGTGATTTTTGCCTCACTGGCGCTGCTGCTGGCCTTTTTCGGCACCATGGTGGTGCAGTTTGTCGGTGGTGCCCGTCTTCTTCAGACTGTCACAGGGCTTTCATACACCCATGGTTTGATGCTGTTCGCCTTTACTGTCGGCCTTTACACCACCATTGGCGGCTTCCGTGCTGTAGTGATGACGGACACGGTACAGGGCACCATGATGATTGTCGGCACCATTGCCCTGCTCGTTGGCATCGTCCACGCCGGCGGCAGCGTGGGGGAAATGATCACTAAGCTTCATGACATTGACCCGGCGCTTGTCTCACCCTATGGCCCGAATAACTTCCTCTCTGAACCCTTTATGCTGAGCTTCTGGGTATTGGTCTGTTTTGGCGTGATTGGTCTTCCCCATGCGGCAGTGCGTTGTATGTCTTACAAATCCAGCGCATCGCTGCACAAAGGCATGGTGATCAGTACCGCCATGGTGGCGGTACTGATGTTGGGGATGCACCTGGCAGGGGCGCTCGGCCGCGCGATTGTGCCGGAAATGGATAACCCGGATCAGATCATGCCAACCCTGATGATGACGGTATTGCCGCCTGTGGTGGCCGGTGTGTTTCTGGCAGGCCCGATGGCGGCCATTATGTCGACCATCGACTCGCAGCTTATCCAGGCTTCTGCAACCTTGCTGAAGGATTTGTACCTTAACTACATCAACCCGAATGCAGCGAAAGCGCCGGACGCAGAAAGCAAACTGCCCAAGCTTTCACTTTGGGTGACCGGTATTTTCTCCCTGCTGGTGTTTGTTGCCGCCACCAACCCGCCGGACATGATCATCTGGCTCAACCTGCTGGCTTTTGGCGGTATGCAGGCGGTTTTCCTCTGGCCTTTGGTACTCGGCCTTTACTGGAAAAAAGCTACCGCAGGCGGCGCACTGGCCTCCATGCTGACCGGCCTTTGCAGCTATGCGGCGCTGTCCACTTTCAAACCGGATATTGGCGGTATCCATGCAATAGTCCCATCGCTGACAATCAGCCTGCTGGCCTTCCTGCTGGTGAGCAGTTTGCAACACCGCCGGGCACAAACCGCCATCGCATAATCCTTCCGGGCAGCATTCGCTGCCCTTTTTTCACCTTTCTTAACCCCTGACCATGCTAAGGCTATGCGGGCTGACTACTTTTTATGCTAGACTCCGCCCCCTTAAATCGTCGTTAAACGAAGAAGTGAAGAAACCATGCCTTGGATTCAAATCAAACTGAACGCAACCGCAGAAACAGCCGAAGCCATCGGTGATGTGCTGATGGAAGACGCGGGTGCATTGTCAGTCACTTTCCTTGATGCCAAAGACACCCCAGTGTTCGAGCCAATGCCAGGTGAAACCCGTCTGTGGGGCGAAACCGATATCGTCGCGTTGTATGACGCAGAAACCGATATGGACGCTGTGGTCGCCATTTTGAAGACCAGCCCACTGCTGGGTGAAGACTTCACCCACAAAATTGAGCAGCTGGAAGACAAAGACTGGGAACGCGCCTGGATGGATAACTTCAAGCCAATGCGTTTCGGCCAGCGTCTGTGGGTATGCCCAAGCTGGTGTGAAGCCCCAGAGCCAGAAGCGGTGAACATCATGCTTGATCCGGGTCTGGCATTCGGTACCGGTACCCACCCGACCACCGCATTGTGTCTGGAGTGGCTGGACGGTTTGGATCTGGCAGGCAAAACCGTGATCGATTTTGGTTGTGGTTCAGGCATCCTGTCTCTGGCCGCACTGCTGCTTGGCGCAGAGAAAGTGATTGGTATCGATATCGATCCACAGGCGCTGCAAGCATCCAAAGCCAACGCTGAGCGAAACGGTGTGGCCGATCGCCTTGAGCTATACCTGCCAAAAGATCAGCCAGCAAACCTGCAGGCAGAAGTGGTGGTTGCCAACATTCTGGCAGGCCCGCTGCGTGAGCTTTCTCCAATCATCAAAAGCCTGATCGCACCTCAGGGTGTACTGGCGATGTCTGGTGTTTTGGATAGCCAGGCCGAGTCTGTCGCGGATTGCTACCGCGATGAACTGACGGTAGATGCCATTACCGAGAAAGAAGAATGGTGTCGTATCACCGCGCACAGAGCGTAACCCAGCGATAAATGGACAATTTTTGTACTAAAAAATTGAAATAGCTGGATTTTTGAAAAATCAAGACAAAACGCTCAAATATTGGCCTTTTCAGCGTCGGAAAAAATGCGTAAAATGCGCGCCCTTGCTGACATAGAAGGTATTCCCTTGCAAATCGGACCATACAAACTGGAAAACAACCTCATCGTGGCACCTATGGCAGGTGTGACTGACAGGCCCTTTCGCGAACTCTGTTTGCGCTATGGGGCAGGCATGGCGGTCAGCGAGATGATGTCTTCCAATCCGGCGATGTGGCGCACCGCCAAGTCGATGAACCGGATGGTTCACCTTGATGAAAAGGGGATCCGTTCTGTACAGATCGCCGGCGCTGAACCGGCCCTGATGGCAGATGCCGCACGCTTTTGTGTTGAGAACGGCGCACAAGTCGTCGATATCAACATGGGCTGCCCGGTAAAAAAGGTCAATAAGAAACTGGCTGGCTCAGCCTTGCTGACCCGACCGGATATCATTGAGCAAATCCTGAAAGCAGTGGTTTCTGCGGTGGACGTTCCTGTCACCCTGAAAACCCGGACAGGCTGGGATCCGGACAACAAAAACTGTGTCCATATCGCCAAACTGGCCGAAGACTGCGGCATTCAGGCACTGGCCCTTCACGGCCGCACCCGTGCCTGCATGTATAAAGGGGAAGCTGAGTACGACAGCATTAAAGCGGTTAAAGAAGCAATTTCGATCCCGGTGATTGCCAACGGGGATATCGATTCGCCTCAGAAAGCCAAATTCGTGCTTGATTACACTGGCGCTGATGCCTTGATGATTGGCCGCCCTGCACAAGGGCGTCCGTGGATTTTCCGCGAAATCCAACACTACCTCGAAACGGGTGACGTTTTAGCGACGCCGCCACAGGAAGAGGTCAAAACTATTTTGTTGGGTCATGTTCAGGAGCTTCATCAGTTTTATGGTGAGCTTAAAGGGCTGCGTATCGCGCGCAAGCACGTGGGCTGGTACCTGAAAGAACATGACCAAATTGGCGATTTTCGCCAGGCTTTCAACGCAATCGAAGACGCTCACGAGCAGATCGATGCGCTGCAAGATTACTTCGAAAACGTTGCATAAATACGAGAAGAGCTGACAGAGTATGTTCGAACAAAACCTGACTTCAGAAGCATTGACAGTGACTACTGTGACTTCACAAGATCAAATCACCCAGAAGCCACTGCGTGACTCAGTAAAAGCCTCCCTGAAAAACTACCTAGCGCAGTTGAATGGCCAGGAAGTCAATGACCTGTACGAGCTGGTACTGGCAGAAGTTGAGCAGCCACTGCTGGACACCATCATGCAATACACCCGCGGTAACCAAACCCGCGCTGCAACCATGATGGGTATCAACCGTGGTACTCTGCGCAAGAAACTGAAAAAGTACGGCATGAACTAATCATCCGAACTTAAGTTTCTGTCAAAAAAGGCAAATCATCTCCGGTGGTTTGCCTTTTTTGCGTTTTATGTTCACGCCTATATACACAGGTTCACTGGCTACAAGGTTCGTGGTAAACGTCCAGAAACGCAAAAAGCGCCCTCGGGCGCTTTTTTCATATCAGGAGGCGATTACAGGTATTCGCACAGGTAGGCAGTGGTTTGCTCTACTTTGACCTGGAAGGAAGATTCCCCAGGCACTTCAAAGTCATCACCGGCACCAAAGGTTTCCCAATCGATGTGGCCAGGGCGCTTCACCGTCAGTTCCCCTTTGATCACTTTCATGCGCTCTGGCGCTGCAGTACCAAACGTGTATTCGCCTGCTTCCATCACGCCTACGCTGACAGGCCCTTTGTTTTCAAAGCCGATCGACTTAACGTTACCGTCGAAGTATTCATTAATTTTAAGCATCTTTGTCCTTTTTCTTCCAACTACCACGCTCACCGGACGCCAACTCACTGGTTTTACGGACTTATTCTTGGATGCGTGTTTTCCTTTCGATGCTCCTGACGCTATCACACTCTTATCACGTTCCCAACTACTATTTTCCGGGGTTGTGGTCGTCTCAACTCTCGGCATCGTATACCACTATTTGTACATGGCGCAGTATCAGATTGTGCCAGACTCTTAGGTGACCATATTCATTCCAGACAAGGAGAGCTCACATGTCACAGACTCATTTTCAAGGGGAACCGGTTCCTCTCGTCGGCAATCTGCCAAAGGTAGGCGATCACGCCCCGGACTTTTCACTGACCAAAGCAGACCTCTCTGACGTCTCCCTCGCCGATTTCCGTGGCCGAAAGCTGGTGTTGAATATCTTCCCCAGCATCGACACCCCTACCTGTGCCGCAAGCACCCGGGCGTTTAATGAAAAAGCCGGCTTGCTGCCCAATACCCAAGTGGTGTGTGTATCGGCAGATTTGCCTTTTGCCGCCAGCCGATTCTGCGAAGTGGAAGGCTTGAAAAACGTCATGCATGCTTCAACCTTCCGCGATCCTTCATTCCTGCGAGACTACGGCGTGGCGATTGCTGAGGGGCCACTGGTGGGTTTGGCCGCCCGTGCTGTGGTGGGCATAGATGAAGATGGCGTCGTTCTGCACGTTGAACTGGTTAACGAACTGACCAACGAGCCGGATTACAACGCCGTGATTGCCGAACTGGCACGATAAAAAACGTAAAGGGGAGATGGCTTAGTCTTCCCTTTCTGATGCCAGCGCTTCCAGGATAGAGCAGTGACTGGCATCATCATCTACATGACCGCAACAGGCATCGTTGATCTTTTTCAGCGCGACACGAATACGGGAAAGCTCGGCAATCTTCTCGTCAATTTCATCCAGTTTCTTCTGGGTGATCCCTTTTACCTCCGCACAGCTGTGTTGACTCGCTTCTAGGCGGATCTCAAGCAGCTCCTGGATTTCTTCCAGTGTCAGTCCTACCCGCTTCCCTTTCATAATGAAATGTACGCGGGACACCGCATCACTGTCATAGAGCCGGTAACCACTGTCACTGCGTGAGGCCGGGGTCAGCAAGCCCACTTTTTCATAAAAGCGCAGCGTATCCCCTGAAACACCGGAGAGTTTGGCCAGTTGTCCTATCTGTAACATCTTCATTTGTTCACCGTTACGCCGTTTTGTGACAAAACCACAAAAGCAATCGATTGCGTCAGTAATTTAGGTTAGAATATGCGCCAATTCAATCAAGGCTTCGCCGTGTCGGGTATTTGGCAAAGCAGCCCTCATTGCGGCGGTTTTGCCAAATATCCTATCCCCACAGTTAAAGAGATGGTAGCAATGGAAAACGCTCGTCCTATTCGTCGCGCATTGATTAGCGTATCTGACAAAACCGGCATTGTAGAATTTGCCAAAGCTCTCGCAGAAAAAGGTGTCGATATCCTGTCGACTGGCGGTACCGCTCGCCTGCTGGCGGAGCAGGGTCTGGCCGTGACAGAAGTGTCTGACTACACCGGTTTTCCAGAAATGATGGATGGGCGCGTAAAGACCCTGCACCCGAAAGTACACGGCGGCATTCTCGGCCGTCGTGATACTGACGATGCCATCATGAGCGAACACGATATCTCCCCGATTGACATGGTTGTCGTCAACCTGTACCCATTCGCGGAAACAGTGGCAAAAGAAGGCTGTACGCTGGAAGATGCGGTAGAAAACATCGATATCGGTGGCCCAACCATGGTGCGCTCTGCCGCGAAAAACCACAAAGACGTCACCATCGTGGTGAATGCCTCTGACTACGGCCGCGTGCTGGCGGAAATGGATGCCAACAACGGTTCACTCACACTGCAAACCCGTTTTGATCTGGCCATCTCTGCATTTGAACATACTGCCGCGTACGACGGCATGATCGCCAACTACTTCGGTACCATGGTGCCATCATACGGTGACAACAAAGAAGGTGACGAAGAGTCAACATTCCCTCGTACCTTCAACCAGCAGTTCATCAAAAAGCAGGACATGCGCTACGGCGAAAACAGCCACCAGGCTGCTGCTTTCTACACCGAAGCCAACCCGCAGGAAGCGTCTATTTCCACTGCAACCCAGCTTCAGGGCAAGGCGCTGTCTTACAACAACATCGCCGATACCGATGCCGCCCTTGAGTGCGTGAAAGAGTTCATCGAGCCTGCGTGTGTGATTGTTAAACACGCTAACCCATGTGGTGTGGCGCTGGGTGAAAATATTCTGGAAGCGTATGACCGCGCCTACAAGACCGACCCAACCTCTGCGTTTGGTGGCATCATCGCGTTTAACCGTGAACTGGATGCACCAACAGCACAAGCCATCGTTGACCGTCAGTTCGTCGAAGTCATCATTGCGCCAAGCGTGTCTGATGCGGCTGCAGAAGTGGTCAGCGCGAAGAAAAATGTCCGCCTGCTGGTTTGTGGCGAGTGGAGCACCAAAACCACCGGCTTTGATGTGAAGCGCGTGAATGGCGGCCTGCTGGTTCAAGATCGCGACCAGGGTATGGTGTCCCTGGATGACCTGAAAGTGGTTTCCAAGCGCCAACCATCGGCCGAAGAGCTGCGTGATGCCCTGTTCTGCTGGAAAGTGGCAAAGTACGTGAAATCCAACGCGATTGTGTACGCTAAAGGCAACATGACCATCGGTGTGGGCGCAGGCCAGATGAGCCGTGTGTACTCGGCGAAAATCGCCGGTATCAAAGCCGCTGACGAGAACCTTGAAGTGGCAGGCAGCGTCATGGCGTCGGATGCTTTCTTCCCGTTCCGCGACGGTATTGATGCTGCTGCAGAAGCGGGCATCACCTGCGTTATCCAGCCAGGTGGCTCAATGCGTGACGACGAAGTGATCGCTGCAGCCGACGAGCATGGCATGGCGATGGTCTTTACCGGCATGCGCCACTTCCGCCACTAAGCATTTTTCACAGCCCAGCGTCACTCTGGGCTGATTTGATTGAAGGATTGAAAATGGACGTATTGGTTATTGGTAATGGTGGCCGTGAACACGCTCTGGCCTGGAAAGCAGCGCAATCACCAAAGGTGAACAAGGTGTTTGTTGCTCCAGGCAACGCGGGCACTGCGTTGGAACCGGCGCTGGAAAACGTGGCCATCGGTGTGGAAGATATTGCTGCACTGGTAGCATTTGCTAAAGAAAAAAGCATCGGCCTGACCATTGTTGGCCCGGAAGCACCGCTGGTAATTGGTGTGGTTGACGCCTTCCGCGAAGCCGGTCTGCCTATATTCGGCCCAACCGCTGCTGCCGCGCAGCTCGAAGGTTCAAAAGCGTTTACCAAAGACTTCCTAGCCCGTCACCAAATCCCCACAGCGGAATACCAGAACTTCACCGAAATTGAGCCAGCATTGGCATATGTGCGCGAAAAAGGCGCTCCAATCGTGGTGAAAGCGGACGGCCTGGCTGCAGGTAAAGGCGTTATCGTTGCAATGACGCTGGAAGAAGCAGAAAACGCCATTCGTGACATGCTGGCAGGCAACGCGTTTGGCGACGCAGGCAGCCGTGTGGTTATCGAGGAATTCCTTGATGGCGAAGAGGCGAGCTTCATCGTAATGGTCGATGGTGAAAACATTCTGCCAATGGCCACCAGCCAGGATCACAAGCGCGTTGGTAGCGGCGATACCGGCCCGAATACCGGCGGCATGGGCGCATACAGCCCGGCACCTGTAGTGACACCGGAAATCCATGACCGCGTGATGAACGAGGTGATTTTCCCCACCGTGCGCGGCATGGCGGCCGAGGGTAACCCTTACACCGGTTTTCTGTACGCTGGCCTGATGGTCATGGCCGATGGCACACCGAAAGTGATTGAGTACAACTGCCGCTTTGGCGACCCGGAAACCCAGCCAATCATGCTGCGCCTGCAATCTGATCTGGTTGAACTGTGTGAAGCTGCGGTAGCGGGTAAGCTGGATACCGTGGAATCCAAATGGGATCCACGCGCCTCTATCGGTGTTGTTCTGGCTGCGGGCGGCTACCCCGCGTCTTACCACAAAGGTGATGTCATCTCCGGCCTTCCAACGGCAGAGCTGGACGCGGCGAAAGTGTTCCATGCAGGTACCGCTGAAAAAGACGGTAACGTGGTGACGGCGGGTGGGCGAGTACTCTGCGCCACTGCGCTGGGCAACACGGTGTCAGAAGCGCAGAAGCGTGCCTATGAGCTTGCGTCACAAATCAGCTGGGATGGCATGTTCCACCGTGATGACATTGGCTACCGCGCCATTGCACGCGAGGAAAAGCAGTAATTACACACTGCTTGGAAAGGAAAAACGCGCCAGCGGGCGCGTTTTTTCATGGTTTAAAAACAGAGCTTAAGACTTAAAGCTTGGTCGGGTAAAACACTCAGCACTGTCGCTGTCGAGGGCTATCACCTCTTCAACCACATTGAGGTTGCGCCCTACCTTTCCCGCAGCGGCCAGAAAGTTATCTTCCTGACTCAGGCGTTGCACGATATAACCCGGCAAATCGCTTTCAAACTCCAGCGCCTTTTCTTTGCCGCTGCCACACTCTTCAAACTGCCCTTCGTTCCAGTAGCCCTGGAAAAAATCCCTGCCATTGCTGTGCAGTTCACGCGCCATCGCCAGTGACTGCTCTGCTTCGCGGGAGTAACGCACCAGTTCGGTGCCGCGTACTGGCAGCAAATCACCATTTAAACGGTATTGCTGATACACCGCCTGACCTTCAGAGTCGTAGCGGATCAACAGGGAAATTGGCTGAACCTTGCCATCGACCAGGATATTGCCGTCACGCTGGATCTCGCGAACCACGCCTTTGCGGAAACGGTATTCGGAAGCATAGCTGCCATAGTCGCCCATCATAACGCGCTCAGTCAGCGTTTCAGGGAACCCTTGGCGTTCATCAAGCCAATAGATTGCCGTGCTGTCGCCTTTAACGTCAGCCGTGATGGTTTGGGTCAGGGGGGTAATCATCTCTGTCGAGCCACAGCCCGTCAAAGACAATAGAGTCAAAACAGTGAGGAGGGACGCTTTAACGCGCATAAATATCCGCCAAAACAAAAGTGATGTTTTGGCGGATTATAACTTACTTAACTGCGTCTTTAAGTGCTTTACCTGCAACAAACGCTGGAACGTTCGCCGCAGCAATTTGAATTTCCTGGCCAGTTTGTGGGTTACGGCCAGTGCGCGCAGCACGGTGGTTAACTTTAAACGTACCGAAACCGATCAGTTGAACCTGGTCACCGTCTTTCAGTGCACCCTCGATACCCGCCAGAGTTGCTTCCAGTGCAGCTTTCGCTTGTGCTTTAGACAGGTCTGCTTTTTCAGCAATCAGGTCGATCAAGTTGGTCTTGTTCATTAGGTCTTCCCTTCTTAGGTTTTCTTGAGACAAGGCAACTCTAATTCAAAAGAAGCCCGACTGGCAAAGGTTTGTGGCGCCACAAGTGACTGTATGCAGAGTCTTTAACCATAAACTGAGCGCATCCTCACAAAATATTGGGTATATTTCCTCCTGAACACTTGTATTTACTGCGTTCATGCCCGATCTTTGGCGCTAGTATTACCCCCATTCACCACTATTACGCTGGAAAACAATGATCCTGCTTATCATGTTTGTGGCACTGTCTATCGGTGTCTCATTTATTTGTTCGGTACTTGAAGCGGTTCTTCTGAGTATTACCCCCAGTTATCTGGCCCAAATGCGACAACAAGGCCACCCTGCGGCAGGTCGCCTGCAACAACTGAAAGATGATATCGACCGTCCACTGGCGTCAATCCTGACCCTGAACACCATTGCGCACACCGTGGGTGCTGCTGCATCCGGTGCCCAGGCGGCAAAAGTGTTTGGTGATGCCTGGCTGGGCGCGTTTTCTGCGGTACTGACACTGGCTATCCTGCTGCTGTCGGAAATCGTACCGAAAACCATTGGTGCAACATACTGGCGTCAGCTGGCTCCGGGTGCGGCGTCGGTTCTGCGTTGGATGGTATGGGCGCTGACGCCATTCGTCTGGGCTTCAGAGCAACTGACCCGCCGCCTGGCTCGTGGTAAAGAACAACCTAAACTGCGTGACGAGATTTCAGCCATGGCGCTGCTGGCAAAAGAAAGCGGAGAGCTGGCAGATGATGAATCCACCATGCTGACCAACCTGCTGAACCTGCGTGATGTTGCGGTCACCAAGCTGATGACACCGCGTCCGGTGCTGTTCCGTGTCGATGCCACCATGACTATCGAAGATTTCCTGCGTGAGCACCACGACACGCCGTTTTCACGCCCGCTGGTCTATGCTGAGTCACGTGACAATATCCTCGGCTTTGTGCACCGTCTGGAGCTGTTTTCTGCCAACCAGCATGGCAGAGGCAAACAGCCACTGAGCAGTGTGATGCGCCCTATTCCGGTTGTGCACGATTCCATGATTGTGACCAAGGCATTTGACCGCATGATGGCACAGCGCTCCCAACTGGCACTGATTGTCGACGAATACGGCGATGTGCAAGGCATCATCACGCTGGAAGATATCTTTGAGCACCTGGTGGGCAAAGAGATCCTCGACGAAGCGGACAAGACCACCAGCATGCAAGCGCTGGCACACGAGCGTTGGGAAGACTGGAAAGAAACCCACGGCGTGATTGAAAGCAAGGACGACGAAGCGGAAGAAGCAGAAAAAGCGGCTGAACAGGCAGCGCATGAGGCAGAGGCTGCAGACGAATCGCCAAAGGACAAAGGCGACGACGAAAACACACAGTCGGCGGGTGAAAACGACAAGACGTCGAAATAAACCACCAGCGACAAAAAACGGGCCATCTGGCCTAATGCCGATCAGTTAAGAGATAAATGATCGGTTGAACGATCCAACAGATGGCTTATAAAGGCTCTAAGTCCCCATACTTAGAGCCTTTTATTTTGCAATTGACCACAGCCCTTACCCTCGCG
>NZ_JAHUTS010000030.1:0-55350 GCF_019209835.1 Enterovibrio paralichthyis | reverse complement strand
GGAGGCGATACATCATGTGTTGCCCATTAAGCGAGAAGAGCGAATATACCCGAGAGCCGTGAAGCCTAAGGCAAAGAAATACCCCAATAAAAAGAAAGCCAGTCAGCTTAACTGACTGGCATTAAGCGATTCCCGCTGCCTTTTTTGCATTCAAAGTGAGGTTATTTCGTCTCCGCTAGGCTTGAGGTATAATCCGCGCCTTTACCCAAGCTGTAGCGAAACCTGTTATGAAATTTATCGTAAAAATTCACCCTGAGGTGATGGTTAAAAGTGAATCTGTACGGAAGCGCTTCACGAAAATTCTGGAAACTAACATCCGAAATATTCTTAAGCGAAAGTCAGACTCCATGTCGGTTTTCAACCGTCGCGATCATATCGAGGTTTCGCTGAAAGACGCAGCTGAGCGTGATATCGCACTCAGTGTCCTGACCAATACGCCGGGTATTCACCACGTTTTGGAAGTTGAGCAAACGCCGTTTACCGATCTGCACAACATCTATGAGATCGTGTCTGCGACGGTTGCGCACCAGCTGGAAGGTAAGTCTTTCTGTGTGCGCGCCAAGCGTCGTGGTAACCATGAGTTTACGTCAATCGACGTTGAGCGTTATGTCGGTGGTGGCTTGAACCAGGATGTTGCGACTGCACGAGTCCAACTCAAAAATCCGGACACGGTTGTTCACCTGGAAGTGGACAAAGAAAACGTGAACGTGGTTCGTGAGCGATTCAAAGGTCTGGGCGGTTTCCCTCTGGGTACCCAGGAAGATGTGCTGAGCCTGATTTCCGGCGGCTTCGATTCAGGTGTTTCAAGCTACCTGCACATCAAGCGCGGCAGTAAAGTGCATTACTGCTTCTTTAACCTGGGTGGTGCAGCACACGAAATCGGCGTGCAGCAAACGGCGCACTACTTGTGGGAAAAGTACGGTTCATCGGCCAAAGTGAAATTTATTTCTGTAGACTTCGAGCCTGTTGTCGCTGAGATCCTGGAAAACATTGACGATGGCCAGATGGGCGTCGTACTCAAGCGTATGTTTATGCGTGCTGCATCCATGGTTGCTGACAAGTTCAACATTCAGGCACTGGTAACCGGTGAAGCGCTGGGACAGGTTTCGAGCCAGACCCTGACGAACCTTCGCATGATCGACAACGTGACCGATTCGCTGATCCTACGCCCACTTATCAACTGGGATAAAGAAGACATTATCAATCTGGCTCGTGAAATTGGTACCGAAGATTTCGCGAAAACCATGCCAGAATACTGCGGTGTGATTTCACGTAAACCGACCATTAAGGCAGAGAAAGCCAAACTGGAAGCTGAAGAAGCTAAGTTTGATTTCGGCATTCTGGACAAAGTGGTTTATGACGCACGCATCATTGATATCCGTGAAATCGGTAAAATGAGCAAAGAAAAAGCGCCTGACGTTGAACTGGTGGATGATATTGCTCAGGACGCAGTGGTGCTGGATATCCGTAGCCCAGAAGAGGAAGATGAGCGTCCGCTGGAAATTGACGGTGCAGAAGTGGTGCATATCCCATTCTTCCGTCTCGCGACCAAATTCGGCGATCTGGATCAGAGCAAAACTTACCTGCTTTACTGTGAACGCGGCGTGATGAGCCGTCTGCAGGCACTGTACCTGCAGGAAAATGGCTACAACAACGTGAAGGTATATCGTCCGTAAGGCCAAGCGAGAAGGCGCCGTTACGAGACTTGAGATACCAAAAACCGACCTTTAAGGTCGGTTTTATTTTTTCTATAGCACTGAAAATAGAAGATATTCTAATCTCTAATCTCTAATCTCTAATCTCTAATCTCTAATCTCTAATCTCTAATCTCTAATCTCTAATCTCTTCAAGCGAATTTCTTATCGTAGTGAAGGCTTGGTACACATACCATCGGGCCCACCACTTCAAGCGCTTTTTCTTTGCCTGCCAGCAGGTAGACAATCTCAACCGCGAACTCCAATGCAGTACCCGGTCCCTGACTGGTAATGAGCTTATGGTCGTGGTCAGTAAAGACACGGCGGCTGTTTTGCTTGTCTGCCGGAATATGGTCGATAAATGCGGGATGACAGGTTTTATATGCGGTTGGAAACAGGCCATTTTTCTCCAGTACCAGTGCAGGTGCTGCACAGATCGCCGCAACCCATTTTTGATCGCACTGTTGCTGGCGGATCATCTCGATCACCAAAGCGCTGTCACCTAAGCAGGTTGCGCCATCTACGCCACCGGGCAGTACAATACAGTCAAACTCTTCATCGGCTACTTTTACCAGCGGTACGTCAGCTGTCAGTTTTACACCGCGAGAACAGGTAAGGGTAAGCTCTCCGTTTTCTTCGGCACTCGCCGTCGTCACTTGGAACCCGGCACGGACAAAAATATCGATAGCGGTGACCGCTTCCATTTCCTCTGTGCCAGGTGCCAAACAAACTAAAACGCTAGGTGATGTCATAGGATAACTCCCGTTCCTTTATTGCCAGATACAGCGCCCGGTTTGCCGGTGTCGCGATACCATGGGATTCTGCCCGGTTGATAAGATAACCGGTGATGTAGTCTATTTCTGAGCGGCGTTTGAAATAAACGTCGCGGTTCATGGATGAGTAATTTTGGGCGGTTGCTGACGCGACGGCAAGGCTGAAAGCAAAGACTTCTTTCGCACTCACCTCCTGGCCTTCTGCATGCATTACAGAGGCTATTTCCTGGCTGAGTGTCTGAAGTTGTGCCTGATAGACAGGTGAGAGCAAGTCTCCATTCTGGCATTGTTCAAGTGCTGTCAGTGGATTGATCATGCAGTTCACCGCCAGTTTTCGCCACAGCGCTGAAGTAATTTCAGGGTGCCAGCTTACCGGAGGCAGGGCATGCTCAAGTACGTCTTTTAAAAAGTCACACTGTTTGCCTGAAGGGTTTATGCCGCCAATATGCGTTTCCCCTAATCCAGTGTGGCGCACTTCAGTTTCTGTCACCACCAGACTGCCGTGGGAAGTGGTGGCCAGTAGCAGGGGATTGTGTGGCAGTAGCTTGAGTGCCTTCTCCGCCGTACCCATGCCGTTGTGCATTAGGACAACCGGCGTATCCGGATGAAGGTCAGGAAGCAGCGTTTCCAGCGCTGTTTGAACATGGAAAGCCTTTACACAAACCAGAACGCAGTCTGAGTCTGCAAGTAGCTCTCTTTGGTTGGCGGGAAACGCTATCGCCGTATCAGCTTCATAACCCCGAAAGACAGCAGTTTCATTCTGGCGGGTTATCCAGTGAACCTGATGACCCGCGTTGGCAAGTGAAAGCCCCCACAATGTACCGACAGCTCCCGCGCCGACGAGCGTAAAACGCATACCTGCTCCTTAATGCTTTTCCGGGAGAAGGATACCACTGTTGATCAATGCGCCGAACCTGAAAACGAAAAAAGGCAACCCGGAGGTTGCCTTTTTAGAATCTGTCGCGATTACAGGTGGATACCAACGCGGAAGATTACTGCGTCGCCGTAGCCGTCAACGCCCAGCTTATTGTAGAAGTAGCGGTAAGTCAGGCCCGTGTAGACGGTCTCAGTGATGTCATACCACAGACTTACACCACCGTTGTGGCCGATTTTGCCGTATTGCATTGCTGCGTAATCGTCATTGCGATCAAATTCGATTTCGTGCCAGTTGGTGATCATCAGTGGCTGACCAGCGATGTCAAAGTTGTACATTGCAGTCCAACCAGCCATGTAACCATTGAATCCGGAAGCGTTTGTGTAGCTCTCCAGTTTGTCTTCAGCATCGAACTTTTCATTGGTGTTGTCGATAGAAAGATCATGGACACCGATGAATGGGTTGAAAGACCAACCTTGGCCGTTCAGACCTAAGTAACCAAAGCCCAATACACGGCTTTGTTCGTTGGTAAATTTGTTGTCTTTCAGATCGTAAACTTGGCCGTAAAGGGTTACGTCATCAATTAGTTTGTAGTGAGCAGTGAATTTTGCTGCTTGGCTACGGCTGTCTGAAGCTTGATCAAGCTTTTCGTACTCATAGAAACCGTAAACCTGACCCCAATCGAAACCTGCGCCAGCTTCCGCACCGATAGTTACGTGTTCGTCACGGTTGTTTTCAACGCCACCGAACTTGTCATCGCCGTTGGTCCATTTCAGGTAATCTGCATATACGTTACCGAAACCGTACAGGTATTCCGCTTGAGCTGGAACAGCTGCTGCTGCCGCCAGAACGCTGAGTGCTACTACTGATTTACGCATCTTTTGTTCTCTTTACATCGTCAGAATGGGGCGGCAAAGACTCCGAATGGTAGGACCTCCGCCGTTGCGAGCGCCATTCTATGCAAAAGATCAAAAAATAAAATGCAATGAAACCGCAAACGTTTGCTTTATGTGATTTTGATCTCGTTGTAATGGATTGCAATTGGGATAAGTGTTTCAAAATATGAAGGAGATAGAGGTTTAAACAGGATTGGTAAAAATAAACCGCGACGAATGTCGCGGTTTTGATGCGAATCACTGCTGTTTTTGTGCTTCTTCGAGCTTACGGAAGTGCCCTTTAAGGCCAATGATCATCAGCAAGCTTGGGATGACCATTATCGTGGTGAGGATGAAGAAAAACGACCAGGGATTGAGCCAGTTGATCTGGTGCATCCACTCAAACTGCTCAATCCAGTCAACCAACGATCCGCTGAACGAAGAGAGCGTTGTCCGGCTGAGGTTGCCGAGCGATGCCAGCAGCGCATATTGGGTTGCAGAGAATGCTCTACCTGTCAGGAAAGTCAGGAAGGAGACAAAAGCAATGGTCGCAAACGCACTGGTAAAGTTATCGACGATGATGGTTGCCAGGAAGAGATGTTCATTTGGCCCCACTTGCGCCATGACAGCAAACATCAGGTTACTGGCGGCCATGGCTATTCCGCCGATTAACAGGCCTTTTACTACGCCAAACCGGACATTAATAGCGCTGCCTATCAGGGTGAAGACAACCGTCGCTCCCCAGCCTATCAGTTTGGAGTAAGTGCCAATTTGCTCGTTGCTAAAACCGACTTCTTTGTAAAAGACGATGGACATGCGACCAAGGAAAGCCTCGCCCACTTTGAACAGGAAGACAAACAACAGCAACGTAAGCGCGACCTTTACGCCGTTACGACGGAAAAATTCGGCAAAGGGTTCAACGATGGTAACGGTAAACCACACCAGAATGCTGCTTTCGCCTTTGTTCAGCCGTTTTGCATAGCGGGACTCTGCTTGGGCCTGAAGGGCGTCGCGTTGCGATGCCGGTTCGCCAACAAACAGGGTGAAGAGAATCAATAGGCCGACAAATGCCGCCATACCGTAATAAACCCCGTTCCAGCCAATGGTGTCAGCGTTAATAAAGGCGAAGTAGCCCGGCAGGCTGTAACCCGTCCACCAACCGATCACCGCCATGGCAGCTGCCTGAGGCAATTTCGATTTTTCTTCTTCACCAAAGCTGTCGATCCGGAATGCGTCGATCGCAATATCCTGCGTGGCAGAAGCGAGTGCAATAGTAAAGGCAAGCAGGGAGGTCAACCACAGGTTGAAAGAAGGGTCAGTGTTGGCGATGAGCAGGGTACAGACCAGCATGATGCTCTGCGTCAGCAGTATCCAGCTTCTGCGTTGGCCAAACCAGCGGTGCAAAAAAGGCAGCTTTATTCTGTCTACCAGAGGAGCCCACATCCAGTTTATGGCGTAAACCGCAAAAATAGAGCCAAATAAACCGATGGCGGTGCGGGTCAGCCCGGCATCTTTCAGCCAGCCAGACATGTTGGAACCGATCAGCATAAAAGGAAAACCGCTGGCACAACCCAGCAGGAAAACCCATAGCAAGCGACGATCGAGATAGCTGTTAAATGTTTCGCGCCAACCGACGTTGGGGACTTGGGACATGGATTAACATCCTTGTAGATAGCAGATATTACTCCATGCTACCGTGCTTCAAGGACGAATACCACGCGCGAAGCGGGGGAGTTTTCCTTTGTTGATCAAATAACAAGCGCATTCTTTGACGCGCTGGTTGATATAGCGGTTACCAAGGAGTTCATCTTCACGTCGGGATTCGACCAGAAACAACAAATACCAGTAAATGGATTCGTATTGATTGTCCGGTGTGCCACCGGATATCCCAAGCTCCCACCAGTTTGCCAGTTGGGTTTGGCAGGCGGCTTTAAGGGCATCGTAAGAGATACGACCGAGGATAAAAAGGAACACGTCTTCAGCGAGAGCCGGGGCGTTGTCTTTAACAAACTCCCCGGCAATTTCAGCTTCATTCGTGACAGTGTTGTTGACGACGAGCTTCAGTGTTCCCATAAGGCTGTTTACTTATTGGTGATTACAATCTTCTCAATAAGTATAGGTTGCTGTGGGACATCACGCATGCGGGTTTCAGGTACTGTGACCGTTTTAACGCCTGCCATCTTCTCGACAGTGTTAAACCCTTCAATCACTTTGCCAAATACCGTGTAACCGTATTTATAGCTGGAGCCATCCAGGTTGCTGTTGTTCTGCAGGTTGATGTAGAACTGGCGTGTGGCTGAATCAGGATCTTGCTTTCTGGCCATGGCGATGGTGCCACGGCTGTTGCTCAAACCATTTTTCGATTCGTTTTCCACTTCGCCATAAATAGGACGTTCGTTGAACGAGGCATCGTAACCACCACCCTGTGCAACAAAACCTGGGATCACCCGGTGAAACTGAGTGCCGACATAGCTGCCGTCTTCCACGTACTTCAGAAAGTTCTCTACTGTTTTCGGAGCTTTGTCCTCATACAGTTCGAGTTTGAAGTCACCAAGATTGGTTTCCACTTCTACGACAGGATTTGCAGCCAAAGTTGCTGTAGAAAAAAGCGCTGCTGCCAGCGTGATAAATTGAGCACTGCGTTTCATCAGAAGTTCTCGTTCATAAAGGTGGTCAGTTGCTGGTCACGGGCAATGTCTTGCAACACGGCTTCCAGCAAACTGTTCAGTGCAATTTCCATGTCTTCCACTGACACACTGCTCGCGCCTTCAGACGTTGCCTTCCCGGTGTAGCGCTTAACAAATTTTTTGTCAGTAGTTTCTGCAACCAGCTGAATTTGCACGTTGGTGTCCATGCTGTGTGAGAATACGCTGTGTTCTACTTTGACTAGCGCATCCAGCAGATCCATGCGTAGTTTGCCTTTGCTGTCAGCGACAATTTTGTAGCCCTGAGAGGTCAGTTGGCGAGTCAGTGCTTCTTCCAGGGCAATTCTGACGTTCGATGTCGCTTGGATTGGTTGAACGTTTTTGCGTCCGTTATCCACCACTGCGACAAATTGCGCAGTACGCAAGTCGCGGCTGTCGACCGTCACCGCTTTTCCTTGGCCGGTTGCAACTGCGGCAACTGCAGGCTGTGGAGCGATGGTCAATTGGGGTTCACGCGGCGTTGAGCAAGCACTAAGGCCAAGCACGAGTCCGGAAACAAGCAAAAGTTTTTTCATGAGTTAACGCGTCCCTTAACAGTCTGACTATTTATAAGCTTCGACAATAACAAACTTACGATTAGAAGCAATGACTTGCGCATTGCCAAAAAGACGTTTCAATTTAGCATGATAGCCGAGGTGTCGGTTGCCAATCACCACAATCCGCCCTTTGGGCTCAAGAACCCGTTTGGCGTCACAAAACATTTGCCATGCAATGTGATCCGTGACCGCGGACAATTGATGGAACGGCGGATTGCAAAGCACGACATCTGCACTGTCCGGTGTAAAACCATCAAGGCAGTTATTCACCAGACAATGCGTCCGTGATGCTTCAATACCGTGTTGTTGAAGGTTTAATGCGGCAGAAGCTACCGCCATATTGCTTTCGTCGACCGCTGTGATTTGGGCCTGAGGGTTCAGGCGCGCCGCTTGAATGGAAAGCACACCATTGCCGCATCCCAAATCGATAATGTGTTTAATTTCTGGGTCGGCAGGAATGTGTTTCAGCATCAGGTAAGCGGCAATATCCAGGCTTTCTGAAGAAAAGACATTCGCATGGTTTTGCAGTGTCATTTTAAAATCTGGCACATCAAAAGATGTTGTCGCTGCAGGCATGGCCGCGAGTTGTTTTTCTTTCAGGCAGAAAATCAACCGTGCTTTTTTCTTTGCCAGCGAGGTATGGGTCGCGCCCAGGTGTTTTTCAAACAGCTTCAGTGTCGATGTATGAATATCTTTGGCTTTCGCACCGGTAATCACGCGGATGCCCGCCTTTGCAAAATGGGCGATCTGCTGAAGCTGCCACACTAAAAGACGGTTGTTTTTCGGCAGCTTCATCACGACGATATCAGTATCGGAAGGAAGGTCTTCTAGCGGAGAAAGCAGGGTCACACCGCTGAGGTTATTCTGCTTAAGATTGGCTGTAATGCTAATCTGTGACAGATGCGAGTCGCTCATTGTTGTTGCACGAAAGCCCTGCATCGCAGCCCAGCAACTGAGCGCACCAAATCCATCATTCAGAATAAGAATACGGCTGTTTGCTGGCAGTTCTTCCCGCTCCAGTTGTTCAATCAAATATTCATCAGCTGCATCCCACGCCTGCAAAGTTTCATTTTTCTGGATGGGATATCGGTGCAGGGAAAATGCACAGCCTGTGAGTTGTAACATGGTTTTCATGGATGTATCAGCGTAGCGCTCAGGATAATCGGGTATATTGGCGTTGATAATATACTGAAATGGTCGCCGGATGCAGATCACATCGTGATTTATTGTTTTATCCGCTACGTAGTGACGGCATCTCCCTAATCTGTTTCAAACGTCGTGTTTTTTTGGGCTAAGGCGGCAGAAAGCCATTTAATGAGGTTTTATGATCATTGAACAACGCATCAGGAAAAAGCTAGAGGCTGGATTTTCACCTGTGCATCTTGATGTAAAAAACGAAAGTTATATGCACAGTGTGCCGGAAGGTTCAGAAAGTCACTTTAAAGTCACTATCGTCAGTAATGACTTTGATGGCCAGCGACTCATCGCAAGGCACCGTTCGGTAAACCAGACGTTAGCAGAAGAATTAAAAAATGATATTCATGCACTCGCGATTCATACTTATACTGAACAAGAGTGGCGTGCACTAAATGGACAGGCGCCAGTCTCACCACCATGTCATGGTGGAACCCTGTCTGACCACTAACATATTGAAAAAAGGCTGTTTAAAACAGCCTTTTTGATGTGTCTCACTCCGGCTGAGCGAGCAAAATAGCGGGACAATGTAACAACTGTCCCGAAGAAAAGGCTGAAAAATGCGGCCATTTGAAATGTTAAAAAAGTCGGTAAAGGCAACGCATCAAAATTGAGATAAAAACGGTGGAAGTTTGTTTTGTTTTTAACAAAAATCACACAAAACCTCACCAGTTCAAATTGTGCTCCGGCTCATACTTATCAACCAGAATTGGCGATACTTTGCTCAGTTGCTGAATTTTCAAGGTGTATCACGGTGTTTGCCGTGGAATAGCATCTTTGGTTGATGGTAGAATCCACCGCTTGAAAACTGACCCCGCGCCTTCAAATGTTGCGGGTTGGTGATGAGGAAGTTGCGAAGGTGAGCGAATGAATCGCTCAACTAGACAGTGGAAAGTCGTGTATTAAACTGCGCAATAACAGAATTTTTTCCCGTTAATGTAGTGCAAGTGCGTATGATTACAATAAAAAAGGGTTTGGATATCCCAATTGCAGGGACTCCAGCTCAGGTGATAAATGATGGCCCAGCCATCAAAAAAGTCGCCTTGCTTGGCGAAGAGTACGTTGGCATGCGCCCAACGATGCATGTTCGTGTTGGGGATGTAGTGAAAAAAGGTCAGATTCTTTTCGAAGACAAGAAGAATTCTGGCGTTAAGTTCACTGCTCCTGCAGCAGGTACTGTGGTTGAAATCAACCGTGGCGCGAAACGTGTTCTTCAGTCTGTTGTCATCGAAGTAGAAGGCAACGAGCAAGTCACTTTCAATAAACATGAAGCTGCTGAAATCGCAGGACTGGATCGCCAGGTTATCGTAGATCAACTGGTTGAATCAGGTCTGTGGACGGCGCTTCGTACCCGCCCATTCAGCAAGTCTCCGGCTATTGATGCAACACCGTCTGCAGTATTCGTTACTGCGATGGATACCAATCCGCTGGCAGCAAACCCTGAGCTGATCATTAATGAGCAGCAAGAAGCGTTTGTTGCAGGTCTGGATGTTGTTTCCCGCCTGACCGACGGCAAAGTTTACGTGTGTAAAGGTGAATCAAGCCTGCCACGCAGTAAGCAATCTAACGTAGAAGAGCAGGTGTTTACCGGTCCACACCCATCGGGTCTGGTTGGTACTCACATCCACTTCCTGCGTCCTGTTGGTGTTGATGTGCAGGTATGGCACCTGAACTATCAAGATGTTATCGCATTCGGTAAGCTTTTCCTTACGGGTGAGCTGTTCACTGACCGCGTTATCTCCCTGGCTGGTCCAGTTGTGAATAATCCACGACTGATCCGCACGCAAATGGGTGCATCTATCGCCGATATCACTAACAACGAATTGATGCCGGGTGAAATCCGTCTCATCTCTGGCTCCGTACTAAGCGGTACGCAAGCTGGTGGTGTTCACGGTTACTTGGGTCGCTTCCACCTGCAGGTGAGCGCACTGCGTGAAGGCCGTGAAAAAGAACTGTTTGGCTGGATTGTTCCGGGCAAAAACAAGTTCTCGGTTACCCGTGCATTCCTGAGCCAGTTCTTTAAAGGCCAGCTGTTCAATATGACAACCACTACTAATGGTAGTGAGCGTTCTATGGTGCCAATTGGCAGCTATGAGCGTGTGATGCCTCTGGACATCGAGCCAACACTGCTGCTTCGTGATATCTGTGCAGGTGACCTGGACAGCATGTCTCAACTGGGTGCGTTGGAACTGGATCCTGAAGATCTGGCTCTGTGTACATTTGTTTGCCCTGGCAAGTACGATTTTGGCCCTATGCTCCGCGAGTGCCTGGATCAAATTGAGAAGGAAGGGTAATCGATGAGCCTGAAAAAATACCTTGAAGATATTGAACACCACTTCGAACCGGGTGGTAAGCACGAGAAGTGGTTTGCCCTGTACGAAGCAGTGGCGACGGTACTGTACACCCCAGGTCTTGTGACCAAGCGTGGTGCACATGTTCGTGACAGTATCGACCTGAAACGTATCATGATCATGGTTTGGCTGGCTGTTTTCCCTGCCATGTTTTTCGGTATGTACAACGCCGGTAACCAAGCGGTCATGGCGCTGAATGCCATGTACAGCGGCGACCAGTTTGCAGCTATCATTGGCGGTAACTGGCACTACTGGCTGACAGAAATGCTGGGCGGCACCCTGTCGTCTGATGCGGGCTGGGGCAGCAAAATGCTGCTGGGCGCGACATACTTCCTGCCAATCTACGCGACTGTGTTCCTTGTAGGTGGCTTCTGGGAAGTGCTGTTCTGTATGGTACGCAAACACGAAGTTAACGAAGGCTTCTTTGTTACCTCTATTCTGTTTGCTTTGATCGTTCCTCCAACGCTTCCTCTGTGGCAAGCTGCACTGGGTATTACCTTCGGTGTTGTTGTTGCGAAAGAAATCTTTGGTGGTACGGGCCGTAACTTCCTGAACCCTGCGTTGGCTGGTCGTGCATTCCTGTTCTTTGCATACCCTGCACAGATCTCTGGTGACCTGGTTTGGACTGCGGCTGACGGTTTCTCTGGTGCAACGGCTCTGAGTCAGTGGGCTCAAGGCGGTCAAGGTGCGCTGGTAAACAACGTAACCGGTCAAACCATCAGCTGGATGGATGCATTCATTGGTAACATCCCTGGTTCTATCGGTGAAGTGTCTACACTGGCAATCTTCATAGGTGGTGCGATGATCATCGCGATGCGTATTGCATCGTGGCGTATCGTTGTGGGTACCATGATTGGTCTGGTTGCAACTGCAACACTGTTCAACATCATCGGCTCAACCACTAACCCAATGTTCAGCATGCCTTGGCACTGGCACCTGGTTCTGGGTGGTTTTGCGTTCGGTATGATGTTCATGGCAACTGACCCAGTATCGGCGTCGTTCACCAACAAAGCGAAGTGGTGGTACGGCATCCTGATTGGTGCGATGGCAGTGATGATTCGTGTCGTTAACCCAGCATACCCAGAGGGTATGATGCTGGCGATTCTGTTCGCGAACCTGTTTGCACCGCTGTTCGACAACCTGGTAATCCAGGGCAACATCAAACGGAGACTGGCTCGTGTCAAGCAATAACGATAGCATTAAAAAAACGCTGGCCGTAGTTGTCGCCCTGAGCCTGGTGTGTTCAGTGGTGGTATCTTTCGCGGCAGTCTCTCTGCGCCCTCTGCAAGAGAAGAACGCCGTGCTGGACGTACAGCGCAACATCCTCTCGGTTGCCGGCATTGATGCAAAAGGCGACATCCAAAAGACGTTTGCTGAGTTCATCGAGCCGCGCCTGGTTGACCTGAAAACAGGTGACTTTGTAGGTACCGTTGAAGAAGCAGAAGCTTACGACCAACGTGTTGCTGCAAGTGACCCTTCAAAGTCAGTAAAACTAGCTGCTGAAGAAGACTTGGCGAAGATCGGCCGTCGTGCGAATCTGGCGAAAGTGTTCCTTGTGAAAGATGCACAAGGTGGCATTAGTGAAGTGATTCTGCCAATGCACGGTAACGGTCTGTGGTCAATGATGTACGCGTTTGTTGCAGTTGAAACTGATGGCAACACCGTGGGCGGTCTGACTTACTACCAGCAGGGTGAAACCCCAGGACTGGGTGGTGAGGTTGAAAACCCACGCTGGAAATCTCAGTTTGAAGGCAAACTGCTGTTTGATGACAAAGGTCAACCGGCAATCCGTATCGTGAAAGGCGGTGCACAGCCTGGAGATATCCACGGCATCGACGGCCTGTCAGGTGCAACCCTGACCTCTAACGGTGTGCAACATACCTTCGACTTCTGGCTGGGTGACAACGGCTTTGGCCCATTCCTGAAGAAGGTTCAGAAGGGAGAGCTGATCAATGGCTGATACTAAAGAACTGAAAAAGAACCTTTGGTCCCCATTGCTGGACAACAACCCGATTGCCCTTCAGGTACTGGGTGTATGTTCTGCTCTGGCGGTAACGACCAAGCTGGAAACAGCGTTTGTAATGACCCTTGCGGTAACGTTCGTAACAGCGTTTTCTAACCTGTTCGTTTCCCTGATCCGTAAGCACATCCCTAACTCTGTACGTATCATCGTACAGATGGCGATCATTGCATCTCTGGTAATCGTGGTTGACCAAATCCTGAAAGCATACGTTTATGACATTTCTAAACAGCTTTCTGTATTCGTTGGTCTGATCATTACTAACTGTATCGTAATGGGTCGTGCTGAAGCGTACGCGATGAAGTCTGCGCCATTGCCATCGTTCATCGATGGTATCGGAAACGGTTTGGGCTACGGCTTTGTACTGATCACTGTTGGTTTCTTCCGTGAACTGTTGGGCTCAGGCAAGCTGTTTGGCGTGTCTATCCTGCCGCTGACGTCAGAAGGTGGCTGGTACCAGCCTAACGGTCTGATGCTGCTGGCGCCATCAGCGTTCTTCCTGATCGGTTTCCTGATTTGGATTGTACGTACGTTCAAACCTGAACAAATCGAAGCGAAGGAGTAAGAACGCAATGGAACATTACATTAGCCTGATGGTGCGCTCGATCTTCATCGAGAACATGGCACTCGCGTTTTTCCTGGGTATGTGTACCTTCCTGGCCGTTTCAAAGAAGGTTAAAACTTCGTTTGGTTTGGGTGTGGCTGTTACTGTTGTACTGACTATTGCAGTGCCGGTGAACAACCTGGTTTACAACTTGATCCTGAAAGACGGTGCATTGGTTCAGGGTGTTGACCTGAGCTTCCTGAACTTCATTACCTTCATCGGTGTTATCGCGGCACTGGTACAGATTCTGGAAATGATTCTGGACCGCTTCTTCCCGCCGCTATACAACGCACTGGGTATCTTCCTGCCGCTGATCACAGTTAACTGTGCGATCTTCGGTGGTGTGTCCTTCATGGTACAGCGTGATTACAACTTTGCGGAATCAGTCGTTTACGGCTTTGGTTCTGGTATTGGTTGGATGCTGGCGATTGTTGCACTGGCAGGTATCCGTGAGAAGATGAAGTACTCTGACGTGCCGCCTGCGCTGCGTGGTCTGGGTATTACCTTCATCACTGTAGGTCTGATGGCGTTAGGCTTCATGTCTTTCTCCGGTGTTCAACTGTAAGTCGGGTAAACCGCGAATTAAGGAATAGTCAATGGACATTATTCTTGGTGTAGTGATGTTTACTCTAATTGTACTGGCTCTGGTACTGGTGATTTTGTTCGCCAAATCCAAGCTGGTACCTTCAGGTGACATCACCATCGCCGTAAACGGCGATCCAAATCTGGCAATTACTACCCAACCGGGCGGTAAACTGCTGGGTGCACTGGCAGGTGCCGGTGTATTTGTTTCATCAGCTTGTGGTGGCGGTGGCTCTTGTGGTCAGTGTCGCGTAAAAGTGAAATCAGGTGGTGGCGACATTCTGCCAACCGAACTGGATCACATCAGCAAAGGTGAAGCACGTGAAGGCGAGCGTCTTGCATGTCAGGTTGCAATGAAAACTGACATGGAAATCGAGCTGCCAGAAGAAATCTTCGGTGTGAAGAAGTGGGAATGTACTGTTATCTCTAACGATAACAAAGCAACCTTCATCAAAGAGCTGAAGCTTCAAATTCCAGACGGCGAGTCAGTACCGTTCCGTGCGGGTGGTTACATCCAAATCGAAGCGCCTGCTCACCACGTTAAGTATGCAGACTACGATATTCCACAAGAATACCGTGAGGACTGGGAGAAGTTTAACCTGTTCCGTTACGAGTCCAAGGTTAACGAAGAAACTATCCGTGCATACTCAATGGCGAACTACCCAGAAGAGTTCGGCATCATCATGCTGAACGTGCGTATCGCTACGCCGCCACCTAACAATCCAGACGTACCACCAGGCATCATGTCTTCGTACATCTGGTCTCTGAAAGAGGGTGACAAGTGTACTATTTCTGGTCCGTTCGGTGAGTTCTTCGCGAAAGATACAGATGCAGAGATGGTATTTGTGGGCGGTGGTGCAGGTATGGCACCAATGCGTTCTCACATCTTCGACCAACTGAAGCGTCTGAAGTCTAAGCGTAAGATGTCTTTCTGGTACGGTGCGCGTTCTAAGCGTGAAATGTTCTACGTAGAAGATTTCGATGGTTTGGCTGCAGAAAACGAAAACTTCGTTTGGCATTGTGCGCTGTCTGATCCTCTGCCAGAGGACAACTGGGATGGCTACACAGGCTTTATCCATAACGTGCTGTACGAAAACTACCTGAAAGATCACGAAGCGCCTGAAGATTGTGAGTTCTACATGTGTGGTCCTCCAATGATGAATGCGGCCGTGATTGGTATGCTGAAAGACCTGGGTGTTGAAGATGAAAACATCCTGCTGGATGACTTCGGTGGTTAATCACCGCAGCATCTGAGTGATAAATGGCTGGCCTTAGGGTCAGCCATTTTGTCTTTTGTTGTAACTGACATGTTTCCAGCCGTCAGTTCTTCGCTTCAATCAGACAGAATCATTGTTTTCTCAATGGCTTATTTTCGCTACTACAGTCGAAAGTGATTCTTTCTGATCTTTTAATTAATCAACTGGAAGATGTAATGAAAAAACTCCTGTTGTTAGCCGGTCTTTGTATCAGCAGTTTGTTGGTGTTGGCAGGGTGTGAGCAAGCGCCTAAGCAGTTTCACCTCACGGGTTCAACCATGGGGACGTACTATTCAGTAAAGTATCTTGCTGAAGGTGAGTTGCCTGATGAGAAAGCCATTCAGGCAGAAATCGATGCGCGTCTGGAGTTGGTGAATGACCAGATGTCTACCTACCGTAAAACCTCTGAGCTAAGTCAGTTTAACCAGCAGACATCCGGTGAACCCTTTGTGGTATCAGCGGACACTGCCAAAGTGGTTTCGGAGGCAATTCGTCTGAATCATCTGTCTGGTGGCGCATTGGATGTGACGGTAGGCCCTTTGGTCAATCTGTGGGGCTTTGGTCCGGAAGGCCGTCCGGATCGTGTACCGACCGACGAACAGATTGCTGAGCGCCGCGCGATGACAGGTATAGAGCACCTCAGTGTTGATGGCAATGCATTGATCAAAACCAACCCAAGCTTGTATGTGGATTTGTCTTCAATCGCTAAAGGGTTTGGCGTGGATGTGGTTGCCGACTATCTGGCGTCGCTGGGTATTCACAACTTTCTGGTAGAGATTGGCGGTGAGCTACAGCTGAAAGGCGTAAATGGTGAAGGTCAGCCATGGCGTATCGCCATTGAAAAGCCGACTGCAGAGCAACAAACTGTGCAGGAAATCATAGCGCCGGGTGATATGGGAATCGCGACATCTGGTGACTACCGTAACTACTTTGAAGAAAAGGGCGTGAGATACTCGCACACCATTAACCCGGAAACCGCGAAGCCGATTAGTCACCGCCTGGTATCTGTGACTGTGCTGGATAAATCCTGCATGACGGCAGATGGCCTGTCGACCGCGTTTATGGTGATGGGACCAGAAAAGGCCCTGACGTTGGCGAACCGTGAAAATATTCCTGCATTTTTCATCGTAAAAACCGATAATGGATTCGAAGAGATTGCATCGAATGCGTTCAAACCATATTTAAAGAGTAAAGGGTAACAAGATGTCTGTTTATCTGATCACATTTGCTGTGTTTGTGCTGGTGATTGCGGGAATGGCGATTGGCTTTATTGTCCAGCGTAAGACCATTAGCGGCAGCTGTGGTGGCTTGGGCTCAATCGGCATTGAGAAAGAGTGTGATTGCCCTGAGCCTTGTGACGCACGTAAGAAGCGTGAAGCTCGTGCAGCGAAAGCTGAAGAGTGGAAGAAAAACCAAATCATCTAAGCCAGAAAGACCAGCGCAAGCTGGTCTTTTTCTTTAACGGTGACTTACTGCAACGCTGTTTAATAGACCAATACATTCCGGCCGCGCCGTTTGGCCTCGTAGAGGTTATCATCGGCTTGCCTGAGTAAAATATTGACCGGCTGGACACCGCTAGCCATGCCGATACTGACAGTAAACCGCACTTTCGCCTCGCCCACCAACACTTCGTGATCTTCGATAACCGCTTTCAGCTTTGCCAGCTCATCGACAAATGTATTCACATCCTCGGTATCCAGTACCACAAACTCTTCGCCTCCGAACCGGGCGGGCAGGGCGGTGGAGAAAAATGAGCCCAACAGTGATCCCAGCGCCTGTAAAATCATGTCCCCTCCATCGTGGCCATATTTGTCATTGATGGTTTTGAAGTTGTCTACATCTATCATGGCGACAGATTTTAGTGGGGAAGGGGATTGTGCTGCGCGGTGGAAGAAGTATCGACGGTTCCATAGCTGGGTAAGCTCATCCCGGTTGGCAAGGTTGAAAAGCTGTGCGTTGGCGTCCTGGATTTCGAGCACCGAATGCAGGCGACAATACAGCTCTTCTTTCGTGAACGGCTTGTCGAGGTAGTCATTCGCCCCTGCCTTTAAAAACTGGGAAACCAGATCTTTGGATTTAGAGGCGGATAACCCAACAATAGCTAAATCATCCCGCGTTTTTATCTGACGCAGCTCATGGGTCAGGGCGACACCATCCATATTGGGCATAGCATGATCAGTGATAACCAGACAAATCTCGGGTTCTTGGTCATATTTTTCCAGCGCATCCAGCCCATCAACGGCACTGATGACAGTCAGGTTTTGCCGTTCAAGCAAATCGGAAAGGTATTCACGCATCGACAGCGAGTCATCGACAACCAGAGCCTTTTTATTTTTGTTGCGCACCAGCCTGTTTAACAGGGGCACGATAAAGCTAAGCGACACCACGCTGTCTTTGAGCAGGTAATCGAGGATGCCTTTATTCAGCATCAACTCCCTGTCGTGTTTGTTGCTGTTTCCTGTCAGTACGATAGTGCGGTAATTTTTATCCAGTACATGATCGATCACTTCACCGCGCGGAGCATCAGGCAGGTTGTAATCCAAGACGGCACAAAGAAGGTCAGGTGAGTCTTGCAGGAAAAGCTCGGTATCGGCATAAGAGCTGAGGATGGTCGTCCTGTAGCCAGCATCAGCCAGAAGGTCTTTGATATATTGTTGAAAAACAGGGCTGTCTTCCACGACAAGGACGTGTTTTGACTCCGTCATACCGATGTACCGCCTGAGAGTAACGTGCAGAAGTGCTTACTAACAATATAGTCTTTTAGGTGAGACTTGAGGCTGGATTGACAATTAACAAGATACTGTTTATATATACAGCTAATTGTCAGTGGCAACGTTACTATGAGAAAGATAATCCACGTAGACATGGACTGTTTTTATGCAGCGGTAGAAATGCGGGATAACCCGGCGCTGCGTGATATTCCTTTGGCTATCGGCGGCTCTGAAAAACGCCGTGGGGTGATTTCTACCTGCAATTATCTGGCGCGTAAATTTGGCGTCCGTTCAGCTATGGCTACTGGACATGCCCTGAAATTATGTCCCAACCTTACCGTTATCCGTGGTGATATGGCGAAATACAAAGCTGTGTCGTCACAGATCCGCGCGATCTTTTCCCGCTACACCGACAAAATCGAACCCCTTTCACTTGATGAAGCGTACCTGGATGTAAGTGACTGCTTACTTTTTCGTGGCTCTGCCACCCTTATCGCCGAAGATATCAGACGTGCTATCCGTGAAGAGTTGGGTCTGACAGCCTCAGCCGGTGTGGCGCCGGTGAAGTTTATCGCCAAAGTTGCTTCGGATATGAACAAACCCGACGGCATGTTCATTATTACCCCGGACGAAATTGACGGTTTTGTAAAGACTCTGCCATTGGAGAAAATACCCGGTGTCGGAAAAGTAACACTCGCCAAACTGCATGAGCTGGGGCTGTTCACCGGTGAAGATGTGTAAGCCTATGACCGCACGGCCTTGTTGCAGCGGTTTGGGAAATTTGGGCAATCACTCTGGAACCGCTGCCACGGCATTGATGACCGCAATGTCGAAACCTCGAGGGTTCGCAAATCTGTTGGAGTGGAGCGCACTTTGCCACAGGATATCCAAACCGAAGAAGAGTGTTTGGCGGTGATGTTGTCTTTGTATGAAGAGATGAAAACGAGGCTAGAGCGGGTATGCCCTTCATTTGAAATTGCCCGTCAGGGGGTGAAACTGAAATTCTCCGATTTTCAGCAAACCACGGTCGAGCACAGACAGTGGATGTATGATGAATCCCAGTTCCCGGCACTGTTGCGAGAAGCGTTGGGACGCCAGCAGGGAAGGGGAGTTCGCCTTATCGGACTCAATGTCGGGCTTAAAGCGGAAGACAGCACCCAACCCTCCCAACTGGCTTTTGACTGGTCATAAAAAAGAGCGCCTGAGCGCTCTTTTTCAACGAAATGAAAGGGATCAGGCTTTTACCGGAATGGCTTTCAAAATCGCAATCATCTGTTCCCAGAAAAGGCCAACGGTGGCGATATTCACTTTCTCATCCGGTGAGTGCGGGAACTTGATGGTTGGGCCAAAAGAGATCATATCCATGTTTGGATACGGTTCTTTAAACAGGCCACATTCCAAGCCGGCGTGGATCACCATGATATTCGGCACGCGGCCATAGATCTCTTCATAGGTCTTTCTGAACACATGCATGACTTCTGAGTCCGGATCCGGTTTCCAGCCTGGGTATGCGCCGGAAAATGCCACTTTGGCACCTGCCAGCTCACCCATGGATTTCAGCATGCTTTCAACATAGCTGCGGCCACTGTCTGCCAGTGAACGGATCAGACACAGCAGGGTCAATTTGTCACTTTCAGTGGTGATAACACCAAGGTTCAGAGAGGTTTCAACCACACCGGCGATGTCATCACTCATGCGCACAACGCCGTTCGGGCAAGCGTTGATAGCGGCAATAATACGGCTTTGTACCGCTGGGGTTAGTGGCTGCTCGCTGATGTCATGATCCAGTACAGACAGTGCAATTGATGTTTCTACTGCACCCAGCTCTTCGGTCAGCAAGGATTCGAAGTAGTTGAACAGGCTGGTAAGTTTCTCCACGTTTGCTGCAGGAACCGCAATGTCTGCTGCAGCTTCGCGCGGGATGGCATTGCGAAGAGTGCCGCCACGTACAGAAAGAAGGCGCAGGCCAAGTTCGTTCGCGTGTCCCGCCAGGAAACGGCCCAGCAGTTTGTTGGCATTTGCACGGCCTGTGTGGATGTCACAGCCAGAGTGGCCTCCTTTCAGACCTTTTATCTGCAGGGTTTTACCCACATAACCGCCGCCCAGCTCCTGACGATCCAGATTGAACGTCAGTGACGCATCAACACCACCGGCGCAGCCCATGTAAATTTCGCCTTCCTGCTCAGAATCGGTGTTAAGCAGAATCTCGCCTTCCAGCCAGCCTTCTTTGAGGCCAAATGCGCCGGTCATACCTGCTTCTTCATCGATGGTCAGCAGCACTTCCAGGGGGCCGTGTTCGATGTCTTTGGAGGCCAGCACTGCAAGACATGCCGCCATGCCCATACCGTTGTCAGCACCCAGTGTGGTGCCTTCAGCAGTTACCCATTCACCGTCGATATAAGGACGGATAGGGTCAACCGTGAAATCGTGTGCGGTGTCTTCGTTTTTCTGCGGCACCATGTCGATATGCGCCTGAAGCACCACACCCTTGCGGTTTTCCATACCTGGAGTGGCTGGTTTTTTGATAAAGACGTTTCCTACGTCATCACGACGGACAGACAGACCTTCACTGGTTGCCCAGTCGACAATGTACTGCGCCAGTTGCTCCTCGTGCTTGGATGGGTGAGGGATAGAACAGATCTTATCGAAAAATTGCCACACAGCTTGTGGTGACAGTTGGCTGATTTCTGACACAGGCTTTCTCCAGAAAACTAGAAATAAAAAGGCATGCAATTCTGCATGCCGATAACTTATCAGAATTTGTAACGCAAAAGTATGCTTTGTTAAAAGCATTTATCTGCATCTACGTTGAATGACTACATCTTGAACTGACCCATGCTGCGTTTGAGTTGAACACCGGCCGCTGACAGTTGTAGCGTTACTTTCAGCTTTCTATTAAGTGGTTGGGCGCGGTGTTGCTTGATACCGTCCAAATTGTGTTATGTAAAGGCATTGTGGCGTCCACTTTTCCACCAACATGGTCAGCGTTCAAGCATCTTTGGTTAACCTGTTGGTATTCATGGAATTTTCATCAATGACCGGATTGTTTGTATGTAAATAAATTACATAAAAGAGTTTTTAGTGATGATATTTGTGATCTAGATCGTCTTTATGCTTGTAATAAAATAACGAAAAGGCTATTATCTCACCGTCCCAAGGTAAGAGCAGTCGGCTCGGGACAAAGCGTCTCGCTTTCATTTGTTTATGGATAAGCCCGAAATCATTCGTCTCCACGGAACCGAGCTTTTTGTTAAAGCGACTTTCTTTCGAATATTTGAGGTGAACTTATGAAAGGTGACTCAGCGTGTAACTATTGGAACCGCGGTTCGATTTACACCACCAATTTCCGTTATCCGAATGCGTTCGGATATCAACGCAAGTAAGACAGTTTGTTCCCCTTGGAGGTCAGGCCTCCAAATGTAATACCCCGCTCTAACAGATACTTTGTTTCCGCAGTTTGGAAACGCACTTTATATCTGGCGCCACTATTTGATAGTGGCGTTTTTTTTATCCAAAAAACCTTTCTCACCACATTGCTCTCATATTTCCAATTTGCTCATTAAATAGTCAGTTATTCCTATTACTATTGGACGGTTAACGCGGGATTTTGCGTTAAACCCACTCAGTCGCATAAAACACCAGCAAACAGACAAGAACGTGATGCAATTCACGCTGGAAATTTAGTGAGTTGGCAGTTAATATTCGCGTCAAATTTTTTGCGCAAACGTTTACGACAAACGTTTGCGTTTATGTTGACTGACATGAATCCACTTTCCAAGGAACCGAAAAGCCATGCTTGAGCGTCTTTTTAACCTTAAAGCGCAAGGTACAGATGTTAAAACGGAAGTCATCGCGGGATTAACCACATTCCTGACCATGGCTTATATCATTTTCGTCAACCCAGCTATCCTGTCCGAAACCGGTATGGATCGTGGCGCGGTGTTTGTGGCGACCTGTTTGGCGGCAGCGATTGGCTGTTTCGTTATGGGTCTGGTAGCCAACTATCCGGTTGCACAGGCTCCGGGTATGGGTCTGAATGCTTTCTTCACCTACACAGTGGTATTCCAGATGGGATATTCGTGGCAGGTGGCACTGGCAGCGGTATTCCTCTCCGGTCTGTGTTTTATTGCGCTGAGCCTTTTTAAAGTGCGTGAATGGATCATTCACTCAATTCCTCTTTCTCTGCGCACCGGTATTTCGGCCGGTATCGGTATGTTCCTGGCGCTGATCGCCCTGCAAAACTCCGGTATTGTTGTTGACCATCCTGCAACTCTGGTTGCAATGGGCGACCTGTCTTCATTCGGTCCGGCTATGGCCGCGCTGGGTTTCTTCCTGACCATTGGTCTGGTTAACCGCGGCATCAAAGGCGCGGTGATGATTGCTATCCTGATTGTGACAGCACTGGGTGTGATGTTCGGTGATGTTCAGTATGCAGGTATCATGTCTACGCCACCTAGCATTGCACCGACTTTCATGCAGCTGGATTTTGCTGGCGCACTGGAAGTGGGCATGATTTCAATTGTGTTTGCGTTCCTGTTTGTTGACCTGTTTGACACTGCAGGCACCCTGGTTGGTGTGGCACAAAAAGCTGAGCTGCTGGACAAAGACGGTAAGCTGCCACGCTTGAACCGCGCGCTGTTGGCCGACAGTACTGCTACCACGGTTGGTGCAGTTCTGGGTACATCAAACACCACGTCATACATTGAAAGCGTAGCGGGCGTTGCAGAGGGTGGCCGCACCGGTCTGACCGCGGTAACTGTGGGTGTTCTGTTCTTGCTGGCGCTGTTCTTCTCGCCACTGGCGGGCATGGTTCCTGCGTATGCGACAGCAGGTGCACTGTTCTACGTGGCAATCCTGATGATGTCAGGTCTGGTGGGCGTAAATTGGCGTGACCTCACTGAAGCTGCGCCAGTAGTGGTTGTCTGTCTTCTGATGCCACTGACCTATTCCATTGCACATGGTATCGGCCTTGGCTTTATCTCTTACTGTGCGATCAAAGCATTCAGCGGTAAAGGACGTGACGTACCTATCAGTATTTGGGTTCTCGCGGGTCTATTCTTGCTGAAATTCGTTATGTAAGACACAATACGCCGCAATCTTTTGAGTGAGTTAGAAAGGGCGACCATCGCCTCTGAGGTTTTCTGAAATGAGCAACAAGTTTGTTATCACCTGGGACAACATGCAAATGTACACCCGCCAACTGGCAGAGAAACTGCTACCTGCTGATCAGTGGACTGGCATTATCGCGGTAAGCCGCGGTGGTCTGGTACCGGCAGCAATTCTGGCGCGTGAACTGGGTATCCGCCATGTTGATACTGTTTGCATCTCTAGCTACGACCACGATCACCAGCGTGAAATGCGTGTTCTGAAGAAAGCGGAAGGTGACGGTGAGGGTTTCCTGGTTGTTGATGATCTGGTTGACACCGGTGGCACTGCGGAAGTTATCCGTGAAATGTACCCGAAAGCCAAGTTTGTGACCGTGTGTGCAAAGCCAGCGGGTAAACATCTGGTTGATGACTACGTGGTAGATATTGCTCAAGATTGCTGGATTGAACAGCCTTGGGATATGGGCGTAACGTTTGTTCCACCTATTTCAAAGCGCTAAGTATTCTGAAAGCCCCGAAAGGGGCTTTTTTGTACCTGTAACCCAGAGATTCTGGCGTCCGTAGAGTATCTTCAGGTCGTTTAGGTATACACTAGGGAAGTTCAGTTCCACTATCAGGGAGAGGTTCTGTGAGCGAATCCGAAAACCTTTCAATCAAACTTTTCAAACCCCACCGCCATGCCAGGGAAACCTCCACGCTTGTGGGTTCTTCGAGCAATCATCCCGGCGGTCTGCATAACGCTATTGACGGTGACAGCGACAACAGTTGGTACCGCATTCTCCGTCGCCCGCAGTGGATATGGCAAGGTCTCGACCCCATCGAAATGGAAGCAACGCTGGCGCGTATTGCCGTATCTGATAACGAAAGAACCAGCGAGAAACTGTTGGATACCGTGGTAGGTTACCGCCCCGGAAACTGGTCTTATGAATGGACGCAAGAGGGAATGCGTTTTCAGCGTCAGGCAAAAACTTTAGAAGAGCAGGGTGACAAAAAGGCGGCGGCGGATGCCTGGCTGAAAGCCTCCACCCATTTCAGCATCGCTGCGTACCCTCACCTGAAAGGCGACACCCTCTCACAGCAGGCAGAAGTGCTGGCAAACAAAGCCTTTCACGCCGCGATGGAGAAATCGTCCTACAAAATTAAAAGTGTTGTAACCAAGGTTGACGGTAAGTCTCTGGAAGGCTTTCTGTACCTTCCGCACACAGATTCGCCGTTGCCGACAGTTATTGTCAGTTGTGGGCTTGATTGCCTGCAAACCGATATGTGGCGCTTGTTTGAAGACTATTTCCTGCCTGCCAATATTGCCATGTTGACCATCGACATGCCTTCGGTGGGCAGAAGTCACCACTGGTCATTGAGCGAAGATACCAGTCGCCTGCACCAGGCCATGTTGTCAGAGTTATCTTCCGTGCCATGGGTAGATCACCATCGCGTGGGCTGCATGGGGATACGTTTTGGTGCCAATGCGGCGGTACGCATGGCGTTTGTGGAGCAAAACCGTATAAAGTCCTGTGTCTCAATCGGTGGCGTATTACATGCCATGCTGAGCGAGTCGGAGCGACTGAACAACATTCCTCCAATGTATCTGGATACCATTGCCTCACGCATGGGCAGGATGGAGGCATCAGCATCTATGCTTACCCAGCTTCGTGCTTTGTCCCTGCGTAACCAGGGCCTCTTGGTGGGACGTAAAACCAAAGTGCCTATCTTGGCGATGAGCCTGAGTGATGACCCGGTATGTCCGGAGTCAGATAACTGCTTGGCAGCAACATACAGCCAGGGAGGGAAGTCAAAAATCGTGCCTTCCAAACCAATTCATGATGGCTATCACAGGATTATGCAGGAAGCCGTCACCTGGTTTACGGAAACTTTGTGATAGATGTCTTTTTAACGTCTTGATTCAGAGAAAGAATCACTAATACCGCTAGTGGGTGGACGAAATTCCATCGGTTGCATGGTATACATTGAGACTCAGGCCTGCTTTTTACGGCAGGTCTGGGTGTAATGTCTGCTGACCCATAAAAATAAGAAATAACCGACGCCACCATTCAACGCGGCGAACCGGTGTCAGCAAGCGATGCAGGAATGCATCGGTATTGAATCTCGTCTTAAGGGAGCTTGCTATGACCGACGAAACCAAAACCCTGTCCCACGGCCGCCTCATGACCCGCTTCGCGCAGGTGGGTCCGTATTTGCGCCAAAACAAATCCTCTGAAAACAGCTATTTCTTTGATTGTCTGTCTGCCTGTGTCAATGCCAAAAAGAGCCCGGAAAGCCGTGAGTTCTGGGGCTGGTGGATGCAGCTGACGCCAAAGGAAGGCGGCTTTGAGTACCTCTATACCTTTGGAAAATACAACACAGAAGGTGAATGGCTGGAGGATGCAATTCCTAATAAGTACGCCGATGAAGTGAAAGCGTCGCTGGATACTTTCTACAGTAAAATCACAGGATTGGTGGAAGGCGAGCTGGCCTTGGAAATCACGGCGCAGCCTTCTTTGAAGCAGCCTAAACTGGGTTCTGCTGCCTGAATTTCGGCAAACGGCGAATAATCACATCCTGTCGCGTTATTCGCTTGTTATCTTGGTCTGAGATTGATAAAAGAAAGGCTCATTTGCTTTTTATGTTGTCAATGTGATGTCAGGCCAAGAAAACTCTTCATCTGCTATTTCTACGGCTGGCGACGCCCAACGTCGTCAGACTATTGTTGTCAAACTCGGCACCAGTGTGCTGACTGGCGGTACCAAAAAAATCGACCGCGCTCATCTGGTTGAGCTGGTACGTCAATGTGCCATGTTGATCCGTCAGGGACACCGCGTGATTGTTGTGACTTCCGGTGCTATTGCCGCAGGTCGCGAACACCTTAACTATCCCGAACTGGCTGCTACCATTGCCAACAAACAGATGCTGGCAGCGGTAGGGCAAAGCCGCCTTATCCAGGAATGGGAGCGCATGTTTGCCATTTATGGCATCAACATCGGCCAGATGCTGCTGACGCGCGCTGATCTCGATGACCGCGAACGCTACCTGAATGCACGCGATATGCTGCAGGCGCTGTTGGTAAACAATATTGTGCCTGTAGTGAATGAAAATGACGCCGTTGCGACCGCAGAAATCAAAGTGGGTGACAACGACAACCTGTCCGCGTTGGTTGCGATTTTAGCGGAAGCCGACAAACTGCTTTTGCTGACAGATCAACCTGGCCTGTTTACTGCCGATCCACGCACCAATCCGGATGCGGAGCTGATCCGTGAAGTCCATACCATTGACGAAACTCTGCACAAGCTTGCAGGTGGCAGCGTAAGTGGTTTGGGTACCGGTGGCATGGCAACCAAGCTGCAGGCAGCTGATGTGGCTCGCCGTGCGGGTATTGAAGTGACAATCGCGGCGGGTAGCCGCCCTGAAGTGATCCAGAACCTTGTGGATGGCAAACCTGCGGGTACACGCTTCCTGCCGCTGGAATCACCGCTGGAAAGCCGTAAACGCTGGATTCTTGCTGGCCCTCCGCCAGCGGGTAACATCATCATCGATGAAGGTGCGGCGAAAGCGGTGGTAGAACGTCACAGCAGCCTGCTGTCCAAAGGTATTGTGACCGTGGAAGGGCACTTTGACCGTGGTGCAGTTGCACGTATTTGCGATCAGAAAGGCAAGTTGCTCGCACGTGGGATCTGTCGCTATTCAAGCAAGGATCTGGGGGCGATCGCAGGTCGACACAGTCAGGACATTCAAGATATTCTGGGTTACGCACACGGCGCCGTTGCGGTGCATTGCGACGATCTGGTCGTTATTGATTAATATCGGGCAGTGGTGGTTCACCACGGCCAATCAGGAAGAGCAATAGAGGCTGAAATGAGTCTTCAACAAATGGGACGCGCAGCGAAAGAAGCTGCATATTTACTGGCAACCGCGCCAACGGCACAAAAGAACAAAGCGCTGGCGGTGATTGCTGATGAGCTGGAAGCCAATGCTGACGCTATTCTGGCTGCCAACGCGAAAGACATCCAGGCGGGACGTGAAGCGGGCCTGACAGACGCCATGCTGGATCGCCTGTTGCTGAATGAAGCGCGCTTGGCGGGTATCGCAGCGGATGTACGCAACGTGATTTCACTGTCCGACCCAGTCGGCAGTGAAATGGACTGCAAAGTGCTAGAAAACGGCATGACACTGAGCCGTCGCCGTGAGCCGATTGGCGTTATCGGTGTCATTTATGAAGCGCGCCCCAACGTGACCATTGATATCGCCTCGCTGTGCCTGAAAACTGGCAATGCCAGCATCCTGCGCGGTGGCCGCGAGACGTTCCATTCCAACGTTGAACTGGTGAAAGTGATCCAGACTGCGCTGGAAAAAGCCGATCTTCCTGCGTCTTCTGTTCAGTACATTGAAAAGCCTGACCGTGAACTGGTGGGTGAGTTGCTTCGTCTGGACGACTACGTCGACATGATCATCCCACGCGGTGGCGCGGGTCTGCACAAGATGTGTAAGGAAAACAGCACGATTCCTGTGATTATTGGCGGCTTTGGTATCAGCCACCTGTTTGTGGACAAAACCGCTGACCTGGACCGTTCATTGGCAGTGATCCTCAATGCTAAAGTGCAGCGTCCATCGGCGTGTAACGCTCTGGATACCTTGCTGGTTCACGAAGCGGTTGCTGCTGAATTGCTGCAAAAACTGACGCCGCTTATTAATGACAACAAAGTGAAAGTGATGGCCGATGACACCGCTTTCCCACTGCTGTCAGGCGTGTCTGATCTGAATCATGCCGGTGAAGGTGATTTTGACACTGAATGGCTGAGCTATACGCTGGGTGTGGCAATCGTGGCTGACGTTCATGCCGCGCTCAAGCACATGCGTGACCACAATGCGAGCCATTCTGATGCCATCATGACCAACGACCTGGCGTCAGCGGAAGCTTTCATCAACGGTGCTGGCTCAGCGGCGGTCTATGTGAATGCATCGACCCGTTTCACTGACGGTGCCCAGTTTGGCCTTGGTGCAGAAGTGGCGGTTTCTACCCAGAAACTTCACGCCCGCGGTCCAATGGGTCTTGAAGAGCTGACTACCTACAAATGGGTGGGGAAAGCCGATTACCTGAGTCGCTCATAAGCGACAAAGTGAATTGATGGAAGGCGCTCATTGGGCGCCTTTCTTTTTACTTCCGCGAACCTGGCTTTGACGGTAATCTCTCGCCATTGCCCATCACCCGCCAGTACTATGGATTACTCGACACTCTCACGCCTGAGCCTGAAAAACCTCACTGTCATGCATGTGCTTTTGATGACGCACAGCGTAACGGCTACGGCAGACATTTTATGTGTCACGCCCTCCAGTGTCAGTAAGGCGCTCAGCCAGCTTAAGATGCAGCTTAACGATGAACTGTTTTTCCGCAGGGGCAACCAACTGACGCCGACGCAGTACGCCCTCAGTATCGGGCCTGCTATCCACAACGTGTTGTCCAACATCAACGGGATTTTTGAGCAAGGCGAGTTTGTGCCAACACGTTTTGCCGGAAGTCTTTCCCTGGCAATGCGGGAAAGTACGTTCGAGCTGTTTGCGTCAACACTTTGCGCTATCTCTGCCAAACTCGGCGAGCATGCCAGGCTTAACATTGGAACCAAAGCCGAGTTCAGCTTTGAGGCTCTCCTTAGCGGAAAGCTCGATTTCCTCGTACTGCCGCATGATGTGAGCCAACCGCCGACCCTGAGCAAAAGCCTAGAATGGCAAACCATACTGGCAGATGAGATGGTGTGCCTGATGCGCGCTGGACATCCGCTGTCAGACACAAGGTTAGATATCGAAAATTACCTGGCTTGCCGGCATATCAGTGTGATTGATAAAGATTTGGCTGAACCTTATTTCGAGCAGACCCTGACCCAGCGGTATGGAGCGCGCCAGATCGCTATGCTGGTGGCCGACTTCGGCGCAGCCGCTTTGACCTGCCATCATTCAGACTATCTGTTTACCTGCTCCAAACGCTGGGCAGAAACCGCGCTTCAGGCAAAAGGATTGGTGAGCAAACCGCTGCCGTTTGACTATGGTCAGGTTGCTTACAGTTTGGTGTGGAATACAGTGAGCCTGAACAATCCGGCGTGTCGATGGCTGTATGAGCAACTGACAGCGGCCCCTTCTCAGGTATAAATCGTTGGCAGTTGCATCGGTCGCTGGGTTTGCTCGAACAAGGTGTCGTGGAAGCGCAGCATTTCCGCTTCACTGCATTTGTTCCACGCCAGCGCTTCACCGACAACACCATGGTGCTGAAAGGCGTTCAGGCGGATATTCACTGATTCTGGCAGGGTGTTGATAAATTCCCCGACCGCTTCAACTTCCGTATCCAAATCACTCTTTCCCGGTATGTGCAGCAGACGCACTTCATGCAGTTTCCCATGCTCAGCTAAAAGGCGGATGGTTGCCATCACCCTGTGCTTGTCACGACCAACCAGCCAGCGGTGAGTGTCATTTTGCCACGCTTTCAGGTCAATCATGGCACCATCAAGAACTGGCATCACACGTTGCCAGCCCGCTTCAGAAAGCGAACCATTGCTGTCGATAAAACAGGTGAGGTGGGAAAGTACCGGGTCAGCTTTGACCGCTTTAAACAGTTCCGCAATGAAGGGCAATTGCAGTGTCGCTTCGCCGCCGGAAAAGGTTATGCCGCTCAAAAACAGGTGGTGCTTTCTGACCACGCCCAGCATTTCATCCAGCGTGTAGCGGGTGATTTTGGGGTTGGATTTGTGCGGACAGACATCAATACAGCGATCGCAATGGGTACAACGCTCTGGATGCCAGACGGCCTTGCCATGTTTCAGGCTAAGGGCATTGGACGGGCATTCAGGGACGCAGTCACCACAATGGGAGCAATGGTTGATGGTGTGGGGGTTGTGGCAGGTGATGCAATCGAAATTGCACCCTTGCAGGAAGATAACGAGCCGGTTACCCGGCCCGTCAACACAGGAGAAGGTCAGAATGCGGCTGACAAGTGCAGTTGGTTGTCCTGACATTGCTGACGCTCCTGCAAGATTACTTATAAACCGGTGAGGTTTCAAAGCTCACTACGCGCGGTGCACGGTCAAGAATCCCTGTATTGCAAGCCGCTTCAGCGCCCAGCCAGGTGGTGTTGGTACGCGAACCTTCGTCGTCGTATTTAGCGATGTCCGACAGTTTGATCATGTAGCCGGTGACACGCACCAGATCGTTCGATGCCACATTGGCAGTGAACTCGCGGTAACCCAGGCTCAAAGCGCCCTTACACAGGTTGTACATGGCTTCCGGGTTGGCTTTCACGGTTTCATCAATCGTCAGGATATCACTGATCCCTGACGTGTAGTGGCTGTGATGACCCGCGGTAGCCAGTACATAAGTGATTGGGTCCGGCTCCGTACCGTAAGGGATACGCACACCTGGGGTAACATCTTTGTCGATACTGATACCGCCTTGTGCGTGCAGTACCGCTTTGCCTTCAAGGCCATATTTCACCGGCATGCTGTCAACCAGCTGCGCCAGTTTTGCCGAGATGGTGTGACCCAGTGTGTTGGCGTGGCTGTCGCGGCCGTACTGACCGGTATTGCCGTCTTTTTCCAGCAGCATGTTTACTGCTTCTGCCATGCCGTAAATACCGAACATTGGTGCAAAACGGCTCTCTTCAATCAGGCCTTCTGTGGCCAGGAAGTGTTTGAAGTAGTTAGAGGACTCGTGCAGGTAGCTACTGCGGACATCCATCAGCTCAACCATCAGTTTGCTGTAAGTTGGCAGGATGCGATTCATGAAATCTTCACTGCTGTCAGCCTGACGCGCCGCTTCCTTCAGGTTCATACGCACCAGTGTGTTTGAGCCGCCAGCCAGAGGCAGGGAGTTGTAACAGCTTACGATACCGAAGCGTTTGTCACCGTAGGCTTCCGCGTGCATCGGGTAGTTGGCAATGTGTGGCTTGCTGCATTCACAGATGTTTGCCGCTGCCTGACGCAAAAGGGAGTCCGGTGTTACCGCCGGGTCGTACATAAAGGTCAGGTTTGGCGCGATTTGCTTGAGTTCAGCATCCACACGCAGCACAGTGCGGCAGATGATGTTGTCAGCAGGACCAATGTTGGCGTGCATAAACGCGTCCGGCAGAGTGCGATCCAACATGATCCAGAAGCGCTTCAGTTTCTGGTAGATCTCTTCATCGCTCAGATTGCCGATGTACGGCATCAGCATGTCATCCAACTGGCCTACATAGACAGGAATATTGGTCACTGACGGCACATGGTGGTAGATGATGTTAAGCATATTCAGGGCATCATCCAGATCTTTTGCCGGTGCCAGCTCCAGATACTCTGAACCCTGCTTCAGGAGCTTGGCGTAATCGGGCAGAACGTAGCGAGGCTTGAACGGGGCGTGGCCTTCGAACATGTCACAAATCACACCTGCTTTCATTGCGGCGGTGATTTCATCAGACACGGCCATGTAAGGCAGGCTTGCCTCCGCTTCCAGTGCCAGCCAGGTGTTCTTTTGTTTTGGTGACAGGTTTGGATCGTTGATGATCTGGTAGAAGCGTTGCTGAAGTTCGGTGAGATTGGTGCTCATGCAAAAGACTCTATAAAAATTTGGGTTTATTATGCGTCAGCCTTCGGATTGCCACTATTGAGAATTAGTGCAGTGCATATTTCCAAAATGGAAAACCGTATATCGAGATGCGAGAAACAACAAAGCCGGGATAATCCCGGCTTTGTACACAGATGTGGTCGTTTATTTGATTTCGACGCCCTGCGCTTGCAGGTCTGCATGGTAAGAAGAGCGCACGAACGGACCACACGCAGCGTGTGTGAAGCCCAGCTCCAATGCGATGTCACGCAGCTCGTCAAACTCTTCAGGCGGCACGTAACGCTCTACCGGAAGGTGATGACGGCTTGGTGCCAGGTACTGACCCAAGGTCAGCATGGTGACGCCGTGGGCACGCAGATCTTTCAGTACTTCGACGATCTCTTCTTTGGTTTCGCCCAGCCCCATCATCACGCCAGATTTGGTCGGGACGTTCGGGTGCATTTCACCGAATTTCTTCAGAAGTTCCAGTGACCACTTGTAATTCGCACCCGGGCGCGCCTTACGGTAGAGGCGTGGCGCCGTTTCCAGGTTGTGGTTGAACACATCTGGTGGGTTGTCTTTCAGCAGATCGAGAGCCACTTCCATACGCCCACGGAAGTCAGGCACCAGGGTTTCAATGCGGATTTCCGGGTTCAGGGCACGGATTTCACGGGTACAGTCGGCAAAGTGCTGGGCGCCGCCATCACGCAGGTCGTCACGGTCTACTGACGTTACCACAACATATTTGAGCTTCATGTCGGCGATGGTTTGCGCCAGTTTCTTCGGCTCTTCCGCATCTGGCGTCAGTGGGCGGCCATGGGCAACGTCACAGAATGGGCAACGGCGGGTACAGATTGCACCCAGAATCATGAACGTGGCGGTACCATGGTTAAAGCACTCTGCAAGATTCGGGCAAGAAGCTTCCTCACACACGGAGTGCAGGTTGTTTTTGCGCATCGCAGATTTGATGTCCTGAATGCGTTTGGTATCCGCCGGGAGCTTGATTTTCATCCACTCTGGCTTGCGCAGCACTTCTTGTTGCTCGGCCGGCATGTTCTTGACCGGGATGAGCGCCATTTTGTCAGCATCGCGGTACTTAACGCCGCGTTCCATCTGGATCGGTTTGCTCATAATTGATTGCTTTCAGTTAGGGACTCGACCTGATCATAGCTCAGATGCGAAGTCAGTTTTTCTACCAAAACAGGGTACAGCTCAGCCAATGATGCCGGGCCCCCTAAATCGACGGTTTGTGTCATTGCCATGCCTGCATAGCCACAAGGGTTGATACGCAGGAAAGGTGACAGATCCATATTGATATTTAGCGCCAGTCCATGGAAGGAACAGCCTCGTCGGATACGCAGACCCAACGAGCAGATTTTGCTGTCGCCCACATACACCCCCGGCGCGTCTGGACGGGCGCGGGATTCAATACCGAAGTGGGCGAGGGTATCTATCACGATATTCTCGATAGCGGTGACCAGCTCGCGGACACCAAGCTTCTTGCGTTTGAGGTCAATCAGAAAGTAGGCAACCTGTTGGCCGGGGCCGTGATAAGTCACCTGACCACCGCGGTCACTCTGTACTACCGGGATATCGCCGGTTTCCAAAAGGTGCTCGGCCTTTCCCGCCTGACCTTGCGTAAACACGGGTTCGTGCTCAACCAGCCAGATCTCATCAGTGGTTTCAGCGTCACGGCTATCAGTGAAGTCGTGCATGGCTTGCCATGTTGGCTGGTACGGGCGTAATCCCAGTTGTTTGATGATGAGGCGGTTTTGCTGCAATGGACACCTGCCGGAATTGTTGAGCTTTTCGTGAATGATGGTAACTGATGTTTTCAGCTACCTCATTATAAAGACAGACGGTTGAATTAACAGCCGTCTGTCTGTGGGGGTATTTAGAGTGAGATCGTGGCTGGGTTACAGAACCATGCGCACGATTTCGATGTCACCCAGTTCTTTGTACAGCGTTTCAACTTGTTCAATAGAGGTGGCTGTAATGGTGACAGATACCGCGTGGTAAGTACCTTTGCCGCTCGGTTTTACCGATGGGCTGTAATCGCCCGGTGCGTGGCGTTGGATCACTTCCAGTACCAGATCCGGCAGTTCAGGTTTGGCGTAGCCCATCACTTTGTAAGTGAACGTACACGGAAATTCCAACAGGTCTCTGAGTGTTGGTTGTTCTTGCATTAGATACTCCAGAATTGCTAACGACGCCTGGGTCATTAACCAATATTAATGTGCAGATGATCACGCATTTAATTGGGAGGAATAGTAATCGTCCTGTTAAAAGAAAACAAGATGAGGTGATTTCACTCCGGATGCTGACTATATGGGGGCGCTGAGGGTAAATAAAAAGGGCAGCCGGTGGCTGCCCTAAACGCATTCTGGTGCCTATCAGAACAAGTTCTTGAAGAACATGATGATGTAGTCCATCAGTCGGCTGAAGAAACCGCCTTGTTGAACATCATTCAATGCAACCAGTGGGTATTCAGCAATGTCTTCACCGTCAACTTGGTAGTACAGCTTACCCACCACATCGCCTTTGGCGATAGGTGCTTCCAGAGATTTCTCCAGAACGAAGCTTGCTTCCATGTCTTTCGCTTTGCCGCGTGGCAGGGTCACGAAAGTATCTTCAGACACGCCCAGAGCAACTTGGTCGGTGTCACCCATCCACACTTTTTCGGTCACGAACGTTTCGTTTGCTTTGTGTGGGTTAACGGTTTCAAAGAAACGGAAGCCGTAGTTCAGCAGTTTTTTGCTTTCAGCTTTACGTGCGTTAGCGCTGTTGGTGCCCATGACAACCGCAATAAGGCGCATGTCACCTTCGGTGGCAGAGCTCACCAGGCTGTAGCCAGCTTTGTCTGTGTGGCCGGTTTTGATGCCGTCCACGTTCATGCTTTTATCCCACAGCAGGCCGTTACGATTGTATTGGGTGATGCCGTTGTAGGTGTAAGATTTTTCGCTGTAGATACGGTACTCTTCAGGTACATCGCGGATCAGTGCCTGACCTAGCAGCGCCATGTCATATGGTGTGGTGTACAGGTCTTTGTTATCCAGACCGTGCGAGTTGGCAAAGTGGGTGTTGTTCATGCCCAGGGTTTTTGCCCAGCCATTCATCAGATCAACGAATGAATCTTCAGAACCGGCGATGTGTTCAGCCATGGCCACACAGGCATCGTTACCCGACTGGATGATGATGCCGCGGTTCAGCTCTTCCACCTTAACGGTGTCGCCCACTTCAATGAACATTTTTGAGCTGCCAGGGAAGTTTTTCGCCCAGGCGTTTTTGCTGACAACGACATCGTCATCCAATGAGATGTTGCCGCGTGCCACTTCCTGACCAATCACATAACTGGTCATCATTTTGGTCAGGCTGGCTGGGTTCAGTTTTTCATTGGCGTTGTTTTCAGCCAGAATTTTGCCCGAATTGTAGTCCATCAGGACGTACCCTTTTGCCGCAATCTGTGGCGCGTCTGGTACGACGGAAGGTGCAGCAATGGCTGCGGCTGATGAAAGTACGGCAGTCGACAAGACTAAAGAGCGCAACAAAGAGGGAGTTTTTTTCATAGATATAGGTACTTACTTGGTATTTCTTCAGTCAAAAAAACTGTCGACACTATACCAGATAGCCGGCGTTGTGTCAGACAGGGTTAACATAATGACACTCTATTTAGGCGTCGGTTCATCAATGATTGGCTCTACAACGACGAAAGCCTCATTTATTTGCTGTTCACGTGCAAGTAAGGCCGCCTTTTGGGTCTGGTCGTAATCATAAAACGGCCCCAAACGGACACGGTATACCGCACCGGACTGGTGGATATCAGTAGGCAGCTCAAACTGTTTATTAAAGGTATCTGCCGCTTGTTTTGCTTTGTCATGGCTGGACATGGCTACTAACTGCACAAAGTAACGGTTTAACCGTGCACCTTGCCACTCGTTTTCATCTTTTGGTTTATCAACCTTGAGCAATGTCACTTTAACCGGTGCTGTACCCGTTTTGAGCATGTCGAGCTTTGAAGCTGCGGCATAACTCAAGTCGATAATGCGTCCTTCATGGAACGGACCACGGTCATTCACCCGGACAATGGCTTTTTTGCCGTTGGCGGTGTTTTCCACTTCCACATAACTTGGCAGTGGCAGGGTTTTGTGGGCGGCGGACATGGAAAACATGTCATAAATTTCACCGTTTGATGTTTGGTGTCCATGGAATTTCTTACCGTACCAGGATGCCATACCTGCCTCGGCGTAGGTATCAGGATTTTTAATCACCTGATAGCTTTGACCGCGCACGGTATAGTCTTTATTGCCTGCACGGCTGTAAGGCTCATAGCGGGGCTGGGCGTCTTCAACATGTTCCAGTGTTGGCACCGCTTCCGGTGCTTTATCCTGCTCGATGCTGTATCTGTCATCGCCTTGTGTGGCACAGCCAGACAGGATGATTGCAGAGATAACGAAGAGTTTTTTCATTACAGAGCCTTAGAAAGCATTTTTCTGTGAGTGTGAATCGACATCAGAATGCCAAAGCCCGCCATCAGAGTCACCATGGAGGTGCCGCCATAGCTTACAAGGGGCAAAGGTACACCTACAACGGGCAAAATCCCGCTGACCATGCCGATATTCACGAAAACATAAACAAAGAAGCTGAGTACAATACTGCCGGCCATCATGCGGCCAAATGCGGTTTGTGCCCGGCTTGCCAGCATCAGCCCCCGGCCGATGATGAAAAGATAGAGTGCCAGCAAGCAGGTGACGCCGATAATACCCCATTCTTCAGCAATGACGGCAAAGATAAAGTCAGTATGTCGCTCTGGAAGGAATTCAAGTTGCGATTGGGTGCCATGTAGCCACCCCTTACCCGCAAGGCCACCGGAGCCAATCGCAATCTTAGACTGGATAATATGATAACCCGCACCCAAAGGATCAGATTCAGGGTTAAACAGGGTTCGAACCCTTACGCGTTGGTATTCGCGCATCAGGAAAAACCACAGCACGGGGATGAAAGCCGCGATAAGGGTGCCTGCCGCAAAAATAATGCGCCAACTGATGCCGGAGAGGAAAAGGACAAAAACGCCGGAAGCGGCAATCAGGATTGAAGTCCCTAAATCTGGTTGTTTGGCGATGAGTATGGTGGGAACAAAGACCATCACCAACCCAAAGATAAGATTGCGAAAACGCGGAGGCAGGGGCTCTTTACCGATAAACCGAGCCACCATTAAGGGCACTGCAAGCTTGATAAGCTCGGACGGTTGGAAGGTGACAACGCCCAAATCAAGCCAGCGTTGGGCGCCTTTGGCAGTTTCACCGAAAAGAAGTACAGCGACCAGCATAATCAAGCCAGTCACGTAAAGGTAGGGCGCCCAGAATTCGTAATGGCGAGGGGACACCTGCGCCAATACAAACATCACGCCCAGTGCGAGCAGAATTCGTATTACTTGCCTCTCCATCATGGCGATGCTTTGGCCACTGGCACTCCACATCACCATCAGGCCAAACCCCATCAGGGCAAGAATCCCGAGCAACAACGGCAAATCAAGGTGCAGTCGTTCAAACACGGTTTTCTTTTGTCCTGTCGAGGCAAGAATACTCATTGCACCTGCTCCTCCTTGGCGGTTTTTCCCAGCAACATATGATCGAAAATACGCCTTGCGATAGGGGCACCGTTACTGGAACCACCACCGGCATTTTCCAGAACCATTGATACTACGATCTGCGGGTCATCGTAGGGTGCAAAACCGGTATACAGTGCATGGTCCCGAAGGTGTTCAGCCAGCTCGTCGGCGTTGTACTCTTCATCTTCACCGAGTCCAAACACCTGCGCTGTACCGGATTTACCGCCGGTCTGGTATTTGGCATCAGCAAACGCACGTCGGGCGGTACCTTTCTTACCGTGGTTTACTAATCGCATTCCTTCCAGTGCTACATTCCAGTATTTGTCATCTACGCCGGTTATGGGTGGATATGGTGAGAAATCTGCGGTTTCCTGCACACCTTCTTGTTCCATCCGTTGCAACAGATGAGGTGGATTCACCTGACCGTGGTTAACCAGCACTGAGGTCGCCTTGGCGATTTGCATCGGCGTTGCGGTCCAGTAACCCTGCCCAATTCCTACAGGAATGGTGTCCCCCTTATACCAAGGCTGGCGGTAACGCCCCATCTTCCATTCACGGGTTGGCATATTGGCTTTGCTTTCTTCGTGTATGTCGATGCCAGTGTAATCACCGAAACCAAAACGGCTCATCCAGTCTGACAGGGTGTCGATACCCATGTCATAGGCGATTTGATAGAAGAAAGTATCCACCGACTCCTCAATCGACTGCACGATGTTAACGCGGCCATGACCCCATGCCAGCCAGTCACGGAAAGGGCGGGAGGTTGAATTAGGCAGTCGCCAGTAACCCGGGTCATTGCGCGTGGTTTTGGTGGTAATGATCTTTTCCTGCAATGCGGCGACAGCAATGAATGGTTTGACTGTCGAGGCTGGCGGATAGATACCCAGCGTAGCGCGGTTAACCAGAGGGCGGTTCTTGTCATTCAGCAGTGCGCTGTATTCCTTACCGGAGATGCCGTGGACAAACAGGTTAGGGTCATAGCTTGGCGTGGAAACCATCGCCAGCACGGATGAATCTTTTGGATCCAGCACTACCACTGCACCGCGGCGATCGCCAAGGATGTCGCGGATGTAAAGCTGTAAGTCGACATCAAGGTTCAAAACCAGATCTTTACCCGGCTCCGGTGGCACGTATTTCAGGGTGCGGATCACCCTTCCACGGCTATTAACTTCCACTTCCTGATAGCCTGCGGTGCCGTGCAGTTCCTTCTCGTAGAAACGCTCAATACCCAGCTTACCGATGTCACGTGTGGCTTTGTAGTTATTGAGCACACCTTCGCGGTCGAGTCGGTTGAGATCCTTGTCGTTAATTTTTGCCACGTAGCCCATGACATGGGTCAGCGCGTCGCCATACGGGTAATAACGCTTTAGGTAGCCTTTGATTTCAACGCCGGGGAACTTGTGCTGGTTGGCGGAGAAAATCGCCACTTCTTCCTCGGTCAGCTGGTTTTTCAGTGTAACGGCATTGAAGCGTCGGGTACGCTTTTTGTCACGCTCGAATGCTTTGATTTCGTTTTCCGAGATAGGCAGTAACGCCTGCAGGCGCGCGATAGTACCCGGGATATCTTTGACCTGCTCCGGGATAATCTCCAGCCCGTAGACTGGGCGGTTTTCGGCCAAAAGCTTACCGTTGCGATCGTAAATCAGACCACGGTTGGGGGCGACAGGTACTACTTTGATCCGGTTATCGTTGGAGCGGGTGATATAGTCGTCGTGGTCTTCGACCTGAATGTGGTAAAGGTTTAGTAGCAGGACGAAAACCAAAAGCACAATTCCGCCGAAAGCCACTACAGCCCGGCGGAAAAACAGTGAAGACTCAGCCTGATGATCGCGTATTGGACTACGCTTTTGCTTCATGAATTATTCCCGGTGATAAGGGTGATTCGCAGTAATACTCCAGGCGCGATACAGACTCTCCGCCATCACCACACGGACCAGTGGGTGGGGAAGCGTCAACGGCGAAAGCGACCAGCTTTGGTCCGCTGCAGCTTTACAAGCTGGCGACAAACCTTCAGGCCCGCCGATAAGGATGGAAACATCACGTGCGTCCAGCTTCCAGCTTTCGAGTTGCTGCGCGAGCTCTTCGGTATCCCAGCGCTTGCCCGGAATATCGAGGGTCACAATACGGTTTCCTTTCGGCACGGCCGCCAGCATGGCTTCCCCTTCCTTTTGCAGGATACGCGGGATGTCGGCATTCTTGCCGCGTTTACCCGCAGGGATTTCAACCAACTCCAACGGCATGTCTTTCGGGAAGCGGCGACTGTATTCTTTGTAGCCTTCCTCAACCCATTTCGGCATCTTGGTGCCGACTGCGATCAGTTGTAACTTCATTGCTTCAATTCCACAGCTTTTCAAGCTGGTACAACTGGCGCTGTTCCTCTTGCATGATGTGAAGCATCACATCACCGAGATCCAGCACCACCCATTCACCTTCGTTTTCGCCTTCCATACCCAGAGTGTGAATATTGGCGGCGCGTGCTTCATCGGCGACGTGCTCTGCGATAGATGAAACATGGCGTTTAGAATTGCCGGTGCAAAGCACCATAAAATCGGTGATGCTGCTCTTGTCGCGAACGTCGAGAGTGACGATATCCGCAGCTTTCATATCATCGGCTTTATCGACAACAAAATGTTGAAGTTGTTCCGGAAGCAATGTTTTCCCCTTATCGGTATTTGGTGCTTATTCCCGCTAAAAACGGGATCACCCAAGGTGCTGGGCGATATAGACAAAATTATAACACTGGCGATTGTGAATAAAACACAGCGGTGTCGCGGTTTGATCGTCAGCTGACAGGCTCTAGGTGAACTGGGTGTCCACTCATGTCGAGGCAAAAAGCGGCAAGCGCTGGCCAGGGTTTGCTGTCAAAGTCGGTTTTCACCATCACTTCTATTTCAGCAAGGCTTTGCAGCAGGTGCATGAGCTTGGTCAAAGGTAGCCGGTGCAATGCGGCCGTGAGCAAAGGACGTCGGGTCTGCCAGACGCGGAAGTGGTCAAAAATCTTGCTCAGTCCCATGCCAGATGCGCCGTATTCCTGCATCTTGTAGAGTTGAATCAGCTCTTTTTGGATAACCCGCAGCAAGATAGTAATTTCAACCCCTTCAGCCTCAAGCTGTCGCACAATGCGTACCGCGCGGTTGGCTTTGCCTTCAATGAGCGCATCGGTCAATTGAAATGGCGTGTAGTGATTGTGGCGTGACAGTGCTTCCTGAAGCCGTGGCAGGGTCAATTCACCGTCTGGATACAACAACTGCAGTTTCATCAGGCTTTGTGACAACGCCAGCAGGTTGCCTTCATGCCACTGTGCCAGCAGCATAATCGATTCGCTGTCAGGTTTTAACCCGAGGCTGTGGCATCGGCTCTCAACAAAACGGGGCAGTTGGCGTGCATCCGGCGTATTGCAGGGAACATATACCCCTTTGTGCTGCAGGGAAATAAACCACTTGGCGCTTTCCTGCTTTTTGTTGAGGCGTGGACCATCCAATACCAACACAATATCCTCGTGCAGCATGGTGTCCAGATCTTTGATGGCATTCGCCTGAGTGGTGTTCAGCGGGTTTTCCGGCAGTGTCAGAATAATCACCTGACGGCTGGAAAACAGGCTTAGCGCCTGACATGCGTCATACACATCCTGCCAGTTAAGCTGGTTGTCCACTGTGAAGCGGTGCTTTTCATCAAAACCCTGCTGCGTGGATATTGCCAGGATACTTTGGATAGCCTCTTGCTTAAGCAGAGGCTCATTACCAAAAAGAAGGTAAGTCTGACACAACCCCTGCGACAGGCGCTGCGTCAGTTGTTCTGGGTAAATCCTCATTGCGCTGCGTCACTGCCGGTGGTGTAGCTGGACAATGGCTTTCCACGCGTTTCGTCGTCTTTGCCTTCGAAACGGGTTTCAATTGTGACAGCAGGTTTATCGTCACCTACGCCTTGATAAAGTTCACGCAGAGCCTTTTCTTCGGCCTGCTTACGTTCGAACTCTTCAATATGGGCATTCAGACGCGCCAGTTGACGCATGATCTGTTTGGTCGCCTCTACGCGCATTTCCTGTGCCAGCATTTCCTCTTCCACTGATTTTGCAAGTGCAGTCAGCGGGTTATCAAGGTAGGTGCGGCTTAGGGATGTTGAGAAGTTGTAGCTACCTTTTTCCGGCACTGTCACTGAATAGCTGACACTGTAAGAAAATTGTTTTTCTGCCACGCGCGCATTTTGGTAAAGCGACAGAGTACTTTCACCATAGCTTTCGCCTTTCAGGTGAAGGTTGGAAATGCTCTTTGCGGGTGAAATTACATCGATATCGTGAAGACGCAGTTGGGTCTTCATTTCACGGGTGAGTTTGCCGTATTTGTCAAAACTGGTGACAGACAGCTTTTGAATATCTTCCGGCAGGTTGTAGCTGCCGCGAAGGTGGAATCCGCAAGAAGCGGTGGCCAGGGCGGCCACCACTACCAGCAGGGTTCGGAGAGTACGATACATCGTTTTCACCGAATTCTCCCTGTATTAGTTAGCAACGATGTTAACCAGTTTACCCGGCACATAAATCACTTTGCGCACGGTTTTACCTTCTGTGTGCTTCACAACGTGTTCGTCGTTCAGCGCCATCGTCTCTACTGCATCTTTTGCTGCGTCAGCCGCAACAGTGATCTTGGCGCGAAGCTTACCGTTCACCTGAACGATGATCAGCTTCTCGTCTTCAACCATTGCCTCTGCATCGGCAACAGGCCACAGCGCATTGTCGATGTCAGCTTGACCCAGTGCAGCCCACAGTTCAGTACTGATGTGCGGGGTGATAGGGTACAGCATCGCAACGATGGCTTTCAGTGCTTCGTCAAGAATCGCACGGTCAGCATCGCTGTCCTGAGGTGCTTTTGCCAGACGGTTCATCAGTTCCATAATCGCCGCAATTGCGGTGTTGAAGGTCTGACGACGGCCAATGTCATCGCTTACTTTGGCGATAGTCTTGTGCACTTCACGACGCAGTGTCTTCTGGTCAGCGTTCAGTGACGCTGCATCCAATGCGGCAACGTCGCCTTTCGCAGTGTGTTCGAATACCAGTTTCCAGACACGCTTCAGGAAGCGGTTTGCACCTTCAACGCCAGACTCTTGCCATTCCAGCGTCATGTCAGCCGGTGAGGCAAACATCATGAACAGGCGAACGGTGTCAGCACCGTATTTGTCCACCATCTCCTGTGGGTCGATACCGTTGTTTTTCGACTTAGACATCTTAGTCATGCCTGAGTGAACTACGTCGTTACCTTCGGTGTCGACAGCTTTTGTGATGCGGCCTTTTTCGTCACGCTCAACGGTCACTTCCGTTGGCGAAACCCAAATCTTCGCGCCTTTGTCGTTGTTGTAGTAGTACGCATCCGCCAGCACCATGCCTTGGCACAGCAGGCGTTTGAATGGCTCGTCACTGTTCACCATGCCAGCGTCACGCAGCAGTTTGTGGAAGAAGCGTGAGTAGAGCAGGTGCATACATGCGTGCTCGATACCACCGATGTACTGATCAACTGGCAGCCAGTAGTTTGCTGCGTCTGAGTCCAGCATCTCATCAGCTTTTGGTGAACAGTAACGCGCGTAGTACCAGCTTGATTCCATGAAGGTATCAAAGGTGTCAGTTTCGCGCAGCGCTGGCTGACCGTTGTAGGTGGTCTCTGCCCAAGCCTTGTCCGCTTTGATTGGGCTTGTCACGCCATCCATCACCACGTCTTCTGGCAGGATCACTGGCAGTTGGTTGGCCGGTACCGGATGTACTTCACCGTCTTCGGTGGTGACCATCGGGATTGGTGCGCCCCAGTAACGCTGACGGGATACACCCCAGTCGCGCAGACGGAAGTTCACGGTCTTGTGACCTTTACCTTCAGCTTCCAGTTTGGCTGCAATTGCGTCGAATGCTTGTTCGAAGTTCAGACCATCGAACTCACCCGAGTTGAACAGAACACCTTTCTCAGTGTGTGCTGCTTCAGAAATGTCAGGTGCGTTGCCGTCTTCTGCCAGAATCACTGGCTCGATGTTCAGACCGTATTTGGTCGCGAACTCGAAGTCACGTTGGTCGTGCCCTGGTACTGCCATCACTGCGCCTGTGCCGTAGTCCATCAGAACAAAGTTCGCGATGAAGATTGGCACTTCACGGCCGTTCAGAGGATGGATCGCCTTCAGGCCGGTATCCATGCCTTTCTTCTCCATGGTCGCCAGCTCAGCTTCAGCAACCTTGGTGTTTTTACATTCTTCGATGAACGCAGCCAGTTCAGGGTTGTTCTCTGCAGCTTTGGTCGCCAGTGGGTGACCTGCGGCGATGCCTACGTATGTCACGCCCATCAGGGTGTCTGGACGGGTGGTGTAGACTTCCAGATCGCTCTCGCCAGCCACCTGGAATTTCAGCTCTACGCCTTCAGAGCGGCCAATCCAGTTACGCTGCATGGTCTTAACCATTTCTGGCCAGCCATCCAGTTTATCCAAGTCGTCCAGCAGCTCTTGCGCGTAAGCGGTGATCTTGATGAACCACTGTGGGATCTCTTTTTGCTCAACAGGTGTGTCACAACGCCAGCAACAGCCGTCTTCAACCTGCTCGTTCGCCAGAACAGTCTGGTCGTTTGGACACCAGTTAACAGAAGAGGTCTTCTTGTAAACCAGGCCTTTCTCATAAAGCTTGGTAAAGAACTCTTGTTCCCAACGGTAGTATTCTGGCGTACAGGTCGCGAATTCACGGTCCCAGTCGTAGCCGAAGCCCAGCAGTTTCAGCTGGTTCTTCATGTATTCAATGTTCTCGTAAGTCCAAGGTGCTGGCGCGGTCTTGTTCTTAACCGCTGCGTTTTCTGCTGGCAGGCCAAACGCATCCCAACCGATTGGTTGCATCACGTTTTTGCCTTGCAGGCGCTGGTAGCGGGAAATTACGTCACCGATGGTGTAGTTACGCACGTGACCCATGTGCAGACGACCACTTGGGTACGGGAACATAGAGAGGCAGTAAAACTTTTCTTTGTTTGGATCTTCTTGAACTACGAAAGTTTTGTTCTTGTCCCAATCAGCCTGAACCTTAGGTTCAATGTCCTGTGGACGGTATTGTTCTTGCATCGATGACATCCGGGAATTTGTGAGATAGGTATAAAATGAACCAAAATAATCGACATAGAATAACTAAAGGTAGAAGGCGCAACAACACTTGAATGCAGAGGTGGCCTATGTCAGAGCAAAAACCGGAGTACAAAGTGCTGGTGGAGCGGATCAGCGAAGCCTTAAAGCACAGTCCCGAAGAGCTACAACGATGGGTTGACCTGTCGGAACGGTACGTAAAAGCAGCGTCAGATATGACCAAAGATGAGTTGGCGTTGATAGAAGCTTATCTGAAACGCGATGTTCAGGAGTTCGGAGAGCGTTATGATGAGCCCCAAAGCAGTGCTGACGATGGCGGTGTGTTCCGCGATTTAATTGCCAATTCCCTGTGGGAGCAACTCGCGGAAATTACCGATAAAACCCAACTGGAATGGCGGGAGGTACTGCAGGATATTCAGCATCATGGCGTATACAACGCCGGTGAAGTCGTCGGGCTCGGAATCTTGATTTGCGAAAAATGCGGCAATCAGACGGAACACAATCATGTGGATGTGCTCCGGTCTTGCGTGAAATGCGGAAACAAGCGATTTAGCCGCAAACCGTTTCCAGCATAACGAGATTTACCAGGGGCGACTGGTATTTTGGGACCCAGGACCCAGGACCCAGGACCCAGTTCCCCTAATTCCCTAACGGTTCGATATTGAACTTCTGACCGGCTAAAGCCGCTTCCACCATTAAGCCGCCTTTGGCTTGGGTGAAGATGGCGATACCATTGATGTAGTAAGCCTTGGATTGGTGATTGCCTGCATTGGCTGACGTGCCTGTGGTGCCCGCATAAGCCGCGGCACCCTCTGTCAGGGCAGTGGCTGAAGCTTGTGCGCCCAATTCGAAACTGCCTGACATAAAGCTGTCGAATGTTGCTTTGTCTTCAAAGAAAAGGATTTCACTGAATGCCTGGCCGCCGAAGGTGAATCCAATTGAAAGCTGGATGAGTTCTGCCTGAGCGACAGTCCGGCTGCCCTGGTAGACAAGCCCATTTCCGTAAGCACCGCCAACCCAAAATCCCCCCTTGCCGACAGATGGGAATACGGCGTAGCCATACGCTTTTTCAAAAAAGGGCTTCACCTGATCGAAGCGGTGGAAGTTGGCAAGCGCTGCCCGCGCATCAGCAAACAGTTCGGCATCAGGCTCGGCTGCGACGGTCGTGGAGAATACGGATGAAAAAAGGATTAGCGGGATAGCAAATAATCGGGTTAAGGCGCGCATAGGAATCTCCTTGAAAAAAAGGCTGAAATGGGAATTCAGCCTCTTAAGTAGACACAATGTTTGCACCACTGTTCGCTCTTATAATTGCGACTTCGACGAACTCGACAATTTTTGACTGCGCCCTAACACAATCAATACCAGCCCTGACAGTACTACCCATCCATATAATGGCCAGTCGCCAAACAGGGTGTAAGGGGTTTGGCCTACTGTCGTCGGTACATCAGCGCGAAGCACCACAGTTTCAAACTGCGGCACGGTAGCAATGATATCGCCTTTGTATCCTATCGCTGCGGTCAGCCCAGTGTTGGTTGAACGAAGCACGGGCTTGCCGTTTTCCAGTGCGCGCATGCGGGCAATTTCCAGATGCTGGTGCGGGCCAATTGAGCGGCCAAACCAGGTATCGTTGGACAAGGTCAGGATAAAGTCTGAATCCGGCGTCAAGCTCTGGCGCACCTGATCGCTAAAGGCGATTTCATAACAGATGGCCGGTGCCAGCTGGTAGCCTTTGGCATCGATATTTGGCTGGGTGTACTCACCGCGGCTGAATGATGACATTGGCAGGTTGAACAGCGGTGCCAAAGGTCTTAACAGATCCTCAAACGGCACAAATTCACCAAAGACCAGCAGGTGATGTTTGCTATAGCTTTGTGGTGACGGGTAGCTGTAGCCCGCCTCGCCGTTTTCACCCAGGGTAATCACGTTGTTGTAGAACTGGCCTTTCTCATTCTGATCCAATACACCGGCAACCACCGCAGTGTCATTGTTGATGGCAGCACTGTCCAAACGTGAAAGAAAGTCTGGTAAGTCGCGCTCCAAAGCGGGGATCGCAGCTTCCGGCCAGATAACAATATCGGCATCCCAGTTCTGGCGCGTCATGTCCTGATAGGTCAGCAAGGTAGGCCAACGCTGGCTAGGTAGCCATTTCAACTCCTGTGGTACATTGCCTTGCACCATGGCCACATCCACGCTTTTGCCGGTTTCCTGCACCCAAGGTATAAAGGACGAAACCGTCGCAACTAATGTCACGACCAAAGCTGGCACAAGCGCCTTGATGTTGCGTTGCAGCAGGGCGATGGCAATAGAACCGGAAATTATCAACAGCGCAAGGGTAATACCCTGTACGCCAAACATGGGGGCAAACGAAGCCAGCGGCCCGTCAATCTGGCTGTAGCCCGGCCAAAGCCAAGGGAAGCCTGTCAGGAACCAGCCACGGAACCAGTCAATAACCAGCCAAAGAGAAGGGGCAAGCAACAGGTAGCGCAGTGCCGGAGTCAGATTTACTCTCTGTAGGATATAGGCGAAGAGTGCGGGATAAAACGCCAGATACATCACCAGCAGGGCGATGAGCGTAAGGCCGACTGCGGTAGGCATGCCACCGAATTTGTCGATAACCACGTAAACCCAGCCGACACCGGTGCTAAATTGTCCCAGCCCCCAGAAGAAACCCAGCCAGGCAGCGCGTTTCGGCGCTTGCTGATAAATAAGAAGAAGAAGTGCCACCAATGCCACAGGCATCGCCGGCCAGAATCCGTAGGGTGCAAAAGCCAACGTGGCGAGGGCACCAGAAAAAGCGGCCCCGAAGATCCGCATGAATGCTTGGGGCCGCTTAGAAGTAATGTTTGTTAGCATTTGACGTTTATGCCGTTTCCTCTGCAGTCGTATCCGGAATAGTAACCTGCAACTGGATAATGCGTCGACTGTCGGCTGCCGTGACCTTGAAATGAAACGCTTGAATGTCCACTTCTTCGCCACGGGTTGGCAAGTGACCGAAGCTAGTCATGACCAAACCACCGATGGTGTCGATGTCATCGTCATTGAATTGAGAACCGAATTTCTCGTTGAAGTCTTCCAGCGTGGTCAGCGCTTTCACGGCGAACGTGTGTTTGCTGAGCTGGCGGATTTCCTGCTCTTCTTCGTCGTCGTATTCGTCTTCGATATCGCCGACGATCTCCTCAAGAATATCTTCAATGGTTACCACGCCAGATACGCCGCCGAACTCGTCGACAACAATCGCCATATGGTAGCGCTCTTCCTGAAACTCTTTCAGCAGACGGTCAACACGCTTGCTTTCCGGCACTACCACAGCAGGGCGGATCACTTTGTCGATGTCGAAGGGTTCACTGTCTGGGATCAGGTAGCGAAGCAAATCTTTGGCCAGCAGAATGCCTTCTACGTGGTCTTTGTCATCACTGATCACCGGGTAGCGTGAGTGCTGGGCGTCATTAATGATGGCAATGATTTGTTCCAGAGGTTGTGAGCGTTCGATGGTCACCATCTGCGAACGCGGAATCATGATGTCTCGAATGCGCATTTCAGAAATCTGCATCACGCCTTCAAGCATATCCCGTGTATCGTGGTCGATCAGATCGTTCTGTTCCGAATCACGGAATACATCTACCAGTTCCTGACGGTCTTTCGGCTCACCCTGAAAGAGCTGTCCTAAACGTTCGAAGAAGGTCTTTCTACTCGGACCTTCAGAGCTTTGTGAGTTGTCTTCGTTCATTGTCTCAATATTTACAACGTTGATATTTAGATGAAGTCCGCCGCGTATGGGTTTTCAAATCCCAGCGCGTTCATAATTGAAATCTCAAGAGACTCCATTTCCTCGGCTTCTTCATCATCGATATGGTCATAACCTAGCAGATGGAGACTGCCGTGTACAACCATGTGTGCCCAGTGGGCAAAGAGGTCTTTATTCTGCTCTTCTGCTTCTTTTTCGACAACCTGACGGCAAATAATCAGGTCGCCCAGCAGATCTAACTCCACACCCGGAGGTGCTTCAAACGGGAAAGACAGCACATTGGTTGGCTTGTCTTTGCCGCGGTAGTCACGGTTCAGTGACTGGCTTTCAAATTCGTCCACAACACGGATAGTCGCTTCTGCCTGTTCGCGGAAGGATTTCACCGCTTGTTCAAACCACTGATTAAACTGCTCCTCAGTAGGCAGATTATCGGTGTTTTGTGTTGCGATTTGAAGATCAACGAAATATTGCATTTAAGATTGCTTCTCTTCTGGCGTAGGTGCCACATTTAATGCCGCTTCACGTTCTTGTCGGCGACGCTCTTCCGCTTGTTTACGGGCTCGGGAGTCTTCGGCTTCCCATACCTCATAAGCCTGAACGATACGTGCAACCACAGGGTGACGTACCACATCGTCTGCCTGGAAGAAGTTAAAGCTGATCTCATTCACGTCAGCCAACACTTCAATCGCATGGCGAAGGCCGGATTTGGCGTTGCGTGGCAAGTCGATTTGCGTGACGTCACCGGTAATAACCGCACGGCTGTTAAAGCCGATACGGGTGAGGAACATTTTCATCTGTTCCACAGTAGTATTCTGGCTCTCATCAAGAATGATGAATGCATCATTTAAGGTACGGCCGCGCATATAAGCCAGCGGTGCCACTTCAATAACGTTGCGTTCAATCAGCTTCTCAACGCGCTCAAAGCCCAGCATTTCAAACAGGGCATCGTAGAGCGGGCGCAGGTAAGGGTCGACTTTCTGGCTCAGGTCGCCTGGCAGGAAGCCCAGCTTTTCACCGGCTTCAACCGCTGGACGGGTCAGCAAGATACGGCGGATTTCCTGGCGCTCAAGCGCATCAACCGCAGCGGCTACTGCAAGGTAAGTTTTACCTGTACCGGCAGGGCCAATACCGAAGGTGATGTCGTGAGTCACCATATTGGTAATGTATTGCGCCTGGTTCGGAGTACGCGGCTTGATCACACCTTTTTTGGTTTTGATGTTGATCTCTTTGCCATAAGGAATCGACGACTCGGTGTTTTGTTCCAGAACACCGCTTTCCTTAATGGCAAGGTGAACCTGCTCAGGTTCGAGATCGATGAAATTGCCTTTTACCGGGGCAGTTTCAACATAAAGGCGTTTGAGAATATCGACAGCAGCAGTGGCTGTGTGAGGCTTGCCGACGACGGCAAAGTGACCGCTACGGTGGTTGATTTCCACACCCAGACGGCGTTCGAGTTGTTTGATGTTGTCATCGAAAGGGCCGCACAGACTGGCCAGGCGTGAATTATCCGCTGGTTCCAGCGATACTTCTAAAGTAATGACTTTGTTCAATGCTTCCTCGCAATGGTTATCGGCGTCTGTATAGGACGCCGATAACGTGAGTTAACCTCCGCCACTGCGGAGCTCAGGATGGCAAAATGGCCTCCGATCTCTACTACGGAGTATACACGCCTACGCCAAGATCATCTTCTTTGCGTGTTTTTGCCATCATCTCTGCCGGCGATACCGCCACACGCAGATTCATATCCTTCTCGGTACGCACCAGTTTACCACGCAGGGAGTTTGGCAGTACTTCTGTGATTTTTACATCAACAAACTGACCGATCAAATCTGCAGAGCCTTCGAAGTTCACCACACGGTTGTTTTCGGTACGGCCACGCAGCTCCATCAGGTTTTTCTTCGACGGGCCTTCAACCAGAATACGTTGCTCGCTGTCCAGCATCTGGCGTGAGTAAATCATCGCCTGCGCATTGATTTGCTGTTGCAGTTCGTACAGACGCTCTTTCTTCACCTGCTCAGGGGTATCGTCTGGGTAATCTGCCGCTGGCGTGCCCGGACGAGGTGAGAAGATAAAGCTGAAGCTCATGTCGAAGTTCACGTCACGGATAAGCTTCATGGTGGCTTCGAAATCGGCATCGGTTTCACCCGGGAAACCAACAATAAAGTCAGAGCTGATCGCGATATCAGGACGTGCTTCACGCAGTTTACGGATCTTCGATTTGTACTCGATCGCCGTGTGTGGACGCTTCATCAGGGTCAGGATACGATCTGAACCGCTCTGAACTGGCAGGTGTAGGAAGCTCACCACTTCTGGGGTGTCTTTGTACACTTCGATGATGTCGTCAGTGAATTCAATCGGGTGACTGGTGGTGTAACGGATACGGTCGATACCGTCGATTGCCGCGACGTAACGCAGCAGCTCTGCGAATGTGCAGATTTCACCGTCGTGGGTGTCACCACGGTATGCGTTAACGTTCTGTCCCAGCAGGTTTACTTCACGTACGCCTTGCTCTGCCAGTTGGGCGATTTCGTACAGCACGTCATCCAGCGGACGGCTCACTTCTTCACCGCGGGTGTAAGGTACCACGCAGTAAGTACAGTATTTTGAGCAGCCTTCCATGATAGAAACGAACGCCGTTGGGCCTTCAGCACGTGGCTCAGGCAGGCTGTCGAATTTCTCGATTTCAGGGAAAGAGATGTCCATCACCGGTGCTTCGTTCTGCTGGGATTGCTTGATCATCTCAGGCAGACGGTGCAGGGTTTGTGGGCCGAAGATAACGTCAACGTAAGGTGCACGCTCGCGGATGTGATCACCTTCTTGGGTGGCAACACAGCCGCCAACACCAATCACCAGGCCTGGCTTCTGATCCTTGAGGTTTTTCCAGCGACCCAGCTGGTGGAACACTTTTTCCTGAGCCTTTTCACGGATGGAACAGGTATTCAGAAGCAGTACGTCCGCCTCTTCCGGCTCCTCGGTCAGCTCGTAGCCACCGGCTACGTTGAGCAGATCTGCCATTTTTGATGAATCGTATTCGTTCATCTGGCAGCCCCAGGTTTTGATCAGCAGTTTCTTAGCCATGTAACTCATTGCTCATAATTAACGTTTTACGTGTTTCGGCTGAGCAAAATAAAAGAGCAACCATGTAAAGGTTACCCATTGAAAAATCAGCCGAAAATCTATGATCTTTTTGGCGCTGCGCCATGCGGCGCTAGGTCAGGCCAGCGATTAGCCGCGTATTGTACTGCGTAAGTCATTCTGTGACCAGTGCACCTTCTCCCCAAATTTTTTGTAGGAATTGAGGAAAGACGCGGCTTCAGCAGTCGCAATCGAGAGGGTTAACGGTAGAATAACCACAGCATTGTAAGAGATTGTGTTATGAAACAATTCGATATTATTGTCGTCGGCGGAGGCATGGTTGGCGCGGCCACGGCGCTGGGGCTGGCGAAACAGGGCAAGCGTGTTGCCATGGTTGAGCGTGCAGCACCAAAACCTTTTGACCCTGAGCAGCCGATGGATTTGCGTGTATCCGCGATCTCGCCTGCATCTGTCGCCCTGCTGAAATCCCTTAAAGTATGGGACAGTGTGCTTGGCATGCGCCTTTGCCCGTATCGTCGCCTGGAGACCTGGGAGCATCCTGAGTGCCGCATCCGCTTCAGCGCAGACAGCATGGATTTGTCTGAGCTAGGGTTTATCGTCGAAAACCGTGTGCTCCAACTCGCGTTGTGGCAAGCCTGTGAGGCACAGGAGAACCTTGAAGTAACTTGCCCTGCCAACATTCTGGCTATGTTACCTGATAGCCAAGGCCACATCGTGGAGCTTGATGATGGCACCATACTGCACGGCCGCTGGCTGGTTGGTGCCGATGGCGCAAATTCCCGTGTGCGCGATTACGCCAAGATTGGTGTGACTGCCTGGGATTACCGCCAGCACTGTATGTTGGTGAATGTGAAAACTGAGTTGCCACAGCAGGATATCACTTGGCAGTGGTTTACACCGGATGGCCCGCGCTCCTTCCTGCCGCTTCCGGGTCACCAGGGATCTTTGGTTTGGTATGATAGTCCGTCCCGCATCAAACAGCTTTGCGCAATGTCACCGCAAGCGCTGCGTAGCGAAATCCTGCAGCATTTCCCGAAAGAGTTAGGGGATATTGAAGTCATCCGCCAGGGAGCATTCCCACTGACCCGCCGTCATGCCCAGCGATATTTCAACAAAGGCGTCGTGGTGTTGGGGGACGCAGCCCACACCATCAACCCATTGGCAGGGCAGGGCGTAAACCTCGGCTTTAAAGATGTGGATGCATTGCTGGATGTTGTGGCCGATGCGGGCATTGAATGGCTGAGCGATGATGTGCTGGCGGCCTACGAGCGTAAACGCAAGCCGGATAATCTCATCATGCAAACCGGGATGGATGTGTTCTATGGTGGATTCAGCAATGAAATTGCGCCGCTTAAGTTATTGCGGAATGTCGGATTGAAGCTGGCGGAAAGCAGCGGGCCCATCAAAGTCCAGGTGCTGAAATACGCCATGGGCCTTTGAGATATTTCTCCTTCTCTTTCAAGTATGCGAGAGAGGGATATTGCTTTTCTAAGAGCCAAACCCCACCCTAGCCCTCCCCTTGGAAAGGGGGGGACATGTCAAGTACCGCAGAATGTTCTTAGCACACGTTCTTCCGTTGCTGGTGGTGTTTGCAAATCCCGGTTTTCTGCGCTGACGGTAAAAGGCGTTTTCAGTGCTTCTGCCAGTCGGTGGAATAGCGAAAAGTCGTTCCTTTCCATTGCATCTTCGATCGCTTTTTCTACCTGGTGGTTTCGGGCAATGAGTGCAGGGTTGGCTTTTTGCATCGCCGCCACTGTCTCTTCATTTTCATCCCTGACTGATTTCCAGTTAGCCAGCCAGGCCTCGCCATTTTGCTGATGGGTGAACAGTGCAAGTAGCTCTGTTTCGTTGTCACCTTGAGCCACGCGTGTCAGCGTATCGAAAAACTGGGTGAAGTCGATTTTCTCCGATTCCAGAAGCGGCAAGGTCTGGTTGACCAGATCGTCAGCGTCTTTGTTGGTCGCCATGATCCCCAGCTTTTGCATCAAGCCATGATGAAATGCAATTTGGAAGGTTGATATGTAAGTGCCGAGTTTCTCTTCTGCCAACGCGACTGCCTTGTCTGAGTCTGCATCAAACAGTGGTAGCAAGGTTTCTGCAAAGCGTGAGAGGTTCCAGTAACCGATATTAGCTTGCTGATCCCAGGCATAGCGTCCGTCGCGGTCAATCGAGCTGAACACTTTCCCGGCCTTGAACTCATCCATAAATGCACAGGGGCCAAAATCGATGGTTTCGCCAACCAGCGACATATTGTCCGTGTTCATCACGCCGTGGATAAAGCCGACCAGCATCCATTGGGCGATAAGGTTTGCCTGCCGGACAGCAATCGCTTCCAGCAGGGCGGGATATTTGTCATCACGTGCTGTGAGATTCTGGAAGTGATGTTCAATCAAGTGATCGGCAAGGGCTTTGACACCATGCTCGCCCAGCTTAGCATAGGCATACTGAAATGAGCCTACGCGGATGTGACTGCTTGCAGTTCTCACCTGAATACCACCCGGCACCATCTGGTATTCGCGCATCACTGATTCTCCAGTAGCGAGGATCGCAAGCGTTCTCGTCGTTGGAATACCAAGACCTGCCATGGCTTCACTGATAAGGTATTCGCGGATCACGGCTCCCACAGTGGCACGTCCATCACCGCCACGAGAATAAGGGGTTCTGCCTGAGCCTTTGAGCTGCACATCGACATACTTGCCATCCGGTTTTTGAATTTGTCCCAGCATATGGGCGCGTCCATCACCTAAAAGCGGTGAATAGTATCCAAACTGGTGACCAGCGTAGGCCATGGCGATGGGATTGGCATCGGGATAGTCACTGTTACCTGCCAGCGCATGGATACCTTCTGCGCTTTCAAACCAATCCGAATTGAGGCCGTACTCATCTAGCAGATCATGATTGAGTGCCAACATTGCCGGGGCTTCGACCCTACGTGGTGCGAGCGGGGTATAGATATCTTCGGGGAGAGAAAGATAAATCTGGTGTTTTATCGGCGAGGTAAGGTTTGCCATGACTGCTCAATCCATTAGAGGCTTTACTCAAGCGTACAGGGATTGGCGCGGCTTTCAACCACGTAACCGTTGTGGGAAATTTATGGGGTTCAGAAACGAGGAAAGCCCGCTAAAAAGCGAGCTTTCAAATATGGCTGGGGTACCTGGATTCGAACCAGGGAATGGCGGCATCAAAAGCCGCTGCCTTACCGCTTGGCGATACCCCAATTGTACTCTGCTTATTCAGCAAAGATTTGGTGCGAAGGGAGAGACTTGAACTCTCACGTCCGTAAGGACACTAACACCTGAAGCTAGCGCGTCTACCAATTCCGCCACCATCGCATACCGTATTGTTTGTCAGTTTTTAATCTTGTCTGACTCTCTTTCGAGCAAGAAGGTTTGGTGCGAAGGGAGAGACTTGAACTCTCACGTCCGTAAGGACACTAACACCTGAAGCTAGCGCGTCTACCAATTCCGCCACCATCGCAAACCTGATTGTCTGCCAGTTTTTAACCTTGTCTGACTCTCTTTCGAGCAAGGAGGATTGGTGCGAAGGGAGAGACTTGAACTCTCACGTCCGTAAGGACACTAACACCTGAAGCTAGCGCGTCTACCAATTCCGCCACCATCGCAATCCTAATTGTCGTCAGTTTTTAGCCTTGTCTGACCCTCTTTCGAGCAAGGTATTTGGTGCGAAGGGAGAGACTTGAACTCTCACGTCCGTAAGGACACTAACACCTGAAGCTAGCGCGTCTACCAATTCCGCCACCATCGCATTTGTTTTGTTTCCCAGATTGAAAGCCTTCGCTTTCCGAGATTTGGTAGTGTCTCTTATCTGGCCGAAAGTCTCAAGACTTTCAGTATTAGTGGTGGCTACGACGGGATTCGAACCTGTGACCCCATCATTATGAGTGATGTGCTCTAACCAACTGAGCTACGTAGCCAACCTGAAATATGGCTGGGGTACCTGGATTCGAACCAGGGAATGGCGG